>CAZBQH010000170.1:0-12912 GCA_964493915.1 uncultured Nitrospiraceae bacterium
CACATGGTTGAACCGCAGCAGGTTGGTCACCTCGTCGAAGGTGGCCGAGCCCTGGCCAAAAGCGTCCAGCATGACCGGGATGTTGCTTTGCGCCTTGGCGCCGGCAGCCGGGTTGTTGATGTCCGTGATGAAGAAGCGCTCCACACCTTCCTTTGTGCGGATGTACGTGTGAGGCAGAATCGTTACGCTGTCGTCATCCCGCCAGAAGCCGTCGCCGCCACGGGCCGAGAAACCGTCCAGGTCCACGCAGCGCAACCCGCCGAACTTCACGACCTGCGTCCAGGCCGCGGGGCCGCCACAGTTCGTGATGTCCGGCTGGTGCGCGAACTCAAGGCTGTCGGGATAGGTGACCATGAACCACCATGCCTGCCAACGCGCACCCCACATGGCGTCGAAGAACTGCGATTGTGTTGACGTTACCCACGGGCAGTACATATAGGACACCGGGTGCGAGAGCAGCGCCCACCGTGTGCGACGGCACGCGTCCGTGCTCCCTTCCATTCCCCGGAGTTGCGCCACGATATCTTCCTCGATCCCGTAGCCCTGGGGGAACCACGTCGAACTGTCGTCACGTGGGTCTGACGGGCAAATCATGATGTTCGGGTCGGTCCAGTACTCAGGGTAGAGACCTTCGGCGTCCACGCCGTTCAGGCCCCCGTTGCCGTGGATGGTCCACTTACTCCCACACGGGAACACTCCCTTGGACTCGTTGGCGTACATCTTGAAAATCAGCCCGAACTGTTTGAGATTATTCGCGCATGATGCTCGGCGCGCCGCCTCACGCGCACGCGCCAAGGCCGGCAGCAGAATGGCTGCCAGTATGCCGATGATCGCAATGACGACCAACAGCTCGATCAGTGTGAAACCTTTTCTCTGTTTCATTTCGCAACCCTTTCAAGCTCGCATATCTTTTCACCCATGCTAACGACGTTTTCTTGATCAGAACTGCCCGGTGCGGATAACGAATGCCTGCTCAGCCCTCCTTTCTGCGCGTTGACACCCACTTTCCCCTTCTGCGCCTCGTTGCCGGGTCCTGACTTGCTGAATTCTTAGGGTCGGCCGCTGAAACACAGTATAAACGCAAGCGCTTGCTAATTCAAGAAGAAAAGCAGCACATCAGGAAGCAGTTCTGCGTAGATTGGACGGCAGCCTGCTTGAATCCGACGCGAGAGGGGCTTAGAATGGCCAGAACATATCAAAGGCTTGCGAATGAGCGCGCAGGAGGCGCTGCATTTCATGCCCAAACGACTGAGTATCAAGGAGTTCTCCGAGGCGATCGGCCTGTCCGTGGGTACCGTTTCCCGGGCGTTCAATGACCATCCATCCGTGCATGAGGCGACACGTGAGAATGTGCTGCGCAAGGCGCGGGAACTAGGCTACGAACCCAACCGCGCGGCGAGAACGCTGGCAACGGGCCGGACGTGGAACGTGTCGCTCTGGTTCCCGCTGGTCTCGGATTCGTACACAGTGACGGTTATTGAACACTTGGAGGACGTGGCGCTTTCCGACGGCTACGAACTCATGGTCTCGGACCTTCGCCCGGGCGCCTTCGACAACGAACGCCTCATCCGCCTGCTTCGCTGGTCCACCGACGGCGTCCTTGTAGAGGGCGGACACGACTGGCTCAGCGGTTTCCTTGAGCGTGTTGGCCCGGTTCACAAGCCGATCGTCAGCATGGGGCACGAGTGCTGCCCGGATACGGACCATGTCGGGATAGCCCTCAGCAAAGGGACAGAAACGGCGGTTGTCCATCTGCATGCGCAGGGCTGCCGGCGCATCGCGTACCTTTGCCCAGCAGATTATGAGGCTGAGCTCCGTCTCAAGTCGTCCCGGTACGAGGGGTATCTCTCAGGGACCACCAGGTGCGGCCTGGAGCCTGAGTTCATCACATTCAGCAGGAACATCGGGAGTATTGTCCGTTCCGCGTTGCTGGAACACATCCGCCGTCACGGCTGCCCGGAGGGGATTTTCTGCTACAACGACGCCTGCGCACTCACGGCCATCCAGGCGCTCCGAGAGACTGGGAATTCTGTGCCACGCCATGTGCGGGTAGTGGGATGCGACGATATTGAGGAGGCGTCGTTGAACGCCCCTTCTCTCAGCACCCTGCGAACACCGCTCGCGGAGATGTGCCGGGTCTCCTGGCACTTTCTGCGTAACCGTATGAAGAACCCAGACATGCCCCTTCAGCGCCACATGGTGGAGCCGGAACTGGTGGTGCGCGCTTCCTCCGTAGCGGTATCAGCCCCGGCTGGGTAGATCGCTAAGAAGGACAAGGACCGAGTCGCACGGCGACTGCCGTGGGTCATAGTCCAAATAGCGGGATGCGAGTGACTTCTGGAACTCGGTGGTATCCCTTGCACGAACCTGAGCTTCGCTCAACCTTGACGAGTGCTCGCTCCAGCGGGAAGTGGGGAGATCAAGCCTGCTCGGTCGACCGATGCCGGCCGGACTTGGGAAGAACCCGTTCAAATCAAAGCGCCGCAAGGGGTTGGGCTCAATGCCGAAACCGACATCATCAGCCTTGCTGACGGTCGATTGTACGCAGCCATGCGTTCATTTACCAGTGATATGTACTATGCTATCAGTGATGATCAGGGAAAGTCATGGTCGAAAGCGAAGAAAGCTGGCTTCTCGGCACATGCACCGCATTCAAATCGCCTGAGTGACAACAAGATCATTCTCAGCCACCGCCTGCCGATGACATCGATCCACATCAGCGACGACGACACGAAAACCTGGCACGGGCCGTATTTGATCGATTCGTGCATTGGTGCATACGCTGCGACCGTCGAGCTGAAGGATAAGAGCATTCTCATCGTCTACTACACCGAGGGAGGTGGCAGCGTCATTCGTGCCCGCCAGTTCAAGATCAAGGACAGGGGCATCGAGTTCCTGCCTCTGTAGCTTTCTCGTCGGCATTCATTAATGCGGGTGGTACACGCAACGAATACTAGTGCGGGTTCTGGCGAGCCCCTTAAGCAAAAACTGACTACTCCAGTCCTGCTCAGCCCAAGCTCAGCAACGGCGGGGGCGGACAATGCGGAGATTGTCCCTACCAGAGATCCCCCCGCTTCCCGCCGGTAACATAGATGGAGGGTCGGCCCCCTTGGTAGGGCCGATCTGCGCATCGGCCGCTGGCGGGGCAGGCTTCGGTCGTGGCAAGACAGCCGTACTTGCGGGTGGCGGACTATGGGGGCGATTGTCCCTCTTGATTGATACGTTGGCTATCCAGAGCCCCTCCCCGCTATCGTTTCCTTAGCAGTCATTCGTAAGAACTATCGTCTCCCATGAAACTGGAAGAGGCACGAGTTCGCCGGCGATTGACGGCGAGCCATGCCCTCACCCTGCCGCTCTTGCGAGCGCCATCCCGGGGGATGAGCCCAAAAGAGTCCTTCTCAATATGAATTCGGCCCACACCCGAAGGCAGACCCATTTCCATCGTCTATGAGGGCGGCGAAAGTCCCATGGTGGACTATCCCGTTCTTGCGGGAACCTGACAACCTGATCTCGATCAGATTCCTCACTCGTGCTTTGCTTTCCAGGCTTGGATCGCAACCGGAATGTCGCTGCAGATGGCGTCCACCCCCAGGCCGACGGCAAGATGGTAGTCCTGTAGGCTCTGTCCCGGCCAAACACTTACGAGGAATCCTTCTTCCTGGGCAGCCTGCACGGCAGCCCGCGATGTCTGTTCGATTCGGCAGCCGAATCGCTTGACGCCGAGGTTCTGAGCCCGCTTCATGAGTTCCGGGCAACAGGGCCCGTCGCTGATGAGCAGCAGATCCGCATCGGCATCCAGCGTTCTGATGACCGTCAGGGGCCGCTCGTCAAAGGATGTGCAGACGTAGACGGAGTCCTTCGGCCTGTGTGCCTGGACGGCCTCGTGGAGCTTCCGGCAATACTCATTGAGATGGGCATCCGGATACAACGTTTTGTTGCCGGTCTTCATCTCCAGTTCGAGGTACACGCCGGGTCTGTCGTCGAAGTAGGACAGCAGTTCCTCCAGGAACAGGAAGGGTTGGCCCGTTTTCTTGCTGGTGACGGTCCGCAACTCGGCGGCGGTCTTGTCTTCCACGTGCCCCGTCGCGTTGTACGTGCGCTCAAGGTTGTCGTCGTGCAGGATGACCAGTTCGCCGTCCTTGGTCATGCGAACGTCGGTCTCGAAGCCGCGCAGCCCTTTTTCGTAGGACGATCGAAACGCATCGAGTGTGTTCTCGTCGAATTCGCGCGCGCCGCCTCGATGGGCGAACAAGAGTCCTTTCTCCTGTGCCGGGGCCGCTAATATGCCATGCACCATGGCGAGCGAGACAATCGCCAGTCGCGTCTTCATTACATCTGCCTTTCTCGTCTGTAGTCTCTGGAAGGCGCCGCGAAGTGCTTTGCGAATGGATTCGACGGACCGAATGTAACCCGGGGCGCGCCGTGCCCGCAAGCACCCGGATGGGGCCGCCCGTTCAGCGGCCAGGATAAGCGACCTTCATCACCCACTCTGGTACATTCGGTTCTTCGCGCTGCTCATTGCCCTGCGTTACCCACCACCGCTGCAACCAGGACAGGCCGCGCCGGCCCGCATAGTGTTCCGGCAATGCATGGGCTGAATCCTTTAACGCCGTCTCCAACGAGGTGAACGCATATCCACGTTCCCGCATCATGCCGGCAAGCTCATCCAGATAATCCGCGTTCAGCGCGTTCGCATGAAGAAGGAGAATCTGGGCCGGTTCACGCCCCAAGAGGTCGTTTGAAAGCTGTTCGTAGAAAACAAACATCTCCTCCATATACCGAACGTAATCCTTGCCCACCTTGGCCGCGAGGTCGCGGTCTCCCGCCGCCAACGTCTTATTGTAGGCCAGCGCGTAAATGTACTCGTCACTATCGATGGTTACCGGAGCGATCGTGTAACCGTGCTCCGCCAGGAACTCCTCAAACGCGGTCTTCGTCTTCAGGTCCGGCCCCGTGTTGAGATAGGGGTGACGAAAGTAGCGCATCTGTTTGCCGTGCTTTGCCAACAGTTGCTTGGTCACGACCTCTCCGCGAAGCACGTCCTCTTTGAAATCGGCCAGGGGGATATCGTAAAGACTGGGATGAGAATAGGTGTGATTGCCAAGGTCGTGACCGGCATGAACCCAGAGTTCCAACAGGGCACTACCATCGGCCTCGATGCCACGCTCTCCAAGTTTCCCTTCATTGACAAACCCGATGGTGGGCATGGCCAGGTCCTTCGTTTGGGTCAGTAGCTTGGTGGTCACCTCCTGCATCATCGGGAGATCCCAGGCCCCGACCACCGGAAGGTCGTCAAACGTTACCGCAACCTGACGCGAAGTGCCGGAGCTTTCCGACGGTGATTTGACGGCGGGCTGTGTGTGCGCCTGTTGAATCAGGGAAAGAAAGACGATTAAGCTTCCAATAGCTGTCTTCAACGTGGACCTTACTCTCATCCGGCGACTCCCTTTCTGCTTTCGATTATAGCACGGCTCCGGAAAAGGCATCACGCAGCTTCACGATAGTAACTCCTGATAATACCACCGAGTTCCTGTTTGCACTGGACGGTGCCTTCAGACTGAGGCTTGAATGTCTCGTCGAGGACCTGGTTATTAATGCCGTGGCCTCGGTGGGGGCGGCGAGAATTGTAATAGTTTACCCAGGTGGTTAGGATGTGGTCGAGTTGGTCGAGGCCGAAGCAGACGAAGCAGTTCAGGCACTCTCTTTTGGCCCCCTCGATCCACGTTTCCGTAAATGCATTTGCTTTTGGGGCCTTAAGTGGTGTTCTAATGCACCGGTCGCCTTCCTCGTCTTTCCAGAAGTCCCGGAACTTCTTTGTGAGTTTGGTGTCGCGGTCGTGGATCAGAAACCGGGGGTCCACGCCGAGGTCGTCGAGCCACATGCGCGCGTTGCGGGCCTGCTGCATCACCCACTCCTCGTCCGGGTTCAACGTCGCGGCACTGCAGCAGACCTTGCGCGAGCCGAGGTGGATGAACACGAGCGCGTACGCGGTGAAGACGCCGCGCAGCGTGTAAATGCGCTTGGTAAAGAAGTCGCAGCCGACCATCGCGTCCATGTGGGCGTGCACGAAGTCTGTCCAGGGCATGGCGGGCTTCTTGAAGGCCTTGTCCGGCGCGGGGTGCATGTCCGAGTCCTTGAGGATCTTGCGCACCGTGGTGGGGCAGATGCGGATGCCGAGCTTTTTCAGCTCGCCCACGATGCGCCGGTACCCCCGGCGCGCGTTCTCCCTGGAGAGGCGCAGGACGAGGTTCCGCGTGGCCAGGGCGATGCGCGGCCGGCCGGAGCGCCTGAAGGGAACGCCGCGTTTGGCCTGGCGGACCCACTTGCGGTATGTTTCCAGACAGACGACGTGGAGGCGTTCGCGGACGTCGTGGTCGAGGGCCTGGCCCAGACGGAGGAGTTCGGATTTCTCCCTGGGCGTGAGGACGATGCGGTCGGCGTCGATGCGGGCGCGGAGGATGCGGATTTGCGCTTGGAGAAACTGGACCTGCGTGTTGTACCGTGGGCGGTACCACTGCATTGCCAACGACAGCACCGCGAAGAGAGCCCGTTCCATGCCCCCACCCCCTCAAGGTATGCGCCCAACGACCCGCGAAAGGCATGGTACACCCGCCCGCGTATATTTGCGAACCCCCTGAATTCAGGGCGTATCCTTGTTGGGCAACTGGATCGTCGAGATGTGGCAGTTTGTGTGCCACTTTTTCTGAAGAACATGTGGTACATGAAGCAGCAGGTGCTGCAGAGTTGAATGGAGCTAAGTGGTTGGCACTGCGCTAATTACTTGCTATCATTGGGTTTAGGGGAAACCGCATTCCAGCGCTCATAAAGCACATGTTGAACATGTGCAACATGTACTGCACGTCCCCCAGCCGACTGCGCTTCAAGTGCGCGCCCCGTAAGCCCATTCAAATCAGCTGGATACATGAGCTAACCCGCTTCGCGTCCCTCTGCGCTCGGTCGTCAGCGTGACCTTTGGTGCGGGACAGCAAAGGTTCGCCCGCCCCCGCTAACGGACCCCCTCGAAGATGCTTCTACGCATTTCGTCGGTGTTGCGACGCTGGGCGATAATCTTCCGGATTCTGCCGACCAGCCCGCCGTCTGGGTCACGGATGTAGCGGTTTCCATCACTGACGACATTTCGGTTCGCTGCGTCGCTGATGTCGGCGAACCGGTCTCCCGTGTCGGGCTCCGGACGCGTGAATTCCCTGCGTTCAATGAGGATGTTGTTCCGCGCTGTGACATCGCTGCTCTGCTCGATGACCATTGCCTTGTCAGGACGCGTGAACCCGGGCACGGAAGTGGCGGTCAGGGCCAGCGGGTCCACGATGATGTTGTCGCTGACCTCCCCACCGATGACGCGGCTGTAGTAAATGCCGAGCATGCCGGGGCCGATGATGATGTTGTCCCGCATTGTCATGCCCCGGGACATCTCCAGGAAGTGGCCGAGCGATGCCGCGTGGATGGCGACCCCACCCGGGGCGATGCCTGAGTCGATGAAGATGTTGCCGCGGACGCGAACGCCGTCAATGCGACCGCCCTCCGTTCCGTCGTAACTGCTGGGGAAGCAGCAGGCTTCACCGAGACCTTCGACGTAATTGTTCTCGAAGACTGCGTCCCGGCCGCCCTGGTTGAGAAGGCGCTGGTAACAGTGGAAGAAGTAGGAGTTCCGGATCACCCAGCCGTCATTGTTAAGGCCCGGGAACGTGGCGTTCGCCCCGGCAGGAACGCTGACCGGCTGGTCGATTTCGATGACGGTGCCCGTGTTTCCCTGGTACCTTGTGGAAACAACCTTTGTGATTCTGAGACCGCGATAGAGGGCGGATCGCCGCTCAGGGTCATAGATATCAACCGTGAGACCGGGCCTGAGACCGGCGCCGTCATGCGTCTGAAGCTCCATGGTCCTGCTGTTCATGGCCGGAAGGGGATAGTAATGGCCGCAAATGTGGTAGGCATCGTCCTCGGTATGGTGCTGGATTAAGCGGTCAATGAGTGGCCCCTTCTCCAGGTCCATTATCCTGCCGCTTGCGTAACCGCCCATGAGGCGGCACGTATCGGGACGCGGAAGACCCTTGCAGTTCACAATGCGGTGGTCGCCATAGCCTTTCTCGAACGAAAAGAAGGAGGCTGGATGGTAGTTGGTCATGTTGGCAAGGGTGATGCGACGGCTGTTGTACACATCCAGGAGGACGCTGACTCCCCATTGGCCCGCAATAAAGCACCCGGGAGACAGGGTGTTGTCCGGGCCGTAGGTGCTGCGCCACTCGGGGGTCTGCATGATCTCGAGCATGCTCTTGTCAATCTTCTGACCGTTACATTCCTCCATGAAATAGGCCCAAACACGCCCCGCTATGTCGCTTGGCTCCACCTTGCCGACGGCATTATAGGCTGGCCCCCACGTGCCGGGGGACATCTTGTAGGTCGCGGTCATGTAGCGGCCCTTCCTGTTGAAGGGGAAGATCCGCACGCCCCATGGGCGGTCACCATGGTCGTTTATCTGCGCCAGGTTGGTCCTGGAGGCTTTGCTCAGTTGCAGTTCAACACGTCGGTTCTCCGCATCTATCTTCGTGACTTTGCCTCCGAAGGTCGTGGGACGCGCGGCGTCAAAGGTGAAGCCGTCAAAGATGATATTGGCGCAGTCGTCCAGATGAATCCCGAAGTTCACATGGTGGCGGGGAATACCGGTAGGGGTGAACCAGATGGTCACGCCGCGACCGATGATGTGTAGAGGCCTGTCATCGGGCCTGCGCAACCCCTGCAGGCGGATCTGCGCACCGGCCATGGCAGAGGTTCCGTTGGAACGGTGACGGTCTTTCTTGAGGGGAACGCTGCCGCTTTCGCGCAAACGATAGTGTCCCGGGGGAATGACCAGCGTGTCCTGACCTGACTCGTAGGCAGCGTAGATGAGGTCCTCGAGCGTAGCGCCCCGGGCGAGTTGCTCAGGGATTTGAGCGTCAGTAAAGGCCGGGCCCGCCGGAGCATCGAAATCGTAGGGCGCCAGCAGTTCCTCCGGGAAGCTGTCCTCGACCGGGAACTGTGGTTCCATATCCGTTCGGTCCGCGGCGCCTGCCTGCAGGGCGACGCAGGCGACCAGAACGCCAGTTGCTGCCATGTGCTTCAACGTGATTCTCCTTTTTGGCAATTTCGGTCATGCGTTGCCGGACGACCGGCGCAATCTACTCTGGGAACAGGACCTGGAATGCGTCCAGCGGTCCGGCGAGGTTTTCCTTGCCCCACATCGGCTGGAGCAGCTTGCCATCCACCTCATAGCGGCCCGCGCCAGCCGGCTTGAAGTCGGCGTGGCGGGGGATCTTGACGGCCGCCGGCTCGTCGTCAATGTCTTCAAGCTCGGTATTGAGGCCAAGTATCATCGGGCCGTGCCGGAAAGTGAAGTGGTCACGGGGGCTGTTTGCGCACTCGTGGCCAGCGGATGAACGGAACTTCATGTCGGTGTCGAGCACAATCTCGTCGCCTGCCTTCAGAGTCGCGCTGACGCAGAGGAAACCGCCCTCGAAGTTGGTTTCCAGCGCAGTGCCGTTGAGAAAGGCTTTGCTGTCAGCGCCGGAAGTCCAGGCGTCCGGGCAGAAGAAGCGGAATTTCACAGGGCCTTCGGGGCTTTCCAGAACGTGCAGGGCCACCTTTCCGCTGAATGGGTAATCCGCCATTTCCCGGAGTTTCAGTGTGCCGTGCTCCATTTCCAGCTGCGCCTTGCAGGAATGGTAGTAGGGAATTGTCACGGTGTCGCCGTCCGTGTAGAAGGAATACATGGCCGCACGGGCCAGCCCGTCCCCGCCGCGCATGTTGCAGCACCAATACACTTCGTAGGTCAACGGCCTAGCAAACAGGATGGGCTCGTCTGACGGCTCCCAGGGGGTGCCGTCCGACACCTCCCCGCGCTGCTTGATACGGGCGCCGACGCACCGGTCGGTTCCGAACGCTCCGTTCGCCCGCTGATGGTGCGCGATGGCGTTGTAGAGGATGTGTTGCGCGTCGCAGAGATAGTCTTCCTCGCCCGTGGCCTCCCATAGCTCCTGCGCGACGAGGAAAGAGTCAATGACCGCACACGACTCTGTCCATCTCGGCAGGCCAAACCAGTTGTGGTTGGCGTACGCGTCGGTCCATGCCTTCCTTTTGTAGAGTTCAAAGGTCTTTGTGGCAATGTCGAGATGCTTCTCGTCGCCAACGGTTCGGTAGTAGCGCAAGATGCCGCGGACGCCCGACAGAGTAGCGTGTGTCTGCATATGCAGGGCTTCGAGTGGCAGGCCCGCAAACGAGTCGATCATGTTCTCGATCAGCGGTTTGAGCGCTTCGTCCCCGAGTAGCTCATAGGCCGCCGTGGCACCGTCAAGCGCGATGAAGGCGCATCCGCAGTCCGAGGTACCGGCATGGGAATCCGTCTTGGTCTGCTTGTGCGAGAGAATCCACCGCGGGTCGTCATAGCGCTCCGGCTCATGTGTGGGGTAATCCCTGTAATTGTCCGCTTGGGGAACATAGAGGCCGTCCACGATGCCCCTGAGTATTGACATCGCCTTTGCAGCCTGGCCGGGCTCGTCGTCTTCCTTCCAACGGTAGTACTCCACCAGCGCCCGGACCATCCAACTGTGTCCCGCCATCGCCTGTTCATGGGTCACGCCGTCGTTGTAGACCGGCCCGATATACCCCTTCTCGTTGAGGCGCTCGGGAAGGCGTTCGAGGACCTCATCCAGGAAGGCCGGGGCGCGTCCCGAGGCCTGCGCGTGCATGGTCAGCGCCAGCATGGTGCGGCCTTCCCAATCGGCGGGCCAGGCATGCTGGTCCATTTCGAAGATCGTCTCCGGCCAGTACTTCTCCGTCTCGAGCCGTGCAAAGTTACGGTTGGCGCGCATCGCCAGTTCCCCGAGTATGGTCAGCTTGTCAAGTGGTATTGGTTTCATCGTATTCACTGGCTGTACCTCGTGTCCGTCTTCCGCTTCGTAGAGCGTTTGGACGGGAGTGTTAAGAAAAAGCCGCGGCCCCCCGGTGGGCGCCGGCCGGAATCAACCCTTCTCGTAGATGGACTTCATCTGCCAGGCCGTGAGCCTGTGAAGGACGGCGCCATCCCCGCTTGCCCAGACCCGCACGCCCCCGCTATCTGGCCTCTCCGGGTAAGCCCGCTCGACGAGCGCGGCTTGTTCGTTGACGAAGACCTCCACGACGCTCATGTCCACGAAGACGTGGATACGGAACGGTTCATTACCGAACCGTAAGAACTCGACCCTTTGCGGAAACGGCAGCCCCACGCCCGGGTTGGTCGTTGAGCGATACGTGTCGATAGCGAGGCTCCACCGTTCGCCGCCATGCCGGTTGTACGGCTGGCCGCCTCGGGTGAGTCGCACCGTCGTACACTCTTCACCGTCCGGAGAGCAGAGAACCTGTAACTCGACCACGGACGAGCCGCCGGGATGCATGACGGCTTCCATCTCCATGGACTTCCCGCGGATTCCGGTGAGCCACGTGTCGCAACCGTGGCCCACTGGCAGGGCCGTGACTTCCTTGATGTCATATCGCAAGGATGCGAAGTCGCCTGCTGGCTGAGTGTGGACAATGTCGTACTCGCCGAGACTGAGCCTTCTGGGCAGCGTGAACACAGGGTTCCAGTTGCCGACCGCACCATTTCTGCCGCCGGCCTTGGTCAAGATGGCGATGATCTCTTCCGGGTTCTGCGGATCGGGCGCCGCCGAGGCGGGCCCGGCATGGTATACGGCGTGCGACTCCGCGACGAACCGCTGGCGTTTCGGGCAATACGTGCCAAGGAGATGCTGGCTTCCGTTGCGGTGGGAAAAGAAGATGAGCAGGCGCTTGTCGCTTCCCAGGGGCCAGAAATACGAGCACGAACCGTCGTCGCCTTGCTCAGTGAACACATCGTTCTTCACCAACTTCCCTTTGTAGGTCCAGTCGAGAAGGTCCGATGAAGAGAAGAGATGCCAGACAGCCTTGCGCTTGTGGTTGTCGGCGTGTTTGCCAAGGTACACGCCTGAAATGGAGTAGTAGGTCCCCTCCTCTTTGTAGAGAAACGGGTCCCACACGCGGTATGGGTTGCCGTCCGCATCTTCTTGCGGATGGAAAGGAATGGTCACCTTGCCCGGCGTATTCGAGATGCGCTTCCAATTGAGCAGCAGCGGATCGGACGATGCAACTATCTGATTTCCCTCATTGGTGGCGTGATACATGGCAAGAACGCGGTCATGCTCCACGAGCGCATTTCCAGAGAAACAGCTATTGCCGGGTGTGGGGTGGAGCGCAATGGGCAGATCTTCCCAGTGGATGAGATCCTCGCTGACCGCGTGGCCCCAGTACACATGGTCCGGATCATCTCTTGGGCGGAACTGGTAGAAGAGGTACCAGCGTCCGTGCCAATAGCAGAGCCCATTCGGGTCGCCAATGTGGTTCTCCGGAGCGAGGAAGTGGTATCTGGGGCAGAACGGATCCGTCGCCAGAAGGTCCCGGGCCTTCTTGAAGCGCAGTAAAAAGGGGTCTGCGGCAAGCTCCTTTCTTTGGGCCTCGATAGTCTCGCCGAAAGGCTCTGCTCGCTGATACACGGGGGCCTCCTTCTCCAGTTCGGGGGAGCCGATTGCTTGTGGGGCCAGCACGGCCACGACGATAGCAGACGTCAGTACAACGGGCTCAAGGCGTGCGATTCGCCAGCACTGCATTGTGGTAACTCCCTGCTCCGCAGTCCCATCACGTGGAACTGTCTTGGGATATGGCCCGGCTCCGTGGAGCCGGGCCACACCGGACCACGCGTTCCACTCGCTTGCGGAATCAGCCGGCGCCGCCGAGAAGGCTCATCCAGTTCGTGACCTGCGAACTGTAGTTGATGGTGCCGTTGACGAAGTTGTCCGGGTCGTCGCGCAGCGGGAACGTGCCCCACCGTACGAAAGTCACGTGGCCGTCCAT
>CAZBQH010000171.1:0-3874 GCA_964493915.1 uncultured Nitrospiraceae bacterium
GCCTTGCAGGTGCGCGTTGAGAAAGCCGCTAAGCCGGCCCAACTCCTCAGACCGCGGCGCTTCCTCCATGGTCACCACGAGTGTTTTCACACGTCCATAGCTGTCAGCCAGAACTACCCCCAGACGCGAGGGCGCCACCTGCACAATCTCGATATGGCGCAACTCCGCTTCCGCTTCGGCAGGAGCTCTAACAATCCCCGCCTGGCGCGAAGTTGAAGCCAACGTCCGGCTCGCATGCCGCATCACGTCCTCTGCATTTTCTCCGTATTGCGCAATCTCACGATCGATCCGGCCGCGCTCACTGAGGCTCAGCTCTTGTTGGCCCATCAGATAGTCCACAAAATAGCGGTAACCCTGGTCGGTCGGCACCCGTCCGGAACTGGTGTGGAGTTGCTGCAGATAACCTGCCTCCTCGAGGTCGGCCATAACATTCCGGACCGTTGCGGGACACAGATCGAGGTTGCAGCGTTTCACGATTGCACGCGAGCCGACCGCTCCAGCCGTGGTCACATACATATGAACCACCGCCTCGAGTATCAGCTCTTCCCGTTCATTAAGTACGGAAGCTTCCGGCATGATGCACTTCCTGTCTTAGCACTCATTATATTGGAGTGCTAACAGACATCTCCACTGTAACACACGCGCCTTGTTCTGTCAAGAAAACACCCCAGCCCTCCAAGTCATGTTTCCCAGACTCTTCCAAAGCATCCGGTCTGCGACCCCTCTTTGACATTGCTTTCATAACTTGCTAGTTTTCGGTTAGTTAAGGGCTTGCGCCTTTCTCAGCGGTTCTGGAGATTTCATGCGCGTCGGTGTCGATATCGGCTCCCTTGCGAGCCCGCGAACAGGCGTCGGCAACTACTGTTACTACCTGCTCAACCACCTCAACCAAACCGGCCTGGGTCTTGAACTGCACGGACTTGCCGTCCGCCTGGGCCGGTTCGCCGCAAGCGACGTTCCCGGCCCCATCCCGTTCCGCCATATTCGCATGCCCGCTCGTGCCATGTACACGGTCTGGAACACCTTTCACTTTCCGGCGGCGGATAGGCTGCTCGACGGCATCGACGTTTTCCACGCCACGAACTACGTCTTGCCTCCCCTGTCCCGGGCGCGCGGTGTGCTCACCGTCCACGACTTGGCTTTTCTCGCCGTTCCCCACCTTTGCAGCCCAAGAATCGTGCGCATCTTCTCCCGTTCTATCCGCGCGCACGCAGCCCGGGCAGACCGTGTCATTGCGGTCTCGGAAGCGACGAAGCGCGACGTTGTTGAGCGGCTCCAGGTAGATCCGGCAAAAGTAAGCGTCACCTATCAAGGCGCAAGCAAGGTGTTCCAGCCGATACCCAAGGAAGAAGCGCTGGCCCGTCTCGCCCGTCAACACGGTATTTCGGGTCCTTTCATTCTTTTTGTGGGCACGCTCGAGCCGCGAAAGAACCTCCTCGCTCTGTTCGACGCCTTTGCCCGTCTAAGCAGCGACTTGCCCCACAAGCTTGTATTGGCGGGGGCCATGGGCTGGAGGTCTGAACCTATTCGGCAGGCGCTTTCAAGGCCCGACCTGGCTGACAAGGTCCAATGGACCGGGTACCTGCCCGACCACGCCGACCTGGCCTCGTTTTATTCCGCGGCGGACGTTTTCGTCCTTCCATCCTTCTACGAAGGCTTCGGCTTGCCGCTTCTCGAGGCCATGAGTTGCGGCTGCCCGGTCATCGCGGCGAACAACTCCTCGATGCCCGAAGTAGCAGGCGATGCAGGTATACTTGTCGATGCAAGAGATGTTGAGGGTCTCGCCAACAACATCGCCCGCGTTGTCTGCGATCCGGACCTCATGGCCCGCATGAGAAGCCGTTCCCGTGAAAGGGCTACGGCCTTCTCATGGGATCACTGCGCGGCCCAGACGTTGGCCGTATACAGGGATGCAATCGAGTGTTAGTGCTTCTGAACGCCCTTCAAGCCGGAAACCGGAGCGGAACGGGCACGTATGTTGAAGAGCTGGCCCGGCGTCTGCCAGGCGCGGCGCCCGACCTCGACGTGCGGGTCATGTGGCCCCGCGATCTACCCGTGCCTGTAGAGCAGGGCAATACGGAAGGGGCTTTCATTCCATGTAACGTAGCCGGCCACGGAAGACGCATCTATGAGGACCAGCTCGGGGTGCGCGTCCAGTGGGCGCGCCACGGCGCCGACGCGGTTCACTATCCCGCTACGTTCGGGACGGTCTTCAACATGCCCCGCGTCATCATCACCGTACATGACGTGAGCTTCCTGCACCATCCCGAGTGGTTCCGTTTAGACCGCGCTCTCTATTACAGGCTCTTCCTGAAGTTGACGCTTCCAAAAGCCGCACGCGTCATCGCCGTGTCCCGGTGCACTGCAAATGACCTTGTCGAGCATGTGGGGCTGGCCTATGAGCGGATCGATGTGGTCCATGAAGGCGTCAGTAAAGCTTTCAAGCCCTTGGACGACGCGGCGAAAGCGGCAGTCCGCGCCAAATACGACTTACCCTTGTCGTTCTTTTTGTTTGTAGGCACGCTCGAGCCGCGCAAAAACCTGCCGCGCCTCATTGAAGCCTACGCCCACATTGCCGGGGAATGCGAGCCGGACCTCGTGCTGGCGGGCCGCCCAGGCTGGAAAACGGAGCCCATCTACCGGGCGGCTGCAGCATCGCCTCAGGCCCATCGGATTCGCCTGCCCGGCGCTGTCGAGCGCCGCGATCTGCCGGCTTTGATGAGCGCCGCCCGCGCACTTGTCTGGCCGAGCCTTTTTGAGGGGTTCGGGCTTCCGCTTCTGGAAGCGATGGCCTGCGGCACGCCGGTCCTCGCTTCCGACCGATCGAGCATGCCAGAGGTTGCCGGCAATGCCGCGCTCCTGGTGGACCCGGAGAATGCAGACGCCATCGCTGAAGGCATTCGACGTCTGGCCAACGATGAGGCATTGCACGCGAGCCTGCGCCAGAAGGGGTTCGAGCGCGCAGCCCAATTCACATGGGCCCGAACAGCCGCGGCTACGATTGAAAGCTACCGGTCTCTCCTATGAAAGTGCTTCATGTGTACAAGGACTTTGACCCGCCAGTCCGCGGGGGCATGGAAAGGCACATGGCGCTCATGTGCCGTTTTCAGCGCCAATGGGCCGAGGTGGAGGCGCTCACCTGCAGTCGTTCGTGGCGATCTCGGGTGGTGAACCGCGACGAGACGCGCGTAACCGAGGTAGCCGAATGGGGACGTTTCCAGAGTGCGCCCGTATCGCCTTTGTTTCCAGGCTATCTGCGCCGCGCCAAAAGCGACGTGATTGTGATCCACACGCCATTTCCCACCGCAGAGATCGCGTATCTCCTTGCGCAGCCGCCAGGGAAGCTGGTGGTTCGCTACCAGAGCGACGTGGTGCGCCAAGCGGCCGCCATGAAGCTCTACGGGCCCATCCAAATGAAATTCCTGCGCAAAGCTGATATGATTGTGGCCGCTTCCCCGCAGTATGTGGATACCTCGGCTGTTCTCAGCAAGCTGCGAGAGAAGTGCCGCGTAATCCCTCTTGGGATTGTCCCGGAGGATTTTGCGGCTCCGGACCTGGAGCGGGTCGAATCGATACGCGCCTCTTACGGCGGGGATTTTGTGTTGTTCTCCGGCCGACACCGGTACTACAAAGGGCTCGAGTATCTGATCGGCGCGGCCAATCGGATTCGTGTTCCCGTCGTCGTCGCGGGAGACGGCCCGGAACGGCAACGGTGCGAGACGCTGGCGCGGGGCCTGCGCGTTCCGGTCGTTTTCCGGGGAACGCTAGGCCAGCAAGAACTGGTGAATCATCTCCACGCGTGCGCCCTATTCGTCTATCCGTCGGTCGAGCGCAGCGAGGCCTTCGGCATCGCCATTCTCGAGGCCCACGCATG
>CAZBQH010000172.1:0-8062 GCA_964493915.1 uncultured Nitrospiraceae bacterium
CGCCTCCTCCGGAGGAGGCGCTGAAAAGCCAAGGACATATCTCAATCACCATGGCGCTACATCATCGTCCTCTTTTGCAGAACTTGACACACACAACTCGGCGATGAAAGCGTAATATAAGGCATTGTGAGCTTCAGCCGGAGCATTTCGCCCCTAACATACAGCATCTGAAGCGCTCTGCGCCATGCTTCGAGTTCATTCTACCGCATTAGTTATGCAAGCTACCCTAACGTTGCATAACCGCGCGAGGTTTTCGGCCAATTCTCGGGGGTGTCATGCGACTTGTTGGAACGCGTTCAGGTATCGGAGCATATCTTCTTGTACATTCTGGTTTGGGGCCATGGTGACGGTGAGCTTGCCTCGAGGGCCAATGACACGGCCTGCGCGCTGGATGAAGCGCCGGTAGCGCGTTTCGTGGGAACTGTTTGGAAAGCAACGTCCTGCTTGGCTTGGGCAGACAAGGCCTCCTGTCCCCCGCGTCCGTGATGGAACAGGACCACCCTCTTCGTCCTCTCCTTCCCGTTCGTAACTAGCAGCGTCTATTGCCAGCGCTAGTCCAGGGACTCAAACAGGTCAAGCTGCAGCGGCCCCTTCTGCCGGTTCTTCACCTTGTGACGCATGAAGATAAACCGGAAGGTCTCGAGTTAGCGCACGCAAGCTGTCCACGCAACCCGTGTCCATACCGGCCAGCGTGCGCGAGACCGTGGAGACATGGGGCAGTGTGCGCAGGCCAAGCACTCGTTTCATCAGCAGGTCGTCGCAGTAGTAGCCCACGTCGCTCAGGCATTTCAAACCCAAGCAGGAAGTGCACGACCAGAAGCAACACAACGACGTGGTGTCCAAAGACGCAATAGCTCTTGAGATGGGCGAAACAGCCCTCCAGGCCCAGCTTCAACCAAAGGCGGTCAAACGGTACGTGGAAGACAACCACGCCGGAGAACGAGGTTAGCTCCTGTTCGTCCAAACAGAGTGCTCGGACTTTGTGGAAATTCGCGTGCGTTTGTGCTTTACTGCACTTCACTTGCGGTGGCGTTTCCTAAGTTGGGTACCGGGTTTGGTACTACACCTGTTTTACCCAATAGAGACGGGCCGCCGCAAGCTTTTTCGAGCGCTTGCAGCCAAATTGCTATGCAATCATGGGGTCTATTCCGCGAAGATTCTGACGAAAAAGCGATCACCCTGTGCACGAAGACAGGTCTGCGCGAGATCCGGACCAAGGTCGTTATCGACTGCACGGGAGATGCCAACGTCCTCACGCTTGCAGGTTGTGAAACCGTGGCACACGGCCAGCTCCAACCGGGGACCCTCATACTGCATCTGAGCGGATACGACCTCGAGACCATCGACCAGAACGCTCTAAGAGCCGCATGCGAGCGGGCCCTAGCCGACGGGACGCTCAGCGCGGTCGATTGCCCATCGGGCTGCGACACGCCCTGGCGCATTCTATCTTCCTATGGCGACAATTGCCTGGACGTCGTCAACGCAGACGGAAGAACCAGTGAAGGCCGTACCGCTGCGGAACTCGCTGGACGCAGCTCCCTGTTACGGCTTTACCGATTCCTTCGCGGCCAGCCCGGGCTCTCCGAGCTGAAGGTCGACTACATGGCAACCGAGTGCGGCATCCGAGAGACTGTGACAATCAGAGGCGAGGCAACCGTTTCACTTGATGACTACATATCCGGCAAGGTCTGGCCCGATGCCGTGTGCTACAGCTTCTATCCCATTGACTGGCATCGCGCCGACGGCCGCGGCATCGACATGCGTTTCCTGCCGCAGGGCACAGTGGCCACGATCCCCAGAAGGGCATTGCTGCCTTTCGGCAAACGCAACCTCCTCGCCGCAGGGCGATGCATCGCCAGCGACCAGCTAGCTAACTCAGCCCTGCGTGTCCAAGCTACCTGCATGGCCGTCGGACAAGCCGCAGGCGCCACGGCAGCCTTGGCCGTCGCATCCGGCGTAGCGGTCGCTGAAGTCGGCATGGAACCCTTGCGGTCGTTGCTTAGAGAGCATGGCGCGATCGTTCCCGAACTAACGCCCGATTAGGGCGCATCTGGCCGAGTGCCGTCTTTTCTGTCTTGGCTCCGCAATAAGTCAGGGCGAGAGCAGACAAGCTGTGCGCTTCGAGCAATACGCCGAACTAACGCCCTTCCAAAAGCATGTGTTCGGGCTCCTTTGCAGTGGGCAGAAACGGCGCGGTAAAGCGCGTATGAGGCAAACTATCGGCGGGGGAAAGGTCTCATCAAGCAGAGAGCCCGACATCAGAGTTGGTATTGACGGGACGGGTCCACACGCCTACAATCGCATCGAAGAGGCACGTATCGATAACGGGCCCATCTATCTAGAGCGTTTCGGTTGAATCCAGTGACGGAAAGGAAAGCAGAACAATAAGCGGGTACTTGTTCTTTTTTGGTTTCGGATTCCTGGGCGTCGTAGCGGCCCTCCTCTTCGCGCTGACGACTTCTCTTTTTTCGGGTGCGGCTTACGCGGCGGAGGAAACACCCGACCCGTGGGACATGAAACAGAATTCAGGCGTGGAGGGGAAAGACGAGGCGCTCGACTTCCTTCACGCCCCGGGCAGATGGGCGCTCAGTCCCGAGACGCTGGTTTCGGGCACGGAGACACGCGTTCAATTGAACTATACCCAAGGGGATGCGCCCTTGCCGACTGGGGCCTTTCACCGGATTCTGATCGAGCCGCTGAGCGTGCGCACGCTGCGCTTCTGTCCGCCCAGCGAGGACCTCGAGTTGCTTCCCCTGGACGGGCCCCTGCCGAATGTGGAAATGGTTCCCAGCCCGGTCCATGGCGTTGGGTTTCGGGAAGTGCGGCTGGTTTTCCCGGAGGGACTGGCGGCCGGGGCGAGCTTCGCCCTGGCTATCGGCAACCGGAACGCGGAAGGCGACGTCGTGGCGCTAGTGAACCCCATTCCAGTCCACAACCTGACGTTTGAGACGTACACCGGTCTGGCCGGCGGAAAAGAATATAGCTGGCTGCAGGAAGGCTGGACTGATGAACTGCCTCGCGTCGAGATCAAGCCGGGCAAGGCGGAGGCTCTCCGCCTTTTCGCCCCCTCGCTGATCGAAACAGGACACCCCTTCGACCTCCGTTTCTCGGTTGTGGACCTTTATGACAGCCGCGCCTGGCCTTTCTATGAGGGAGACGTCAGTTTCTCCCCCGCGTCCGCACTGTAAGGACTTCCACGAGCTGTGAGACTGACCGAAAGTGACCAATGTGTCAAGAAAGTGTCCGGTCTGACTTTCACTGAACCTGGCGTCTATCGCATTTCGGCACGGCTGGGAAACGATCGCAACCTCTTTGAAAGCAATCCGATCGTCGTGCGCGATACGGTCAGTTTGCCGGTCTACTGGGGCGCCATCCACCATCACACCTGCTATTCCGAGTGCTGGGGGGATTCCCTGGATGTAACCTACCGTTTTGCGCGGGACGTTTCCGGGTATGACTTCTTCGCCGTCACCGACCACCGTGGGTCCGTCCCGGTTTCCGGCGCACGGCAAAGCCGTCTGCTTCCTTGGCGTCTTGGCCATCCTGTGGACAGCCTCGAGAGTTGGAACGAGAACATCGCAAAGGCCAATGACTATTATGTGCCGCACGAATTCGTGACCCTGATTGGCTACGAGTATTCGTGCCAGGACATCGGGCACCACAACGTCTACGTGACCCGTGTCGACGACAATGAGGCCATCTTCCCCGAAGTTTATCGCAACGGTGCATTCGAGTTGCGCGAGAAGATGCAGAAGGCCAATGCCCTTTTTATACCCCATGCCCATGCGGACATCATGCCGTTTACCAGACTTGACCTGCGCACGAACACGGCGGGGGAGCCGGTATCTCCGGTCTTTGAGGTCTACTCAGACTGGGGCGCCTCCTTCGAGCCATATGGCAATTGGTCGCCACAGTCACGATTCGGGGGCTTGCGCCATCCCGCCTGCCACTCCTACCTGTGGGCATTGGACAAAGGGTATAAACTGGGCGTCGTCGCCGACACGGATACCCATACGGGGTTGCCCGGCCGCCGCGTCACGAGCGGCATAGCGCCGCTGCATTGTCATCCTCAGGGAATCACGGCGGTACGCATGGAGGACTTCACCCGCGAGGGGCTCGTGAGTGCCTATCGCAACCGGCGGACGTACGGCACGACGGGCGAAAGGATCTTCCTGGAAGTTCACGCTGGCGAGGCTTCCATGGGAGATGGGTTGCAGACCGATGAGCCATTCTCGATCCGCGCCTTTACCGCGGGCACCGCGCAAGTAAAGGCTGTCCGTCTTTATCAGGGCCTGACGCTGATTGAAGAGAAGTCCTTTAGAGGGGCCCGGGAAGGCGAAGTCGAGTTCACTGGCCTGATACCCCACGACATCGAAAAGGGCTACGTGGTCATGGTCCTACAGGAAGACGAAAACCGCGCCTGGTCGTCGCCTATATGGGTGCGCCGCGCTTCGGTGCCGGACCTGGCCTGGACTCGCGATGAAGAGGGCCGGCCGGTCCTCTCCAATCATGGCGGCGGGGAAGCCATCGACGTTGTCATCGCACATTCGCCGACCGAGTCGCCCTTTACGGTCGAGAGAATCGCCGGCTTTGACCCTGGCCCCAAGGAGATCGCCGGATTGCTCTGGACGGCGCCCAAAGACAACCACACGGTTGCCGTCTATTACCGGTGGCGGGGCGACCCGATTGGCGGCACGATACGACTTGGCGGCGTGAAAGATTACAGCGTGGACTTCTGCCGGGAGTGGTTCCTCACCGACGCCGAATTTTCCGACGACGGGGAAGGCAATTGCCGTTTCTGGACCGGCAAGCCCTTCTCGCTGATAAACACGCTGGGAATGGACTTCCTCATTACCCTCGGCCACGACGGACCGACTACGTTTAACATCAGATTTGACGAAGAACAGGCCACCTGGATCGGTCACGAGAAACGTATCGGAAAAACTATCACGCTGGCCCTAGACGGCCGCACGACTCCCGGCGCCTTACCGGAACGTGCAGTGGTGTCGCTCGCGCCCGGAGCGCGATGGATTGGCCCTTCTGAAAGCGGCTATTGGGCCGCGGACCCGGAGAACAAGATAATCGAGACCGATGAAAACAACAATCTGTTGAACTTCTGACATCGGTGGCTTGGCTTGTGCAAAGCCGGGCGGGACCGCCCGGCTCGCACACGCTAGGAATCCGCGCCGCCTCGAATGCCGTCATCAAATACCCTTCGGAATGTTTCTGCAGACGCCCTGTCAGGACCGCTCGAATTCGACGCGCCACCAGTACTTGCCGGTTTGTGCGGCTGAGAGCTGGCAAGCGAAGTAGCTGTCAGACGTTTCCGTTTTGAGGAAGGTGCTGTGTGCCCCGCTCTGAGCGAACGCCCTCACCGGTTTGTGCCCGTTGCCGACGAAGAAAATGGTGAAGGGCTCACCCCCGACTATGGACGCCATCCCGGACAGATGCGCGTCAATCTCGTACCACCTGACTCCCTCCAACTCCACGTAACCTTGTAGAATGTGCCGACTCGTAGAGATGACCTGCGGAAATGGTTCCGCCCTTCGCAGCGCTATGACCCGAGCTTCGCCGGGCCGGAGTTCCTGGTTGAGAATCTGGCTCCCCTCGAGCCGGCCGAGATAGTGCTCATTCCAGAAATCAAAGCCGTAGTAGCATTGGTTCCTGTCCAGACCAAGTCCCGCCTGTACCGGGCGTTCACTGATTCCGGTCTTTATCATACGAGGGTGTTCCAAGTCCGAGTTGAATAGGGTTACGATATGATGTCCCGCCCCCAGGTCAAGATGGTAGATCCGCGGACAATCGGGTTCGACGAACAGGTCGACGGGCCTCGCGCTATACGGCTCGGTATGCATAGGGAATATGCGTGTCAAGTCGTGAACCTGCTCTGCAGTCATGTTGCGGAAGCTGTTCGCGAGCAAAAGGCGTCCTGCCGTCATATACACCATGGAGAGCATTTGCCGCAGACCGTCGCGGTTAGCAGGAGTCACTTTGTTCATGTTCTTCGCGTCCATGTCGTAATGATAGAGCGTACGCGCCTTATACCATCGCAGGGCGCACTTCGCGTACATCTCTGCTGTCGCGCGGTCTGTATCTCCCCAGACGCGCTGTGAGTCGGCAAGCCCAACACTCACGTCGGTCATCGGCATATGAGGGGTAACATAGAGCAGACGTTCATGGACATATGATTCGGCGCCGAGCCCCTCTTTCGCATGCGCAAGTACGCGCCGGTAAGCGTTCGCTGTGGTTGCCGCCGCATCTTCGAATCCCCCTTCACCACGCCAACCCGTGTCGGGATAGTCAAACATAAGTCCTTGGATCCCGCCGTTGCGCAGGCTGGCGTAAACCTTGCGCAGGTGTTCTGAAAAACCCGGATCTGTGTAGTCGAATGATCGAACACGCCCGTCAGGACGACTCACCCTCGCCAGCGCTTCGGGGTCGTCATTCCATAGCATATGACCCGGGAAAGCTTGCGCGTAGTCTTGTGATATTCGCCCTGTCTGCATGTAGATTAGAGGGATGCCGCCCCGGTCATGAACGGCCCTTCCCCATTTTTCCATCGTCTCATACGGCGGATGTAGATGACCGAAATGCGCCCAGTGCGCGTCGTCCCACCAACCCTGTTCGTTGTTCTCTTCATAGCAATCGGGAACAAGCCGTACGGCCACCGGGGCATATTCCAGGAAGCCGGCTGTATCGGCCGCTTCGACTTCTTTGACAAGCTCCCCGGCATTGTTGATGTCGGGGCCGCCGCCCAGTGTCGGGATCGTGACATACCACCCGCAGACCGTCGGGAAGGTGTAGGGGTTGGGCGCGGCGTGCTGCGCAGTGCGGACCGCTCGGGCATACCTCTCCAACGCTTCGAACGGATCGCTGTCCGAGAAGCCGATGTAGAAACCGTCATCTGGCTTATAGGTTTCCCCCGGGGCCAGCAAACGGCCCCGTGGATCCTCGGCGTAGAGGTGCAGGAACAACGGATCACGGGCCTCAAAACGGTGGCCCTTGGTCAAGAACTGTGGCGGGAAACGGTGTTGAGCGGCTTCCGGGAACGGCGTCAAACGCTCCTCGAGCCATATATCGCAAACGAAGGCGTTGAGGCCGCGCTCTTTGTTGTGGTTGACGAATCTCAGCGTCACGTCGCCATCGGGGTAAGCTTCCAGAGGCAACACGACGCGCCATTCCTCCGGTCCCTGCCGATTCTCGCTCCAGTCAGGCAAGACGCGCGGCGCCACAAGCTCGAGGTCGCCCTCGCTGGATGCGGCTACAACAGCCGCCTTGCGTTCGTTGCGGACGTAGTCCCACCAGGAAAACCCGACACGGTAATGCTTGTCCGGCCTTAGCCCCGTGAGAGCAAACTCGACCGCCCGCCGGTGCCAGACAACCGTCGAGTAACACGGGTCAGCAACCTTAAGGGCTTCGGGGATTTCATAGGCCTTTCCGAGCGCCAGCCGAATGCGCGGACCCGGCCCGCCTCCGCTATCCCATTCAGGTCCGCAATTGACGTAGCAGGCCAGGCGCGCGCCTTTAATCAACTGCCGCTCGAGGTACTTCTTACGGGCACGTGCGGCCCAATCCGGCTCACCCAAAGCGACAAACTTCGCGTAGTCCTGGTAGGTGAGCCCGCCCGCGACAAGGCTGAAAGACCGGCCGCCAGTCTCGAAAAAGGCCAGAGCATTGTTGGACGAGTGAAGCCCGGGCGTCCGCGTCAACCGCATCACGGCGCTGCCGCCATCACCGTTGAGCATCCGAAGCTCCGGCTTACTCGCGATGCGCGGAAAGGCAATCCCCGAAGAGACCGGTGCAAAGGAATGGACCCTGACCGGAGCCGCAGTCGTATTCGTCACCTCCATTGACGCGACCACGAAGGGGCGGCCTTTATAGAGCTTAAGCGACAGAACGGCAACCGGCTTGTCAGGACGACGGTAGCCGATATCCAGCACTTCATACGCCCCCAATGCATCTTCCCCCGACGCGGCAACACATACATAGTCCGAGTCTGGCTGTGCAAGCTGCACGCCGTTCAGAGACGGGCTGCAATAAGCCAGGCTCTTCAGTGGGTCGC
>CAZBQH010000173.1:0-3108 GCA_964493915.1 uncultured Nitrospiraceae bacterium
CCATATCCTCCTGTTTCTTCTCTTCAGTGGCGTCGCCGCTGCGTAAATACGCTATAGTCTACACAAAAAACAATGCCGAATCAGCCTGAAGTGAAAGGCTTTGACACGGCCCCGCACGTTGTGCATAAGTCATCTGAAGAAACGCAGCCCGGGAGCCGCTATGAACGCACGTCTAAAGCCCATCTACGAAAAGACCTTGGCCATCCTGCGCGAGGACGCGCGCGTGGCAGCCCTATACGTGACGGGATCCGTAGGAACGCCGCGCGAAGATGCCCACTCCGACGTGGACCTCATGGTGCTCGTTTACGCCGCCCAGTATGAAGCCTTCCATGACGAACTTAAAGAAATCTTCCGGCGCGCAGGTGTAGAACCGATGCTTATATGGCCTGAGCGCATCAACACCGCCACGCTGCGTAACTACGCCGTCTTCTTCGAGACAGAAGGGGAACTGCTCCAGTACGACATTACCCTTGTCTCCCATCATCCGGGGGAATGTGCGCGGATCCCCGAAGGTCGCCTGGTCTTCGATAGAACGGGCTTGTTCAAGGAAACGAAAACGGGGCCAACCGTTTCATCTGCCCCCGACCGGCTCGTGTGGATCATCGAGATGTACTGGATCTATGCGTACATCTTGAAAAAGTACCTGCGGCGCGGCGACGCATTCCGGATCATTGCCGCCGAACAAGAACTCTTCCACGCCCACCTGAAGGTGCTTCACAGCCTGGACGACAAACTGCCGCCGGACTGGTGGCCCATCATTGCGGCTGAACTGAGTCGAGGAGACCCCGACGGCGCACTCATTTCTTACTTTGGACGCGGTCACCCTGCGGAAACGGCACGGCAAGCAATAGCGCAGCTTGACGCCTTCGCCCGCGACGCCCGTGCCGCATGCGCGCGCCGCCAGCTCGTGTACCCGGCGGCCTTTGAGCAGGCTGTCCGGGCCTCCGTTGCACCCGTCCTCGCAGAGTTGGCCGCATAGGGCAGGCGGCGGCCGCCTGTTCCCGATTCACGCCGTCGGAGAAAGCCGCCGGCGCCGCCCAGGGAGATTCCCAGACGGCGCCGCGGTTTGTGTCAAATCATCGACAGGGCCAAAACCCAAACGGATCAGCCGAAACCGCCCATGGCCGTCCCGATCCATTTGGCGTGCCAGGAAAGATTCGACGGATCCCCCGTCCCCAACGGATACTTATTGTCCGAGTAGCGGGCAAAGCTGACGTGCCCGTCCATGTACAGGATGTTCGACCCGCCGGGAATGTGGTTAAACCGGACGACTGTATTGTCCTTCGCCCACCAGCCGCCCGTCCAGTCGCCGCCCCATGAATCGTAC
This sequence comes from uncultured Nitrospiraceae bacterium, assembly GCA_964493915.1. Lineage (GTDB taxonomy): Bacteria > Hydrogenedentota > Hydrogenedentia > Hydrogenedentales > SLHB01 > CAZBQH01. Next base: position 1,328 of record CAZBQH010000173.1, read on the forward strand.
ATGACGACGATGTTGCTCTGGGCGCTGGCCGCTGCAGCAGGATTGTTGATATCCGTGATGGTGAAGCGCTCGATGCCTTCGCGTAAATGCATGTAAGAACCGGGCAAAGGTGTTCCGTACTCGTCGCAGCCCCACACGGCGTCGCGCCACGCTTGGCGGTCCGCTACGTTGTTTTGCCACGGATTCGTGAACGGCCCCAACGGCTTGATGTCGTCTTCGCCGAAACCGACGTTCTTCGCGTCGCGCCAAACGCCGGCAGGATTCGTGAGTTTGCAGACGTCTGTCGGGAAACCCCAGTAGAAACTGGGGTCGCCGCTGTTGATCGCCTCATAAAGCTTGTCGGCCTTATAGTCGACCAGACTCGAAAGGAAATCGACCAGGTGTCCCAGGCTGTCCACCTTCCATCCCATATAGATATACGATACAGGTGCAGACAGAAGCATGTGCAGGCAACCGTCTACGTTCCACTTGGTGGCCGCAGGAGCCACCGTCACCGCTGCCGCAGCACGCCGGACCTGGTCTGCCAAGTCCTCCTCGATGCCGAGTAGCTGGCCCATCTGGTCGCCCCGAGGATCCGACGGGCAGATCGCGATGTTCACATCAGTCCAGTAGTCGGGATACAGCGAGCGGCTGTCGACGCCCATTTCCGTGCCAGGCCACCAACCCTCAGCGATGGGATACATGATCGACGTATTCGGCGGCCAGGCGCCGTTCTTGCTCTCGCTCGAGAACATCTTAAAGATAAGCCCCCACTGTTTCAGGTTGTTCGCGCAACTGGCGCGTCGAGCCGCCTCGCGGGCCCGGGAAAGCGCCGGCAACAGAATAGACGCCAGGATGCCGATGATCGCTATCACGACCAACAGCTCGATGAGGGTAAAACCACGTTTGTTCCCAATCATTACAAGACTCCTTCATGGTTAAAGAGGCAAACAGTGTACGAATCACATCAGTTCTTTCTCAGGTAATGCCAGTTCATCTCCTTTTTCCTTTACTGCCCTGATTTCGCAACATCCTCATGAATACCAAAGATCAAGGCAGAAATCCACCAAATAATAGAACCAAGCATTGTTATGATACCAACTGGCTGCCTGCAACCATAGGAAGATCACGCCTTTTTTCTTGTATGTTTTTATTTCGCATGCCTTCCACGCTTCAGAAGAATACAAGTTCAGTGAGGCAAAAAAGGAGAAATGACAGAAAACCTTGGGCGCAGCTCTTCCCATAACGACATATCGCCAAACCTTCCTCGACAACACAATCCGCCAGCCTTGCGCGATGCATGCCGTGTCTCGCCCGGCCTGGTTTGTTGCATAGGATCGCTGTATTCCACTGCACTCTCCCGCGCCTTCCTTCTTCCCGTTCCCTGCAACCGCCCGCGACTTGACGGGATCAGAATCGCTATAATGGCCCGAACGAAACACTCTTCCCGAGAGGAATACAAAGCGAATACGATGCGTCTCTTCGCCTGTTGGCTGGTTGCTGTCGGCTCGCTGCCGTTCGCTGGTCTCCTCGCGAGCGGGTGCAGCCCTGCAGCAATCGAGGGACAGGTGCTCGACGTGCGGGAGGAGCCCTTGCCAGGGGTAGCGGTGACTGTGGACGGCACGCACAACCAAAGCCTAACCAACGCCTTGGGCCGTTACACAATCGCTTTCGCGCCGGGAAAGGTCCTGCTCCGCTTCATGAAGACCGGCTACACGCCGGGTTTGCTCGAGTTGACTGTCAATGAAGCGCGACATGTCGAGGCGACTCCCGTGGTCCTTTGGCATCTGCCAGAACGTGCC
>CAZBQH010000174.1:0-3896 GCA_964493915.1 uncultured Nitrospiraceae bacterium
GGGAGTGGCTGGCGGGGAATGACTGTCTGGCAAACACTGCCTTGCCTCGCGGCTCTGCGAGCAAGAGTCCGCATCGCACCTAATCGTTCCGCCCTCCACTAATCGGTGCCGCCACGTATCCCATCACCCAAGCCTGAGCGTGGGTCTTGACGAGAGATTCAAACGCAGACTCATCAGGAACCCCGTTGGTTATGTTTCGGAGCTCAGTCCTGAGCTGAATCAGCATCGCCGGGCGGTTTGGCAAATAATACGGCCCCATGCCACCATCCCCCGATAACCCGGAGGCCAGAGCCAGCTTGCTCACTAACTCCCCTCTCTGCTCAATCGCGTAGGTAACGGACACTTCGCAGACATTACTGATGATCCGTTCACGCAACTCAGCCTGAGCTGAAATGTTTTCACTGGCAGAAGCCTCTTCAACCTCAATTCGGTTGGTCACGACCCCGCTGCTTGCGGGCTCCTCGCGTTTGGCTTGTGCCGAGCGTTGTTTACGGCTGGCAGGCTGGCCGGTACCGAGCAAAACCACCACAACAGTTGCAATAAGTGCCAGTGGGATCACGGCCGCAACTAGAGAATACACCATCCGATTTGTCTTTTTGGTTCGGTAGACTCCTCTCGGTTTTGCCCGCACGTTGATTACAGGAATTTCTCGTTCCGTTGCACCCGCTGTCGTTCGCGATGCCGGCACAGTTACGCGCTGGACTGTCGATGGATGTTCCCGACGAGGAAAAATCGCTGGGACGCTACCAGCAGCCACCCACTGCGCCATTCCTTGACGCCAGATGAGATCTACCGGTGAGAGCCTTTTCGCGGCGGCAAGTTCGCGGAGTTTCTCCTCCGTGAACGGGCCATATTGCTTGCCCTGTCGCGTAATGTGCCATTCGGCTGTCATAAACACTCCAAAGACCTTAGGCCGTTGTATTCATCCGAGATACATGGCGCTGAGTATCCATCGCCCTAGCGCCCAAAGTGACTAGAACCCGCCGGCTGTAAGCATCAGATAGGCCCGATATTTCGCAAGTTCCTCTGCAGTTAGTTCGCTAGTAGGCGCTTCGCTCTTAAAGATATGCTCGGCCCAGTCGACCTCGTTGAGAGTAAGCCCACTTCGGGAAAGCACTAGTTTCAGCTGCCGTTCTAGCTGCAAAGAAGTCATGTCGGACTTGAGAACGGTTTCCTCAAGACGCGCCCGAAAGGAGGATCTGGGGAAACGGCCGTCGTATTCATACGACGGCCCCTTCAAGGCGGCTGCAAGTCGTTCTTGCCTAGCCACTTCATCCGCCCGACGCTTTTCCTCGGCTGCCCGAAGCATGCGAGCGGACTCGCGTTGCTGTGCCAGAATTGCCTCTTTTTTGCTCAGAGGCGTCACGACAAACTCGTTCGTCATCCATGTTGGGTCACCTTTACTGTTAGGTTGCAGCCGCTTAACTCGCACTGTGACGGGTACACCAGCCCGCAATGATGCCAAGGCTTCCCGCATGTCGTTCTCCGACCTAAGCCACACGTCACTGATTCTGTAAATGAGGTCGTGCGCCTTGAAGTCGGCCGACGCACCCGGCAAGGCCTTTAACACCATCAGTCCGGGACTTAACGTTCGCTTCGCTGGCCATCGATGTTGCGTAAAAAGCTCTAACATCCTTGCCGCGTCACTCCGATTCCAAGGAGACAGGTATTCGACGGCAAGAGTGCCTTCTTTTCCCTCCCCAACCGGCTTAACTTTTGCAGGCTCTTGAACCATTGAGACGCGAGCATCGGCAGCGTTCTCGGGAGTCGAGTCTTTCAGATGGGCTTGGGGGCGAGGTGGCTCGACTGGGCGGACGCTAACTACCCAGCGTGCGTTCTCGGCGATATCTCCAGATGGCTGTGAGACAAGGAACTGTCTTACAACCAAAAGCGATGAATCTTTTGGAGCATGGACAATTAACGGTTGCGACTGCTTCTGCAATAAGACGAGCCATGTCGGGGCATCGGCTTCGTCGTCAGGCAACTGGCCGATTTTGAAATACGGCTGCACGCCCTCTTCCTCACTGCCTTTCGGCAACTGCCAGCCCTCCGCCATAATCACCATTATCGGTTTCGCCGTGGTAAACTCGCTAAATGCTTCACCCTTGTTGTCGCTGGCTCCCAAGGCCTCCCACACGCCCTGCAACCGTTTGGGTGGTGACTTTTGCCACGCGACCTCTGCATCTAGGTTCGGCGCGTTTTGCCGCCCCTTGGCCAGTGCCGATATCTGCGGCTCCGCCGACGCGGGTGATGGGCAAGACAAGACCCCGATCACTAATGCGACCGAAGCGAAGGCGGAAGAAGAAGTGAACTCCCGTGAGGCGCTCGGCATTTCCACTCCTCGTAGAATGTGAGATTGAGCTATTGGTACATGCAGGCGGTGTTTCCTGGTGCATATACGACGAGGCACTGAACCGTTGAAAACCGGGGCGGCATCAAAGCCTCGACATTACGAGCAGAATCCAACCTATGGTGGCAATCAACCCGATGACTGCACCCGCAATCGCAAGGCCCTTGCCCTCTTGATTCGTTGATGTCGACATTCCGTTCAAGGCAACGCTCGACATGATGAGCCCGGCGATAGCGACAGGTCCAACGAATATCCCCCCAATCGACAACCAGAACCCTGTCATGGCTTTCCCTCGATAGCTCACCCCAGCGCGCTGCGTGTACGAGGGCGGCCGAGACGTGCTCCCTGCGGGGTTTAACGCGAGTCCTCCGAGTGATTCGCCTGCTTGGGCGCGTCCCAGAAAGTCGACGCTAGCCTCCGGTTGAACTGCGGCGGACGAAGGTGCCCTAATGCCAGAGGAGGCGATCTCAATAATGCGATCACTGATCTGCAAGACTTTCTTCTTGCAAGCGTTGAACGTGTCGAATGCGTCACTAAGCGTCGCCTCCACATCCACTCGGGTGCTTGGAGAAGCGTCGTAGAAGGTGGCGGTTACGGTTATCCCGAAAGGATTGAGCCCATATTTGCACTTGCCCCGTAGCAGCCCCTTGTCCGTGGATCGCTCCTTCACGGTCGTATCGCACTCGCGCAGAGCACGCTCGACCAACTGGAAGATTTGCGCATAGTGGCCCGTGAAAGCGAATTTACCGTCACCCACCACCGTCATCGCCAGCGGGGCGACGGCGGCGGGCGGTGCGGCCGGCGATGCAGGACTACGGGTCATCGGCGGCGGAGGAGGCGTCGCACCGCCGGGAAATAAGCCCTTGATCTTTCCAGCGCCAACCCATTCAGCCATCCCGTCTCGCCAAACTAGGTCGTTTGGTCCAAGACGGCCGGTCGAAACCAGCTCGCGCAACTGCGCATCAGCGAAGGGGCCGTGGCTCTCGCCGTTTATCGACACATACCACTGAGAAGGCATTCGTTAGCCCTAACGCCAAGTGCCGCACGCTGCTTTCGCCAACCGCACTATCGCAAGCCTTCCTCTCGTAAGCGCTGCTGCATCGCCTCGCCGATTGCCCGGCTTTGCTCTGCTTCGTTAATCCAATACTGCGCTTCTCTTCTATCTTGAATGACCTTGTAAGCGATTCCACACAAAGCCAATAGAACGATGCCCACTCCGCCGGCGATCATGAGCCGATCGGTCTGGGCACGTTTGTTCGTGTTCTTCGCAGCGGGCCTCGCTCCGCTGACCTTCCGACTGGGCGCTCCCACATCAATGACAGGCATTCCCGCCCCCATGCCACTGCCTGAGACACGGGTTGGCACGCCAACGGGTCCAATGCCTGAGTCGCCTTCACTCTGATTCGAAAACAACGACTGATGCGTACTGGCAGGCACCCACTGCGCCATTCCTTGACGCCAGATGAGATCTTCCGGTGAGAGCCTTTTCGCGGCGGCAAGTTCGCGCAGTTTCTCCTCCGTGAACGGGCCATATTGCTTGCCCTGT
>CAZBQH010000175.1:0-5446 GCA_964493915.1 uncultured Nitrospiraceae bacterium
ATGCAGTTCAAGTGGGTCGACAACTTCCAGCTTGCGGACAACGTGGACGCCTTCACCCTCAACGGTGACCCCGCGCCGCCCGGACGCTTCAACTACCGCTACAAGACCGAATAGCTGTACGCAGAAGCGCCAAGGACTGCTTGTCCTATCAGCCAAGAGGAGTGCGTCCTATGGGGCGTTTGTTGTGGTTTGCGGCAGCCGCTGGGGCAGCCTTGTGCGCACTGGCCCAAGGCGAGGAGAACGCGCGCATGATGCAGAGAGACTCACCCGCCGGATTCGCGTGGGCAACGGTCCCAGCAGACAGTCGGCACTGGACAGCTTCGCGCTTGACCGTCGAAAAGCGCGGCAGACAGCTCCGCATTGATGAATTTGGCGAGACGCGGCTCGATCTGCCAGCCGAAATCGACGCCCAAGAAGCGTGCTTCCTCTATCTCCTCTTAGACCTTCCTTCACCATCCCAGTTGGCGGTTTACTTCCGCGGCGACGCCCAGGAATTCAGCCATGAACGCATGGCGCTCGTTTCACCGCCGACATATCGAGCCGGGATGCACGCCTATCGCTTGGCCCTCGACGGATTCCCCGGTTGGCAAGGGCACATCGCGGCGCTCCGGCTCGAAATGGGCGGCCTTATGACGGGAAGCCGTGTGGCCTTCGGCGGCGTCGCCATCTCTGAAGCCCCCTTGGAATCCCTCTCGAGCCCCGAGGGCGCCGATATCCCCGTGGCCCCTGTCACGGTCATGGGCCCTTACAAAGGCGAGCGTTTCGTCGCTTGCAGCCGCACTGTTGTGTCGATGGACGAGCTGACAGGCACCCCGGGACTTTCCACCCAGGAACGCAACCCGAAAGACGCCAACGAATTCGGGCTCAACTTTGATCCCCAGAGTCAGCTTGCGCTGGCCAAGTTTGTTGCATCCGTCAGAATAGGCGGACGATGGGTGTCCACCAGCGAAGCAGACGATGTGCACGTCACGCCCGCACCAGGCCTCTTAACGGCCCTCTGCACCTTCCCCAGCGTTGCCCTGACCATCGAGGCCATGGCCTTGCGCCCCTTGTCAGACACAGCCGCAGCTGAAGGGGCCATGCTGTATCGCGTGAAGACCCAGCCGCCTGCGCCTGTCCGCATCGAGTCCGGCGGCATGATGCACATGAGCGTCTGGAACCGTGTCGCCTGGCTGCGGGAACGCCGCTGCGCCAACCCGGAAGCGCGAGTCGATCCCGCCGGCCCGAACGTATCGATAAGCAACCCCGGCGGAATCTTTTACATCGTGGCCCTGCGGGCAGCCGGAGCGCCTATCGAGCCCGTTGTATCGCCGGAGGGCGGTTACGCCGCCGTCGAGTTTGACAAAGGCGACGGCTCCGTGCTCGCTGCTTTCGCCGAAACCCCGAAGCGGGCCGCAGAACTGGCCGCAGCAGACCCCGATGCCGCTGCACGTGAGACGCTGGGCTACTACCAGCGCATCCTTGACCAGTTCCAGATCGCTACGCCCGTGCCCGAGATGGATGAGGCGTTCCGGACGGCCTGGCTGAATATGGACTACACGTGGGTGAAACCCTACGGTTGCTCCGAGTCGCTGCATCACTGGTGGGCGCTCTGGCAGCAGTATCCTTCGGCCAGCTTTGACTGGGCAGGACTGACGGACCGCACCCGCGAAAGCATCCTGAGCCATGCCGAGCGGCAGTATGCGAGCGGGAACATTCCGTATCTGCTGTTCTTTGGCGAAAGACACCTTGATTTCGGCGGCAACAATCAGACCTTCATGTGGCAGGTCCAGCATTACCTCAAAATGACGGGCGACCGCGACCTTGCGCGCGCCCTTCTGCCTCCCATGCGCCGCATGGTAGACGCCTTCTGGCGCTACGAGGACCCCGACGGCAACGAAATCCCCGCCTTCGGCGTGCAGGTGCTCACCCAGGAAGACTACATTGCCACGCCCCGCGACGGCACGTCGTCCGCTGTGGTGGGCGTTGAGATGTGGCGAACCCTGGCGCTCGTCGCCTCTTTGGCTGGGGAAGATGCCGAGTCGCAAACGTGCCTGCAACGAGCGGAGCACGCAGCGAAGGAATGGTATGCCCGGCTTTGGCAGCACGAGCTCGGCCGCCCGGCGTACTATGTAGACCAACTCGAGCAGAGGCGTCCCGACGGTCCCTACCACACGCTTGTCTTGCCCGTAGTCTACGATCTCATAGGTCCCCTCGACGCCTACACATCGATGCGTCATCTCCGGGACCGGCTGATGGGACCCCAAGGCGAGCTGTACTACAGCAACAATTTCCCCAATCACATCAGCGGGGTACGGAGCAGTCCGTTCGGGCCTACCTGGGGACCGCAAGCCGGCGCCTATATGCAGCCCTGGGCAACGCGGGGTCTGACCCGCATTGGCGATAGGGCCAACGCTATCCGCCCACTCGAACTCGTGGCGCGCTGGGCCACTATGTTCCCCCACCGTGACGCATGGCCCGAATCGTCGCTCGAGTTCACGCCCGCCTATTTTGCCAACACCGCCGCCAACTACGCCCAGATGGTCATCGAGGCCCTTTTCGGTTTCCAGATGGACGCGCCCGCCGGAGCGCTCCACGTCCAGCCTGCCTTCCCAGACGACTGGGACCACGCCGCGATCCGCCTGGCGCCTGTCGAGGCCGCGTTCACCAGAAACGGTGGCCGCTTCTCTTATCGTATCAATACCGCGAAGCCTTTGCGGCGGCTCGTCCGGTGGTCGTTGCCGGTTTGTCGCGTGCGCGATGTCCGCGTGAACGGGGCGCCCGCGACGTTCCAACTCATTCCCGGCGTGAACGGGCTGTGGCTATCGCTCGAGACGCCAGAACTAACGGAAAGCGCGATCACCTTCACGGCAGAGCCGATCTCATGGGAAATAGCGCATCCCGGCTCGATCGCCGAGGGTGACCAGATGACCGCCGAGGCGCGGGGATGCGTCATCAACGGGATCGAGGACCCGACAAACGTTGTGTCGGACGCCCGCCTCGCGCCGGACCAAGCGTCCGTCACGATGTCTACGAACCGGCTCGCAAAATGGCTGAACTACGGCCGCTTGGGCCAGCTTAACTTCTCGCGCAGCACGTTCTTCCTGGATTGCGAGGCCCAAGGGCAAGCATTCTATGCCGCCGTAGATTTCACGCTGCTCCCCCGCTATATCGCCGCCCCAGAACCTGATCTGGCCCGTAACAAAGATGGTTACGAGGCGGTTGCTACCCTCCGAAACAACACGTCAGACGGTCTCGAGGGGTCAGGCCACGCGGTTTGGGCCGGGGGACAGCGCCCTATCCGCCTCAACATCCGGCCCCGTTCGGAGCAGGTGCTGCGGATCCCGACGCCCCGCGAGGCCCTGGCAAACCTTGTGCCGGGCGACAATCCCCTGCGGCTGATTCTGCCTGATGGGGACACCCTCGATCTCGAATGTCCTGTGACGGCCCCCTTTAGAGTGAAGGGCGCTGCGAAAGCCCTCGAACCTTCGCTCGAGGTAATCCCTTTGCCTGAGGAACGCCTCATGAGCGACGGGAACTGGAAAGACTTTGCCGCCTTCCCGGTCTTCTGGCAGGGTCCTTACAACGCCTTCCCGAACCCGATGCAGGCCGTGGCCCAAGGAGCGCGACTCGAGACGGTAGACATCCCGGGGATCGTCTTCCCTGTTGCACAAGGCGCGCGAATCGCTTTGGTCTCGCACCGGCTCGCCTTGCCGCCGCTCCGCATCGACGTGCACCGACGCCTCCGAACCATCTACCTGGTGCTGCTGCCCTTCGTCGAAAACCACGACGTGTTCACCGAATGCGCGCGCATCATCGTAACATCCCAGATCAACCCCGCCGCGCCGCCTTTAGACCCAGGCGAAGAACCCGTGCCCTACACCCGCTCGCGTTACGGCAAGCTTATCGTGCAGCGCTCGCTTTATACGCCCGGGGACCTGGACAGTTGGATGCCCGAGCACCATGCAGGGCCCTTCGCGACCGCCCGCCTCGATCGGCCCGATCGATTCGGCCTCCTGACGTTGCTAAGCCCCGCTGACGCGGATTGGCGCGAAGGCGTTCCGCTCGCTGGGCCCTACGGCATGTTCGCCCTGCTCGAAGCGCCCCCGCGCGACAAATGGCCCGAGGGATCCTTCCGTTCCTTTCCTCAACCCCAGTACTGGGCGTGTTGCCCTGCCATCCGCACGCAGACTGCTATCTTCAACGTCGTCCAGGTGGACCTTGGCGGCGCACGCAACGTCGAGTCCGTCGAGGTTAGCTGCCCTCTGCAGGACGCGGCCGTCGGCGTTGTGTCGGTCATAGGCATAGCAGCCGCACCCGACTAGACCCAGGAAAGTGCGCCCCTTGATAGGCTACGGATGCGGGGGTTAGGAAAATAATTGCGAATGGACTCTTGACATCCGCAAGGAAATTGCGTATCCTATCCCCCGGAGTCCGACACACGTATGCTTTTGTCGCCGCCATTCCCCGCCCTCGAGGACGACCGCCTCGGCGGACGCACGTTGAAAGGAGGTGCAACGCTCTACAAAAACTCACTCATTGCAGCATAGGACCATTCGGGAAAAAGATCCATAACCGGTTTTGGCAAGGTCAATAGACGTCGTAAGCACACGAAAGGAAACGGAAATATGAGCAGCCGAAAAGGATTCACATTGATTGAGCTTCTGGTTGTTATTGCCATCATTGGCATCCTCGCGTCGATCCTATTGCCCGCCCTGTCGCGGGCCCGCGAGGCGGCGCGTCGGGCGTCCTGTGCAAACAACCTGAAGCAGTGGGGGCTCATCTGCAAAATGTATTCTGGCGAAGACAAAGGCGGCATGCTGCCCGGCGGGACAGTCGACAAGATTCAGGCGCACGCGTGGTCGCAAGGCATCAACAGCCGTCAGCTCTATCCCGACTATTGGACCGACCCGAACATCGGCGTCTGCCCGTCGGACGCCCGGCAGGGATGGACCCCGGTGAGCGGCGACCCGTTGTCCGCTTGGGCTGATTTTGGCACGTGGCCGGACCTCGACGACGATGTCGCGGCAATGGTTCAGCGGATCAACACAAATGGGAACGCCGCTCTTCAGACCGCCCAGCAGTACTGCATTCACGGCATTCTGTCCAACCCAACCTCATATATTTACTGCCCTTATGCAGTAAAGACGCAGGCTCAGTGGCTGGATATGTCGTTTGTGACGGGCAACTGGCCGGCCTGGGGCTGGCATCTCAAGCCCGATTCCGTGGGGGGCATTGTCTGGTATCCGGATCTGCGCGCCGTTGGCTGCCCCGACAGTTGGATTGCGGTCTTCCAAGTGACGGATCTCGGTCAGGTTGACCTGCCTGCAAGCGCGGTCGCTTCAAGCCTGAGTCCCGGCGGCCCTAACCGCGACCAATGGAGAGACGACGACGGCAGTCCGCTGCCTACGAGTTATAAGCGCATGCGCGAAGGGATCGAGCGCTTCTTCATCACGGACATCAACAA
>CAZBQH010000176.1:0-21716 GCA_964493915.1 uncultured Nitrospiraceae bacterium
TTGCGGATGAACCTGAGAACGCCATGGCAATTGCCCGTCACGGATAGCACCGTAACTGCGCCCGCGAGCGCAAGCGATCAAGAAGCCGGCGGTGAGAAGAACAGGAGCCTCGAGGTTAAGAAAGCCGCGAGCGGCGCGGTCTCCGCTCTGCCTGGCGCAAAGGCCGTGCTCGAGGGCGATGCACCGGATTACTGGGCGAAAGCGCCGGTTCAGGTAGATGTCGAGAAAGCCCAGGCAGCCCGCAAGGCCATCGGGCCCGATGGGAACTCGGGCGACGACCTTTTTGTTGTGGTTCGTACTTCGGATACGGTGCGCCGGTTCGAGCAATTCAAGGCTTTTGTGCCGGCAACGTTGCCTTCCCGCGGGCTCGAGTCGGAACGCGTGGCTGGAATCGAGGTCTTGCCGCGCAGAATTGCCACGCCGGACATCTTCGAGGCGTTCGAGCCTGAGGAAGGGCCGGTGCAAGAGTTCTTTGCACACGACATGATCGAGTGCAACATCGCGACGGAGATCACAAGCCTGACCTCGCGTAACCAGACGATCCGGCCGAACAGCCCGGCCACGGCCATGCTTGCCATTGATATGTCGACAAACCGGCCCGACGGAATCGTCGATTCCAGCGCGAAGAGCGGTTTGGGCGGGATCGGCGGGGGGCGCTCGTTCATTGTTGAGGGCGCTGGATGGACGCCGGACGCCTTTACGGGCATGTGGTTGATCGATGCAAACTTTGAGCCCTTCGAGATCACCGGCAACACCAATGACGAACTGGACCTGCTCAGCGGCGAGCCGGTGAACGGCCAGTGGTACGTAGTACAGAATCCGTCGTTCTTCGAGCAACTGATCGTCGAGATCTATGACGAAGGCAACGACGGCGAGTTCAATGTGCTCGACGATCTTAAGCCGCTTGCCAAGGACCAGACGATCAGCGGCGTAGCGATCTACCGGGACAACGATGCGCATCCGGACAACCGCAACGGCGTATTTGATCAGGACGTCGATATTACGCTGCGTCTAGACGCCGCGCCCGTTTTTATCGGTGAGCCGGGCGAGCCTGAAACGCAGATTAAGTTTGTGTTCTCATCGCCAGGCACGGACAACCTGCCCCGGCCAATGGAAGATCAGGAACGGTTGCGCCAATGGGTGCCTGACACGCTTGGGCGTTCGACGGACCCTGAGACGCGCGCCTTTGTGGGCCCGGAGTTCTTTGTGGTTGTGAGGACATCGGACGCGATCGAAGAAGGCGACGACTTCCGCGTCGGCATTGTGTCGTGGGGTCCCAATACGCCGACCGAGCCGGATCCAGACCAGTTCGTGGTTCCAGCGCCCCCGCTTCAGCCCAGCGACGAGTTCGCCCTGTTCAGCGAATTCCCATGGGGCTCGCGGGCCATCGGTTACATCTCGTTCATGCGGACTGAACAGTACTACAACAACTATCCGGATAAGCCGGATTCAGGCCCCTTCGATTGGGTCCGTAGCACAGTTGCAAAGAGCCAAGAGACCGGTGTCGTGACGGCCCAGGAGGCCCTGACGCCGCTCGAGATTACCCGGGTGTCTCCCGATCAGTTGCCGCAGACTATACCGGCGGCTGGGTTGGTGCTCGATGTCTTCGGGAGTGGATTCGGGACGGGACCTACGGTGAGTCTGGGCAGTCTCGATGCAACAATCGAGGGAACCGTAACCGACGCGGCGTTCTCGATTCACATTGGGGGACCTGCTTCGCTGACAGGCGTTTCTTCGCTAACCTTAGTCGTGCAGAATCCGGAAACCGTGGCGCAAGACAGCATTAGAATCGACGTGAATGCCACCGGCGCTCCACAGCCCAAAATCGAGAGCGTGTCGCCGAGCGAGGGCGGTTCTGAGGTCTTCCCGGTGGAGATTCGTGGGATTAACTTTGCCCCGGGCGCGGGCGACATCGAGGTGCTGTTTGGCTTGACTTACATGCCGGTCGTGAGCAATGCAGCACTGAGCCCGGGCACGGCGACGGCAGACCGCGTGATTACCGTTCAGTTTCCCGTGAGCGGCCTTGCGCAGACGGGGCCGCTGAGCGTGACAGTGCGCAACGTGGCCAGCGGGTTATCGGACACGCTGGACAACGGCTTCACGTACAGCAATCCGCCGCAGCCTTGCTTCATTGCCACGGCGGCGTATGGCTCACCTTTCGCGGAACAGCTCGATACGTTCCGTGCGTTCCGGGACGGCGTCCTGCTGAAATCAGCGATAGGAACGGCCTTGGTTGACCTGTACTATAGCGTGAGTCCTGCCGTCGCAGATCAGGTGGCGGCGCACCCGTGGCTTGCGGTGCTTGTACGGGGCGTGCTGACGCCTGTGGCGTGGGTGCTTGAGATGCCGCTGGCCGCACTGGCGGCCATATTGACGGCGTCGTTGCTGGTATTGGGCGCTATGCGGATGCGCAGAGCGCGTTCTGTTTGCTGACCTAGAGTGGACAGGCCCCGGCGGCAATGCGCTGTTGGGGCCTGGTTCCCGGTAAGAGATCCCGCCTGCCGGTTGGGTCTGGAGAGGAAAGGAGCCCCATTCGTGCGTGCAAGAGCTCGGCAACTTGTTGTTATTGCGTTGGCCGCTGCGGCGTGGCTGAGCATCGTCCCGCAGGCCAGTGCCTTTTACCCTCTCGGCGTACTGCAGACGACGGGTAAGCTCATGGAGGTCAAGTGGCTGAAAGATGTCCTCGACAGGGACGGCGATGGAGATGTGAGCGGCGCAAACGATGGCGTGGTCCTCACGTTCGAGAGCGGTGACGACGGGTTTACGCCCACGGAAATCGCCGAGGTGATGGCGGGGTTCGAGGCCTGGGAGAACGTGCCCACGGCCTATGCGGCTTTTACCCGGGGCCAATCAACCGAGGATCCGCTCGAGATGGAAGCGGGTATTGGAGAAGGGCAACTCGATTTCATCAACTATGTCGCCCTCGAGGAGACCGTAGACGATCCAGGCGGGCTCAGCTTGCCTTATGATGCGCTGGGGAGCGCTCTTGTTACGTTTACCGTCGAAGACACGACGATTCCAATTGAGGGCGGCGAGTACCTGGTGTCGGGCGGCCAGATCCTCGAGGTCGACGTCGTTTTCAACGGACCGGCGCACCGTCCCACTGATCTCGGCGAGCAACCAGACGTGACGTTTGAAGGCACGGCCGTCCAATTGGGCGCCATTATGTTGGGCCTTGGGCCAAGCCCCCTTCAGAATTTCAGCGAATCGATCGAGGACGGAGACGAACGGAATGTCGAGGATCGCATCCTCAACCTCCGGGATCCTTACAACGTTTTACGGCAGGGGGGGACCACCCCAAGCACCTATCCGGTGATCTTTTTCTACGAAGACGGCGAGGACGTCTACACGGACAGCCGGGAAGACCTGGCCCCCTCTGACATCGCGGGCATTTCTTCGATCTATCCGCGCGGAAGCCAGGATAATTTCTTCGAGATCATCCACTATGCACGGACCCGCACCAGGCCCGGATTCCCAAGCCAGCCTGTTGCCGGCGCCCTGATCACAGCGTGGGTCGATCATGACAAGAATTCGCAAACCGACCCAAAGCCCTTTGCTTCGACCTTGACGGGACTCTACGAGGTGCAGGGAAGCCAAGGAGGCAAGTTTAAGCTCAATGGGCTCTACAAGGTGCTTGAGACTTCCTTCGAGGCGCCGTTCTACGCGTCGTATGTGATCACGATGGAGCCTTTCGAGGGGCCTGACGGCGTGCCCCAATCGTATTTCGACACCACCCACGGCTGGGTATTTGACGTGACGGCCCCAACCGGAGCGATGGGCTTTGACGCCCAGTTCTCTTCGGAGACGTTCAATCGGAACGGCAACATTCTGGGGGCTGTCAGTACCGACCAAGGAACGCCGTTACGTTATGATCCACTCAGTAGGAAAGTGGTGAATGCAGATGGCGGCCCGGAACTGACGCTGAATCAGATGCTGCCTCTGTTTGAGCCCATGTTCGGCGACGCGAACATCATCTGCCCGTACAATATTGTTATCTCGTCGCTGAAGACGCAAAACAGCGCGACATTTCTGCGGGGCCTGCGGGACCGTGTTTTGTTGCAAACGGCCGTTGGCACAGCAGCAGTAGACATGTACTACCGGATCGCTCCCAGCGTCACGGGTTTCCTAGTGTCCCACAAGATAGCCTTCGAGCTTATGAGAGGCGGGGTGCAGATGTTCGAGTGGTCAGTGACCTATTACCGGATTCTAGTGGCCGCATTCGGAGGATTGAGCCTGCTTCTGATTGGGTCGCGGCTGCGGCGCGGCCGGCGGGCCCTCGTTGCAGGTCTGGTGCTGTTGGCGCTTGTTCCTGCCGGGTCCACCGCCTCGGCCCAGATGGTTCCTACCAGTCTGGACGAGGTCGTTAAGCATTCAGACGTCGTTGTGGACGGGAAGGTAACCCGTGTCGAGAGCCGTTGGGCCGACGACGGCGACCGTATTGTAACGGACGTTGTCATCGAGATCGCGGATGTGGAGAAGGGTCGGCTGAACAAGGGGAGCCGCGTTTATCTTCAGGTGCCCGGTGGCCAGGTTGGCAGTATTGTGACTTACGCTCATTTGTTCCCGCGCTTCAAAGAAGGTGAAGAGGTGATGGTATTCCTGAAAGCGGATCAAAGGAAGAGCGGATATTATGAAATTGCCTCGGTTTATCGCGGGAAACTGGCTATTAAGACCGATGAAGAAACGGGGGAAAAGTATATCGACAACAAGGCGCTGGCGAGGGAGCTTGGGCTGGCCGAGAGGCCCGATCCGTCAGATGTAAAGGAACAAGGGAAGGCGGAAGCCAAGGATGCGAACCGCGTGCCTCTCGACAAGTTGAAGCAGCACGTTGCGGCGTGCGGCAAGGTCAGGCGGAGATAGCCTGACTTCCGGCTCTAGAAAGACCCGTTCGATTTCGAGTCCCCGGCGGCTGAAAGAAGCCTCGGGGGCTTTTCCGTTTATGTCTTAGAGGGAACGGACGGGGCCCTGCTTGGGATATGATAGGATGAGATGGCTCGGCAACGTTAAAATAGTAAGGAAGAGCATGAATGCCTGAGTTTGCGCCAGATAGGGCAGTCCGCGTGGCGGAAAAGACGCGAGTTCAGGTCGAGCGGCCGCGACGTTACCGGGTGTTAATGCACAACGACGATTACACGACCATGGATTTCGTAGTCGCGGAGCTGCGAACGGTTTTTAAGCGGTCGCTCGGGGATAGCGTGCGCATCATGTTGAAGATACACAGGGAAGGCGTCGGTTTGTGCGGCGTCTACAGTGTCCAGGTGGCCGAGACAAAGATCGCCTTGGTGCATCGGGACGCACAGGAGGCCGGCTTCCCGTTGCGATGCTCGATGGAGCCCGAATAGCCTTGCTGTCCAGTTCCATTCTGTGCAGGAGCCCACGATCATGATAAGCAAATCCCTTGAGGCGACATTGGATGCCGCGCTTAACGAGGCGAAGCGGAGGCATCATGAGTATCTTTGTGTCGAGCATGTTCTATTTGCCTTGACGGGCGATCCCTATGCCAAGGAGATTCTGACAGAATGCGGCGGCGATGTCGCGTCCCTCAGGGAAAGACTCGAGGAATTCCTGGCCTATGAAGTTGAAGTGGCGCCGGAGGGCGGGGACTATGCGCCGCAGCAGACCCTTGCCTTTGAGCGCCTTATGCAACGGGCCTTTGCGCACGTTCATTTCTCGGGGAAGAAAGAAGTGGACGCCGGCGACGTGCTGGCGGCGATTTTTGAAGAGGAAGAGTCGCACGCCGCCTACTTTCTTCTAAGTGAGGGGATTGAGCGCCTCGATGTGTTGACCTATATATCCCACGGCAGGCAAGTGGTTGAAGACGAGGAGGGTGAGGAGGAGGCTGAAGGCGGGCAGGAGGCCGACGCAAAGCCGAAACGGTCGCGAAATCCCCTCGATCTGTTCACCGTCAGCTTGACGCAGCGCGCCGCTGACGGGCGCATTGACCCTCTGATCGGCCGCGAGCTGGAATTGCGTAGGGCGTGTCACGTTCTTTGTCGGCGTCGTAAGAACAACCCGATTTATGTGGGCGAACCCGGGGTAGGGAAAACGGCCCTGGTCGAGGGTCTTGCGCTCAAGATCCACGAGGGAAAGGTCCCCCGGGTTCTCGAGGGCACAGAGATTCTGATGCTTGATTTGCCGGCCCTGTTAGCGGGCACGAAGTTTCGCGGTGATTTTGAGGCCCGGCTGAAGGCGGTGATCGCTGCGTTGCTCAAGCGAAAGGATGTGATCCTCTTCATTGATGAAATCCATACCGTAGTAGGAGCCGGCTCGACCTCCGACAGTTCCATGGACGCATCAAGCATCCTCAAGCCTGCATTGGCTTCAGGGGAGTTGCGCTGCATTGGTTCCACCACGTATGAGGAATACAAGCGCCATTTCGAGCGCGACAAGGCCCTGAGCAGGCGATTCCAGCGAATCGACGTGCTTGAACCGAGCGTTGAGGAGACATACCTGATTCTCAAAGGTCTTAAGACGTATTACGAACACCACCACGATTGCGTCTATACAGATGCGGCGTTACGGGCGGCTGCGGAACTGTCGGCCAAACACGTAAACGACCGGTTCTTGCCGGACAAGGCTATCGACGTCATCGATGAGGCTGGCGCCGCATTGCGGCTGGCTGGCGGCAGAAAGCGACGGATCATGCCGCGGGACATCGAACGGATCGTAGCGGATATGGCGCGGATTCCCGTTAAGAGCCTATCGTCCACAGACAAGGAGAGGCTTGGGCGGCTTGAGGAGGAGCTGCAAGCCCGCGTTTTTGGGCAAGAGGAGGCGATTCGGGCGGTTGTGACGGCGATTAAGCGGTCCCGTGCGGGTCTGGCGCGTCCCACGAAACCGGTCGGCTGCTTCCTCTTCACAGGTCCTACGGGTGTAGGCAAAACGGAGGTTGCCAAACAATTGGCGGCGGTCATGGGCGTCCATTTCTCGCGCTACGACATGAGCGAGTATATGGAGAAGCACGCCGTGGCGCGGCTTATCGGGGCGCCCCCGGGCTATGTGGGCTTCGATCAGGGCGGATTGCTGACGGACGAGATCCGGCGCTTCCCCTATGCGGTGTTGCTGCTTGATGAGATCGAGAAAGCCCATATCGAGTTGTTCAACATCCTGCTCCAGGTGATGGACCACGCCACCTTGACGGACAACAACGGGAAACGGGCCGATTTTCGAAATGTAGTCCTCATCATGACTTCCAATGCCGGCGCGCGCGAGCTGGCTTCAAATGCCATCGGATTTGGTGCAGGACTGCTAAACAGCCAAAGGAAGGGGCTCAAAGCGATTGAAAAGACGTTCAGCCCGGAGTTCCGCAATCGGCTCGATGCGATCGTGGCGTTCAACCCGCTACCTCCGGACGTAGTGGAGCGCATTGTGGACAAGTTCATTGGCGAGTTGCAGGAGGTCCTTTCCGAAATGGGCGTGACCATCAGCCTGTCGCCTGAGGCGCGGACTTGGCTCGCGAGCACGGGATTCGACGAGAAGTTTGGGGCAAGACCGCTCGACCGCCTGATTCAGCGCGAGATCGCCGACCGGCTTTCAGATGAGCTGTTGTTCGGACGGCTTGCAAAAGGCGGGTTGGTTCGCGTGAGCGTCGAGCAGAACGGTATCCGTCTCGACTATCATTCGCGTGACAACTAGACGGCTTCCGTGTCCATGCCTGTCTACTATCTGGGAGAAGAGTTAGTTTTTCCGTCGCCGCTGCTCGCAAGTCCTGGGGGGTTGTTAGCCATCGGGGGGGATTTGTCGCCCGAGCGGCTGTTGCTCGCTTACCGCACGGGGGTTTTTCCATGGTATGGCGATGGCAACCCGATCCTGTGGTGGTCGCCTGACCCGAGGCTTGTGCTGTTTCCAGAGGAGTTTCATGTGGCGCGACGCCTTGCGCGGGTAGTCCGGCAAGGCGTATTTCAAGTCACCAGGGATGCCGCTTTCAGAGATGTAATTCGCGCGTGTGCGCAAACAAGAGGTCCGGGGCGTGAAGACACGTGGATCACGGAGGAAATGATGGGCGCATACATTCGGCTGTACGAGGAGGGCTGGGCCCATTCCGTTGAGGCATGGTTCGAAAACCAGTTAGCGGGTGGGCTCTACGGTGTGTCTGTAGGACGCGCCTTTTTCGGCGAATCCATGTTCACTCGGATACCGAACGCCTCGAAAGCGGCCATGGCCCATCTCGTCGAGCACATAAAGCAACGCGGGTTCGCTTTCGTGGATTGTCAAGTCCACACTCAACACTTGATTCGCATGGGTGCACGGGAGATCAGCCGGACCCAGTTTCTGTCCCTTCTGGATCGTGCTGTCATGAGGCAGCCGCAAAAGCTGTTTACATAACCCCGATCCCGGCGACCACTCAGCGAAATGTTCGTTGCAGGGCCATTACAACGCCTTGCAAGGCGACTTGATCGGCCGGGACGATGATGGACTTCATACTCGCATTGGCAGGCCGCAGCTCAATGGTCTGGCCTTGGGGGTAGTACCGTTTCACCGTGACTTCACCGTCTACGAGTGCAACGACCGCATCGCCGCGGCGCGGCTCTTCGTCAGACGACACCACGATGATGTCGCCGTCGAGTATGCCATCCTCAATCATGCTCTCGCCTTGGACGCGAAGGCAAAAAGCGGCTTTTCGGCCCAAATCTGAACGTATAGGGATATGACTTTCGACGTTCTCAAGAGCCAGGATAGGTTGGCCAGCGGCCACGCGGCCGACGAGAGGCACCATGACAGCATCAACGGGAGGCACGCCGTCTGTAGTTGAGGGAACGACTTGGATCGAGCGTGCCTTCGAGGTCCGGGCAATATAACCCTTTCGTTCAAGGGCGACAAGGTGGTCGTTGACGCCGTTGGTCGAGGCGATGCTGAAGTGCTCGCCAATTTCAGCGATTGTGGGCGGATAGCCGTTGTCGCGTATGCATGCAATGATGTACGCCAGGATTTGGGATTGACGCTTTGTCAACGCTTTGGCCATAAGGATAAACCCGAGATAGGCTGAATGAGTTTTCAGATATATTAAACCAGTTTTGCTCCAATATGTCAAGTGTTACCCGCTGCACGCCCCCTGTTGTGTCGAGATACGCACTGAGGTCATGGTCTCCCTTGAGGGTTGGCCTGCTGAGCATGATATGTTTTGACGTACACTGCATGTCATGATAAATTCCGGAAAATGGATCAAATAGACGCATGCAACCAAAGGAAGGCAAAACGCATTGAAACGTGCCTTGCGTGGGTTCGGTTGGGCAGCCTTGAGCCTGTGCCTTGCAACGCTCTTGTTAGAGTCAGGATGTGGAGATCGCGTCGCAGAAGAAGATAGGGCGAAGGGAAGGGTCGGTGGTCCATCTCCGCCAACGCAGGTCGCTGAGCGGCCCAACGTTGTGTGGATTTGCCTTGACGCGTGCCGTGCCAGGAACCTGGGGTGTTACGGCTATGACCGTGACACGTCTCCCCAGATCGATCGCTTAGCCCGAGCTGGCGCTGTTTTCGAGCAGCACTTTGCGCAGAGTACGTGGACTGAGCGGTCTGTCCCGTCCTTTTTAACTGGGCGTTACTTCGCGGTTTCGTGTTTGGACGGGTGGTTCGGCGGGACGCCGTACTTGCGGATCCCGCCGCTGGGCGAGAAGCTTATCTCGAGTGTCTTCCAGGAGAATGGCTACCATACGGCTATCTTTGCTGCGCATGCGGCTTTCAGCCCAGGTTCCCGGCTCCTTCGGAGTTTCGATACGGCTGTGCAGGTCCAGCGTGATGGTCATGCGCCTAGCTTGGCTCATATCCCCACGTTTGGGGATATTAACCGGGAGATGTTCGGGTGGTTAGAACAGGAGCCGCCAAGACCTTTTTTCGTTTACATCCACGCTGTCGACACGCATTTCCCCCATCATTTGGCGCCCCCTTACGACCGTTGGCTCGATCCCCAGTATGACCGGAGCCGGCTTGATGTAGCTGCCGGTGGTCAGCATCTGCTCCGCCCAACAGGCTACGAGGACCAGGACAAAGAATATCTGCGGGGTCTGCATGATGGAAGCATCCTGTTCGCAGATACCCAGATCGGTCGTATGCTGGATAAGCTGGCGGAGAAGGATCTCCTTGAGAATACGCTCATTGTTATTCACTCTGATCACGGGGAGGCCTTGGGAGAGGATGGCCACACCATGTCGCACGCCCAAGCGGGTTCAGCGGACCAGGTTATCCAGACGCCCATGATTCTGTCTGGTCCGGGCGTGTCCCCCGGCGTGCGCGTAAGGCAGATGACGGGAAATGTGGATATAGCACCCACTTTTGTGGACTTGCTCGACCTGAAGGGAGACTTGGATTTCGACGGTGTGAGTACGGCGCCACTGCTGCAAAACCCAGGGTCTGGACCGGTCCACAAGTACGCCTTTGTGTGGCACAGAAGCTTTGTCTATGACAAGCCCGAGGCCTTTGCGTTGCGCACGGAGAACTATAAATACGAGTTTTGGCTTGATGGCCAGAGGGAAGACCTTTGGGCTGTGCCCGATGACCTGCGCCATCGGAAGAATGTGATTGGGGAACGACGCGATGATGCGGCGCGCCTACGGCGAGTCATGGAGGACGAGATCATGCCGCGGTGGCAGGCCTTCAAGGATCT
This sequence comes from uncultured Nitrospiraceae bacterium, assembly GCA_964493915.1. GTDB lineage: Bacteria > Hydrogenedentota > Hydrogenedentia > Hydrogenedentales > SLHB01 > CAZBQH01. The sequence continues at coordinate 10,598 of CAZBQH010000176.1, forward strand.
GCCGTGCGTCGGGGTCGATCTGAAGAGCACGATGATTCCGGAATGGGTAGAGCCCAAAGAGGCTATTATATCGGTCGAGAGCGACCTGTCCGGCCGTCAGGCCCTTCGCTGCGACAACCTGTGGGCCCTTGAAGAGCGGATATTATGGACGGCCCCTTGGGATGAAGACCCGCCGGCCTTGCACTTGTCGTGCCCTATCGGGAACGGTGCCTACGCAATCAGTATAGACGTTCTATCGAGTAGAGATTACCAGGGCAAGCCTTGCTCGGCAGTGCGCGTAAAGATTGAAGACGACCCGAGTTTCCAGCATCTCGTGCGAGCAGATGGGCCAGCGGGGGAGCCTGCAATCGAAACGATCCGCATCGGAACCTACACGGTCGAGGACGGTGCTCTGGACATCGTATTTGATGACGGGGGGCCGGACTTCTGGACGCAGATTGTGAGTCTCAAAGCCCTGCGTACAGACAGCGTAGCGGGTGAACGGCCAACGTCTGAAGACAAGGAGACGCTCGAAGCGCTGCGCGAGAACGAAATGCTCCTGCGCAACATGGGATATCTGTAAGCTGATCGGAAAACTGCGACTCGTAACTCGGGACACGTCAAACCTGATGCAAGGCCCGCGCGGGCAAGCCAAATCCAGGCAGAAAGGAGACCGAAGCAATGCGGCCGTCGACATACGTGTTGGCGAGCGTGGTTTTGCTCCTTGCCGCGAGCGGTTGCACCCAGGAAAAACAGCCTTCCGCGATTGATCTCAAGGGCGAGGCGCCGCCAAACATCGTCTTTGTACTCATGGATGCCTTGCGCGCCGATTGCGTGACGGCGCAAAGGCAAGGGAATCCCATTATGCCAGGTCTAAAACGTCTCGCGGAGCAGGAGGCTTTCTTCGTTCCGCGAGCGGTCACTCCGTGCACTTGGACAAAGCCTGCTATGGCGTCGCTCTTCACGAGTCTTTATTTCGATACGCACCAGGTACGTTATGATTTCTCCGTGGTAGACGGGAAGAAGCTGACGGATGCACTGGCCGCGGAATTCGAAACGATGGCCGAGGTTTTCAAGGCTTCTGGTTATAATACGTTGTGCGTTCAGACCAACCCCCACTTGTCGCGAGGTCTCGGATTCGCCCAAGGTTTCGACGAATACGTGGTGAAGGACGGAACTACGCCAGCGGACGCCGTCACGGATGCGGCTCTGGGGCTTGTCGAACACGCGAGAAGTCCTTTTCTCCTCTATGTTCATTATATGGACACCCATGTGCCCTATGATCCGCCCCCGGCACACATCCATGCAGTGGGCGGCGCCCCTGAAATCCTTGAGGAAGACAGGCCCGCAATAGATGATTTTGTGGCGTATTTGATGGACTGGGGATACTACACATACGGGATCAAGAAGGAGCGCAAGTTTCGCGACTTGAGTGAGCAAGGGAAAGAGGTGGTTCGCGCGCAGTACTATGGGGCGGCGCATTTCTTGGACGAACACGTGTTGCGCCTCGTGGAGGCTGTGCAGCGCAGCCATTCAAACACCTACTTCGCGCTTACCGCGGACCACGGCGAAGAGCTGTGGGAACACGGCGGCATGGGGCATGGTTTGACGCTCTACAGCGAGGTGCTTGATGTTCCATTTCTGTTGATGGGGCCAGGAATCGAAGTGCAGACCGTTGGCAAGCCGGTGCAGACGCTTGGTCTGCTCCCGACGTTAACAAGCTGCGCGGGGATCACACCGCGAGCCCTCTGGCAAGGCGTTGACTTGCGAGATCAGCCGACAACGCCGGCGTTTTCGCGAACCATGGCAAGTCAACCTCGCCTCGGCGTCGACGAAGCCGCGGTTATCGAGGCGCCCTTCAAGCTCATCGCTAGACATGGGTTGAGGGTGTTCGAGCTGTATCGGTTCGACCAGGACCGTGGCGATACGCGTGATATTGCCGGAGCACTCCCGGCAGAGGGGTTGCGCCTTAAGTCTTTGCTGGAAAAGCACTTGGCGGCGGCGAGGCGAGTGGTAGACTTGCAGGAAGGCCAGGGAAAAGCACAAATCAGCGAGGAGCTCTCGGAGCAATTGCGAGCGATGGGGTATTTTGGTGACTAGAGCAACGCGGTTTGCAGAAAGATTTGTGTTGACACGGGACAGTTTTCGTGCTACCCTTTAGGTTGTAATTGGGGGGGTGAGAGAATAGTCCCCTTGGAGGGAAAACGAAAGTGGGTTCCGAGAACCGGACGAGGGCGGCCATAGAGTTGCGTTGTCCGGTTTTTTGTATCTAAAAGGGAAAGGAGGTGGAAGTTTGATGAAGAAGTTTGCAGTAGTGTTGTCTGTAGCGGCGCTGTTTGGAAGCGTGGCGTTGGCGTCGTCGATCGCGGTCCCGTTTTTCAAGGATAACGCGGCGGATGACATGACCTCGGGTACTGCGTCGTTTATCGGGATTCACAACAACACCGATGAGGATATCGTTGTTGCAGTGAAGTACATGAAGGACGACGGCACGGACTATACGCCGGCGAACAACACGTTCTTGTTGCCGGCACTCTCGAGTGTGTCCTGGCGCCCCCACGGGGATTCTGGCGCTGAAGGCCCGCTCGGTCAGTCGATCGGGAACATGACGAGTACGGACACGGCGGCCGGCGGTGCTGTCATCATGTGGGAAGGCGCAGCGACGGACATCCAGGGCCGCATGGTGCAAATGGACATCACCAGCGGTGATAGCCATGCATACCTGTTGCCCCAAGGCGTCTAAGCCGGGAGCAATGGGACGAGAGACCCTTTAGACTGACGCTGAAAGCGTGATTAGGGGCGAGAATGTCGGATGACATGCTCGCCCCCTTAATATATCCGGTGGGGGTGAGGAGATGCAGAATCCCTCCTGGATAAAAACCGGCGGACGCTGGAAGGGGGGAAGCAGTCGCTGCCCTAAGATCCGGGGCTCGATGCTCGCAGGCTTTTCTATGCAGGTAGGCGGCACTTCTTACTTGTGGCCACGGCAACGGAGCAGTTTGTATTCGATGCTGTCCACCAGCGCCATGTAAGACGCGGCAATAACATTTTCAGACACGCCGACAGTGTCCCAGGAGTGGGTTCCATCCGTCGTTTCGATCAGTACGCGGGTCTTTGCGCGCGTCCCTGACCGGCCATCAAGAATGCGGACCTTATAGTCTTCAAGCTTTACTTCTGCGAGCTCGGGGTAGGTGTCCTCGAGCGCCTTGCGCAAGGCGTTATTCAGAGCATCGACAGGGCCGTGGCCTTCAGAGGCGGTGTGCATGAGCCTTCCATCGGGCAACTCGAGCTTCACTGTTGCTTCCGACAGGGACAGGGGAGAGACGTCGCTGCGGTGAACGCTCGTGCGAAAACCGCGTAGCGTAAAGAAAGTCCGGTAAGCGCCCGTGGCTTTTCGAATTAGCAGTTCGAGAGAGGCGTCGGCGCCCTCGAACTCGAAGCCTTCGTTCTCGAGCTCCTTTATTTGCTGGAGGAGTTGGAGCGTTTCCGGTTTATCGCGGTCCAAGTGAATGCCGAGTTGGCTGGCCTTTTCGAGAAGACTTGATCGGCCAGAGACTTCACTTACAGAAATCGTGGTGCGGTTGCCTACGGTCGCGGGGTCGATGTGCTCGTAGCTGCGCTTAACTTTGCGGACCGCGTCAGCGTGCATTCCACCCTTATGAGTAAAGGCGTCGCGGCCTACGAACGGATCGGAATCCGGCGGAGCGACATTCGCTAGTTCAGCCACAAAATGGGACAAATGGGTCAAGCGGGCGAGTTGTGAGGGCGTAACAACCTCGAGCCCCATCTTGAGTTGGATGTTGGGGATTACGGTTGCCAGGTTTGCGTTGCCGGTGCGCTCTCCATAGCCGTTGATGGTGCCTTGAACATGATTTGCCCCGGATTGAACGGCCACCAGCGTATTCGCTACGCCGCAGCCGGAGTCGTTGTGAGCGTGCATCCCCAAGGCGGCGTCAGGCAAGCGGTCCTGAACAGCCTGGATGGCGGCAGTAACTTCCCAAGGAAGGCGCCCACCATTGGTGTCGCAAAGGACGAGGACTTCCGCGCCGGCTTTCCAGCCGTGCTCGAGTACGGCCAAAGCATATTCGGAGTCAACAGCAAATCCGTCGAAAAAATGCTCGGCATCGAAGAAAACGCGCCGACCCTGGGCGCGAAGGTAGGCGACAGTGTCGTCGATAAGCTTAAGGTTTTCGTCAAGGGAAACCCGCAAGACCTGTTCCGCATGAAGGGGTGAGGACTTGGCAAAAATGGTGACAACTTCCGTACCTGTGGCAAGAAGGGCTTTGATATTGGCATCGTCCTCGACAGCCGAGCGGGGATGTCGGGTGCTGCCGAACGCCGCCATCTTCGCATTCCTAAGCTCCATGTCGCGGGCGCGGGCGAAAAGCTCGGCTGCTTTCGGATTCGAGCCGGGTTGGCCTCCTTCGATATAGAGAACGCCAAACGCGTCCAGTTCCGCAACGATGCGCAACTGATCCTCAGCGGAGAACTTGATGCGAGGACCTTGAGCGCCGTCGCGCAGGGTGGTGTCGTAAATCTCGATACGTCGGGTCACGGTGCGCGCTCTCCTTATGACGGCCCGATCGAGGTGCCGTTACTCGAACAGAGTCTTATGCATACCTTTCAGCACGAAGCGGCGGCCAAGCCCGTCAGAACCTCGGGTGCAATCGTGTGGGCGGTCAGTACGCATCGAGGCAACAAATGGCCCGGAAGAATGCAGATATTTGTACGGGCGGCTTCGGCCTCTGAATAGGCGGACCTGCCTTGGGCGCTGACGCCCGGACCACATAGGGCGAAAGGTACAGGGCCGGCAGCATGGGTCTTGGTGCGGATGGCCGTGACATGGTCAGGCGCCACGAGGATGCGGACGGGATCTGCGCCGGCACGTTGGAGACAGGCTCCAACGACCTCGCGATCGAAGTCTTCAATCGCTTTGATTTTGAGGTCCACCCGTCCTTCATGGGCCGTCTCATCAGGGGCCTCAACATGCAGGTAGACAAAGTCCATGTCTCTCAGCGCATCAAAGGCGGCTGCCACTTTCCCGGCGTAGTTGGTGTCGAGATATCCCGTAGCGCCAACCACGTCGACAATGCGCAGACCTGCGTACACCCCAATGCCTTTGACAAGGTCGACTGCGGAAATCACGGCGCCCGTCAGTCCAAATAATTCGCCATAGGAGGCCATCGCGGGTGGACGGCCTTGTCCCCAGAGCCAGATAGAGGTCGTAGGCAGTTTACCGGCTGCGAGCCTCGCACGGTTCACAGGATGCCCGTCAAGGGCTGCCTGGGAGCGTTCCATGAGTTGGCGCAGGAAGGGGCCTGCGGGACCTGCCGGCAAATGTGGCTCGTAGGCCTGGTCTGAGATATCATGGGGCGGTACGCAGACCGTGGCTGAGAGGTCCTCAGGCGCAACCTCGCGAGGAGAGACAACGGTAAGATGGCGATAGCTGACACCAGGGTAAAAGCGGATGGAGGAATCTGAAAAGGCGGAGTTGAGTGCATCAATGAGTTCAGCCGCTTCAGGGGTCGAGATGTGGTCCGAGGTAAAGCTCTTCATGCGGCCGTCGGCCAGGGTAACGAGGTTGCACCGGAAGGCTACCTGGCTATCGGCCAGGGCGATGCCTTGCCGCGCGGCCTCAAGCGGAGCACGACCGGTATAGGCTGCAGCTGGGTCATAACCGAAGAGCGAGAGATTGCCGACGTCGCTACCCGGAGGCTGCCCTTCGGGGATAGGGCAGAAAAGACCGGTTAAGCCTCGGCGAACAATGGTGTCCATGGCTGGCGTGGCAGCAGCTTCGAGCGGCGTGCAACCGTCAAGCTCGTCCAGGGGGAAATCAGCCATCCCGTCGCCAATGAGGAACAGGTATTTCACAAACCATCTCCTGGAAAAGACAAGAGAACATTAGGAAATAGACTAGCATTGAGGGTATTTTGGAATCAAGTCTCGGGGAGGCGCTTAACATGGCCAATGGAGGGGTCTATGACGGAGCGAAAGCGCAGGAGTTGAAAGCGCTGGGACTCGAGTTGGCCGAGGACCAATGGCAGCAGCTCGCCGAACACATGGCTTTGGTGGCGGAATGGAATGATGTTTTGTCGCTGGTGTCCGAGTGCGACGTGGGACAGCTGTGGGAACGGCATGTGCTGGACGCGTTGGCTTTGGCGCCTTGGGTGAAGGCAGCAGCGGACGTAGAAGGCCTATTGCTTGACATTGGCAGTGGCGGGGGATTTCCAGCGGTCCCGCTGAAAGTGGCTTTCCCGAAGCTTGGAGTGGCGATGATCGAAAGGTCTACGCGCAAGGCCGGGTTTCTGCGAAAGGTCGTGGCCGCTTTGGAGCTGAGGCGGGTAGAGATTGTGGCGGAGCCGTTCCGCGAAAGCGCCGGAAGGTGGAAGCCGGATGTGATTACTGCACGGGCCGTCGAGAAGGTGGAGAGGGTCATGAGGGGGGTGTTGGGGCTGGTGGAACAGGGGAGTGTTTGGCTATGTCAGAGCAATGTGCCAGACAGCGCTTTGGCAGGGTTCCACGTGGAACATGTCCAGGCCGGTCCTCGGGGCAAGCTGCGCGTGGTCCGCTGCCCATGAAAAGGTTCCACGTGGAACATTTGGCGCGGCCGCAACTCGTTATGGGCTGTTCATGTCTTTGGGCTGCCGTCGCCAACGCCGTTTCGCCGCATGTACCGGCCACCACGCCCCTCGAACACAGCCTGCGCTCTTTTCTACTGCAGACCACTGCGGAACTTGCCGGCCTGTTCTGGCTCGCAGCGGAGTTGGCTATCCTCTTCGCGGTCCTCGTTGCCCGCCGTCATCTTGCCGCTGAACCTCTGCCAATCCGGCTTCGCCTGGTCCCACATGAACGGCACCGCGCCACTTGCTGGGTCTGGGCCATGGCCGCGCTGACTATGGCTGTTCTGTCCCGCCACTTGTTCCTGGTCCCGTTACCCGTCCTTCTGGCCACAGATGGGCTGACCGGACTGAACGCTGCCGCAGCACTTGCACAAGCCATTCATATCCGTAATGGCATCCACGCCATACTATGGACGGCCTTTGTTGCCGGATGGGTGATCCTCGAATGCGCTATTGTCTACCATGGTCTCCGCGTCTACCAGCGTCTACGCCGTCTTGTTGTTCAGTACCCGGCCCGCTCGCCATACAACGGCGTGGGCTTTTTCGCCCTGCTGTTTCTGACGATTTGTGTCACGGTTCTGAGGTCCAGAACGGTCGGGGCGGCTGTCTTGACGGCTTCAGATCAGGCTACCGTCTATTTTGCGGCCTACCAAGCTGACGCCGCCTTACGGAATGCGGTACTTCTGCTCTTGCGATGTGCAGGAGTGGTCTGGATTGCCGTTGAGTGGGCTGCGGCTTGCATCCTGCTCCGGTGTTTTCGGCTTCTGAAGCCGTTCGGAGGTTGCTGATGAACGGCTTCACGTGGTTCGGCGACCTGTTTTCCCCGGAATCTTACCTCTTTTGGTCACGGATACAGGGCCCCGCGTGGACGCTGGCGGACTTCGTGATCGTTTACTACGTACTACGGTTGGCGAATCTCTGCCGAGGCGTCATGGGCCGGCGCCCCCATCGATTCGCTTGGCTCGTACTGGCCGGGACCATCCCCTTCGCTGCGACCATCCCCTTTATCGGCAGCGGCACGGCGTTTTTCCAAACCGAGCTCGTGGTAACCGTGACGCACTTTCTTATCATCCTCTATGTTCTCGCGGTAGATGTGGAGACCGCTGCCGAAGCCCTCGCGAGGATGTTGCGTTCGGAACGACCGGCGCCGGACGAGGGGGTCACGCCTTCAGACCGCTCAAGGTGATGCTTTGGATAAACTGCCGCTGAGCTACAAAAAAGAGAGCAATGACCGGCAACGTCATTAGAACGGACGCGGCCATCATCAGGCCGATGTTGGTTCCTTGGACGGTTTTCAATGCAAAGAGGCCTAAGCTCAGTGGATAGAGCCGCTGATCGCTTAGGTAAATCAAGGGCCCCATGAAATCATTCCAGACAGCCATGAACGTGAAGACGCCAATGGTGGCCAGAGCAGGTTTCACGAGAGGCATAATGATCCGGGCATAAATGCCGAGATAGCTCGAGCCGTCGATTCGTGCGCTGTCCTCAAGATCTGTCGGGATAGTCCGCATGAACTGCCGCAGGATAAAGATGTAGAAGGCGCTTCCGAACAGCGACGGAATCCATAGAGGTTTCAAGGTGTTGTACCACCCAATGTTCTTATAAATAAGAAACACGGGAATCATGGTTACTTGGGCGGGGACCATAAGAGTGGCCAATACCAAAATGAACCAGAAGTCGCGTCCCGGCCACCGCAAGCGCGCAAAAGCAAAGGCCACCAAAGACGAACCCAGTATTTGACCGAATATGTTCAGCCCGACGAGTAGGAAGCTGTTGCGGACGTACGTGAGGAAGGGTACCTGCCGGAGCACATCTCGGTAGTTGTTCAAGTATTTATTCAGGGCGGCACGCACTTGCGCCCGGTAGCGGTATTCAAGGGTGATGCGGATTCTGTCCGGTTCATTGAAATCACTTGCGCCAGTCTCCTCGAGACGCAGCCAAGTCTTCATCTGCAGCGACTTGTCCGCCTCGCTGGCAAACTGCCAGGTCGTGTCTTGCCAGCGGTCTGTGCCTAGGTACGCGGCTTGGACACTGTCGTGTTTCTTGCCGTTCAGCTCGACTGTTGCCCAGATCTCGTGCCATGAACGGTCCCCATGATTGCTGACCACGATTTTCTGGAGGTTTTCAGGCGCCATATGTAAAGGCAGATCTGCTTGCACGGCAAAGGAACGCTTTTCCGAAAAGTCATACTGTACTTCTTTTGCTGGGCGGAGCAATCCAGACTCGCGTTCGATAAATGTGGCGTCGCCCTCCACGAGCTTCCAGGGGTACCGGCCGCTCGCCGTGGGTTTTTCGATGGTGACGACATCCCAGCCATAGAGAAGGACGTCGGCCAATGCCACTCGGCGGTAGACGACGTCGAAGGCGTCCCTTACGATCTCGAGACGGACGTTGTTCGCAAACCATCCGGCGGCCAACGGTTCCACCTTCTCGAACAGATCGTCGGGCGCTCGCTGGATAAGGCGCGCGAAGACATTCTCCGCCAAGACGTCATGATCGAGATACGGCCGGTAAAATGCCGGGAATTGGCGGTCCATTTCGACGATGCGCGCGCTCACGGCCTCGATGATCGGTGCGTAGAGGCGGTCCCAATCCTCCGGGGAAGTAAGCACCGGCCGGCGGGGCCGCTCATTGGGCAAAATGCCGACATAGGGCGATCGAAACACGTTCTGGGGGACCTGAGGCAGCCAACGGGGAGGGAACATTTCATCAGGCGCTTTAGCGCTCGAGCTTAACAACCAGACGAACGGCAGCGCGAAGACTACGGAACCCGCCAGCAACGCCAGGTGCAGGCTTAGCTTTTTGACGGCATCCTTGATCCTGCGTTTCCTCGTCATTTCTCACTCTCGTAATACACCCAAACACGGGCTAAGCGCATTTGGATCAATGTCAGGACCAGGATGATGGCAAAAAGGATCCAGGCCATAGCGGATGCGTAGCCCATTTTCATATAGCGGAACGCATTGTTGAAAAGGGCATAGACGTAAAACAACGTGGAATCGACCGGTCCCCCTTGCGTCATCATGTAGGCTTGGACAAAGATCTGGAACACAGCAATCGTGCCCATAATCATGTTCAGTAGGATATACGGACTCAACATGGGGAGCGTGATGTTCCAGAACCGCTGTAAGCGGCCTGCGCCGTCTATTTCAGCCGCTTCATACAGATGATCAGGGATGCCCTTCAACCCTGCCAGCCAAATGATCATCCCGCCGCCGGCGCCCCATAGCAGCATGAGGATGATGGCAGGCTTAGCCGTGTGCTGATTCTGAAGCCACCCAGGCTGTGGAAGCCCCAAGTAGCCCAGGAACGCATTCAGCACCCCTTCCTGGGGATTGAAAATCCACAGCCAGAGGATCGAGGCCGCCACGGCGGGCATAATGGCCGGCAGATAGAAGATAGTCCGGTAGACTGCCATCCCTTTGATCTCATAGCTCAGGAACAGCGCAATCAACAGACTCACCGCCATGCTCAATGGCACGCTCACGACCATGTAGACGGTATTCCACAGGCTCTTGTAGAAAAGCGGATCTTCTCTAAACAAATCGACATAATTGCGTAGAAACACGAACTGAGGTTGGGAAAACACGTCGTAGCGGCACAAGCTCATGAAAACCGAAAATAGAATCGGCCCGCCACCAAAAACCAGAAAGCCGATGAACCATGGCAGGGCAAAAATGTACCCTGCATAGTATTCGCGGCGGAAATAGCCGCTTCCGCTCGACCTGGAGTTAAAATAGAAGATGGTCGCAACAACGACAAAGACCACAATAGTCACATAGAGACCTACTACTATGTTCCATGCCAAGTAGGGGTAGGGTTTCGGGTTGTAGATGCGCTCCAATTCCGCCTGGACGACAGCGGCGCCTGCGTCCAATGTCAACTGGGCATTCCGGCGTATGTTATGAGGGTCGAACTCCTTGTAGATACCGCGATCGAGGGCCCGAACCTGCTCGTTCCATAGGAGCTGGCCGACAGGCGTTACAGGGCGGTACTTCGAGAAAGGCAAGGTCTCGACAAAAACTTCTTTCGCCTCCTTAAACTGGTCGGGGATGGTAGGGTCGTTGTAGACGTAATACTCCATGGCCCAGCGGGTGATGTCTACCCGTGCGCTGATGTTGGGCAACCAGGTGTTTCCAGCGGCCCGCGATTGCTGGCGGCTTGCATCTGACACGATCTTGAAGGCCCGCTTCGAGGCCATGTACTTCATGAATTCCCAGGCTTCGTCCGGGTGTTCCGTGCCCATGGGCATGACCAGCGACCAGCCGCCGCACCACCCAAGACGCTGCTTGCCCTCGGGGGCGGGTGCCAGTGTCACGCCGAAGCGCATGTCGCGTTTCAGGTTCGCGATCGCCCAGAGGTAGCCGTCGCCGTCTATCCGCATGCCGATTTTTCCCGCAAGGAAAGGGTCGAGGTCTCCCCCCACTTGACTGGTCTGGAATGCATTGACGGCCTCAGCGCCTCCCATAAGGTCGTAGAGTTCCGTGACGTAGACCAGTGCCTCGACGATGGGAGGGGAA
>CAZBQH010000177.1:0-3042 GCA_964493915.1 uncultured Nitrospiraceae bacterium
TCGCAGAAGACGTACTCCATTTCAGGAACGCGGTCCCGCATATAGAGCGCCAGGGCTGTGCTATCCTTTCCGCCCGACAGGGAAAGGATGTGGCGGACAGGACGGCCATCGCCGGCGGACTCCGGTTCTTGTGATTGGGATGACCGCTTAGTCATGGGATCTCTTTCTCTCCTTGTGGGAAGCCTGATGCGTCAGCAGGGCGCGGCCTTTGGCCGTTAGCCGGTACTTCTGAAGGCGACTCTGAGGCTTGTCGGGAATCGTCAATTCCAAGAGTTCGTTCTCCACCAGGCATTGCAGACCCTTCTTGAAATTCCCCGTTCTGCTCTTGTAGCCTGCGACTCTCATAAGCTCCTGGCCCGTTTTCTCGCCGGCAGAACAGGAGATCAATAGGTCCAATTGCCACTTCGCTAGACCGACTTGGGCCTCTTGGGCCTCGACTTGGGCCTCTTGGGCCTCCACTTCCGCTGTGACTTCACCTGCGACTTCGGGGGCGACTTGTCCGGCCTGCGCCTTCTTGAGTCGGACGATGAACATACCCATGTCCTGCTCGAACTCCACCGCGATTCCGTGCGGACGGCAGGCGTCAATGATGCGGAGCGTACCGGTGCCCCACTGTTCGATCAGACGCGTACGGAAGATGGCGGCGGCCAGCAGCGGGTTTCGGGGGAATGAGCCATGTTTGCGGTACAGGGAACGAATGGTCAGATCGGGCGGGAGTTTCCCAGCGTTCCAGACCTCCAGGCAGTCGTCATGGATGCGCACCTGAATGGCTCCCACGTCGGTATAGCTGCGGTGGCAGAGCGCGTTGGTGATGGCTTCGCGCACGGCGGCTTCGGGATATTCCGGAACGATGTCGTGTTGCGGCTTGCCGGTAACCACCAGCGCCTGGCGTGTATTGCGCGTCACGAAGGCCATGGCTTCGTCAAGCTGCTGGAGCACGGGGCCTTCGATGGTCCGTTCGTCCAGAAACCGAGTGAGACTGCCGGCAAGAAACCGCGCGCACTTGACCTTGGCCTCGACGAAGAACCGCTGGGGAAACTCGCTGAACAGCAATGCCGCCGCATGGGAAACATGCCGCTTGTCGCCCAACTTCAGATTGCGGATGACATCCTGGAACGGCGTGTCGGTCGGCATGTCGGCGCGGCGCAAGAAGTCGCGCACAGCCTTCATGCTGATATCTCTCCTGAGAAAACCCTCGCACGGCAACGCATCCCAGGTCCGCCCGGTGGAGACCTCCAACAGTCGTTGCGCTTCGTCTCGCTTGATAAACTGGTTCGTCCGGCCGACACGCTTGACCGGGCGCCCGAAGGCCCACACAGGCTTGATCGGATCCGGTCTAACATGAATCTCCACTACCGCCGAGGGCGGATCGCCCTTGACCTCGATGGACGGGAACTGGGCCGGATCGGTGTTCGTCTTGATCTTGTTGGCGATATCCTCCAGCGACCCTTTGCCAACTGTGACACCAACACGTTTGCCGTCCGGGGAAGTGCCGACATAGATCGTGCCGCCCTCCGCCGTGGCAAAGGCGGCACAGGTTTCGACGATTTCCTTCCACTCGCCGAAGGACTGCTTCCATTCGACGGTCTGGGATTCGTCTGGTATCCGAATGCGGCGGTTCACGTTTCCAGTTCCTTCATAACGCTCAACATAGCGACCCGCAATGTCCGCGGCGTCGCATCTTTGGCCGTGCGATGAATACATGCACGAACCCTGTCAGCCAAAGCCTCGGCTTGCTTGCGTTCCTTCGGGGTTAGCGCGGTAAGCAGGGCGGCAGAGTCAGTGGTGACACCAGTTGATCGGGCTGCTTCCCTGAAGGCCCTGCCTATCGCAGCGGCGGCATCGGGAAACCGATCCACATCCATGTCGGACCAGTTCCGAGGGGGGCGGCTCGCAACCAGTGCAAGAACCGTTTCGACGCCTGCTGCATCGGCGCCCCCTTGCGTCACACGCTTCAAGAACGTCAAGAGCTGCGGCTCAGTAATAGACGGTTCAAGGGCTACCGCCGTATTGCGCAGTTCCGACCAATGCTCATCCCCTTCATGGAAGCCACATGCCTTGAGGAGGACATCCCGTGATGTCCTGATCACGGCGCCTGTTGCCTCGGAGAGACCCAACAGGTTCTCGTTGAGGGCGTCGAAGAAGGTATCGATTTCACATCGTTTCGGCTCTGTCTCGGAAAAGGCAGGCATGCCGAGGGCTTCTGGAATCGCCACGAACAGGAACCGCTCGGGGGACTTGGCATTCTGGAACGTGTCGCGCAGCTTGAGGGTCGTTTCGGGAAGTCGCCGGGTGTTCCAGGCGAACTCGGGCAAGCTCTTCGCCATTCGAAACAGCGCTCGAACAACGGGCACGGTTGACGGATTCACTTTCAGGCCCTTCGCGAGACGTTGCACAACTGCGGCACGCCCTCCTGAGATTCTGCTGCCGGCTACGGCATAGAGCTCCGGGCGGCGAATCAGAACCTCGAAATCGGCGATGCCCGCCTCAGGCAGAAAAGTGCCTTCCCGGTACAGGGTCGTCTCGTCGGGATGCGCCAGCATGAAGGCACATAGCAGAACGGGGTGTAGACCCGGCATCACGCCGAGAGGGGGGGCGGCTAATAGGTCGAAGAGCCTATCCAGAGGGATGGGTTCCGGCTGCCTTTCGAATAGCGCGTCGCGAAGGCAGTTCCAAGCGAACACGATCTTTGTCGCGTTCCGATTGCCTGGCGCCAGGAACGCCCATCTCCCGTCCTGATCCTGCCGGTGGAGCCCCGTGGCCTTCAAAACAGACTCATACATGCTGCGCTCGGGCGGATACCCCTCGATACCGAGTGTTTCTTCCGCAGAACGATTCAGCATCCGGTCGATGAGGTTTCGCCGCGCGGCCGCAGCGGCGGAGGACAACGAGCGCCTTGCGATGAGCTCGTTCCGGATTCGAGGAGTCTTCTCGTAAATCTCGTCGCAGACATCCGAAAGCAATTGAGACACGTCTACGGGGGATTGGACGGGTGCCACCTGGCCCTTGCGGATCCAGAGGCATCCGCTGCCAACCGGCTCG
>CAZBQH010000178.1:0-3329 GCA_964493915.1 uncultured Nitrospiraceae bacterium
AGCATCCCTTCTGCTAGTTGAAGAACTGTACCAGGACAGCGAAATTCCTCGAAGCCGGAAACTTACCTGGATACTTGGTGAACGTCACGTGGCCGTCCATGTAGAGGACATTGCAGCCGCCGGGAATGTGATTGTAAAGCGCAATGCTGTCCTTCATAAAGTCGCCTGCCGAGATGGTGTCCCAGCAGATGGGCAGTTCGCTTTGGGCCATTGCTCCGGCGGCCGGGTTGTTGATGTCGGTGATCATGAAGCGCTCGATGCCTTCCTTGAGCCGCATGATCGTGCTGCCGCCGGCGTTGCCGACAGGATAGGGACCGCCGAGTGCTTCCTGAACAGGAATGCCGCCCGGCGGATCAAGCCGGCTCAACTGGAAATCCCGGGGAGGAAATGAACCGTAGAAGTTCTCCTCCACCGCCGGAAGCAACCAAGCGAGAACAGCCGCCATCTGAGCGGGAACAGGCACGTCGGGAAGACCAAAAGCCGCCGCCGACATGGTTGGATCCGTGTCGTCCACCATGTCAAACACAAAGCCCATATAGATGTAGCTTTCGTCTCCCTGCGTTATGGCGCCCACCCAATTGCACGCCGCTCCGCTGTCGTCTTGACGCACAATCATCAGGGCGTCTTCTGGTTCTCCTTGTGCGCCGGGGTCGGAGGGGCACAGAAGCACCTGGCCGTCCGTCAGGTACTCGGGCACTATCGCCTGCATGTCGAAAATAAAATCGGCGTCGTCAAGGGAGTTGGTGCAACCGGGCTCGATATTGCTGTCTTTGCCCCACGGTTCATAGCCGTGCATGCGGGGATACCGGCCATTGGCTTCGTTCGCATACATTTTGAGGACAATGCCGATCTGTTTAAGGTTATTCTGGCAACTTGCACGCCGCGCGGCCTCACGGGCCCGCGACAACGCGGGAAGCAAGATGGACGCGAGAATGCCGATGATGGCAATCACGACAAGCAACTCGATCAGGGTGAAACCTCTGCTACGCATGATTCCTCCTCCCACCATAGGTGGCGCTGTGCAGATTCTGACACGCACATACCTCGTGAAAAAGCACCTAAGACCACTAGGAGAGCAGAATGCCTGTCACTCAGTTTCTTCTGCTCGCGGCAGCAACCTGTTTCTTCCTCTCCTTTCTTACAGCCAGTATAGCACACCTAAGCCAGTTTGCCAACGCGTATACCGCTTGCGCGGATTAACCATAAAGATATATCATGCAACAACTTACAAGAGAGAGGGCCGCGCCAGGTTTGCCGTAAAGCTGTGTATTGACGCACGAGCCGCCCGGCCGGAATGGCGGGGGAATTCGGGGAGAACGACTCGAGGGAGCACGCGTTTGAGCTGTAAGGTGTTGGTGACCGGAGCGACCGGCTTTGTGGGCTCCAATATCGCCTTGAGACTCGTAGAACTCGGCTACCAGGTGCGGGCGCTGCGCCGTGCCACCTCGCGGTTGGATGCCCTTGGGGCCCTCCCCGTCGAGCACTTTGTAGGCGACGTTCTCGACGAGCTTTCCCTGGCCCGGGCGGTGCAGGGCTGCTCGATGGTGTTTCACGCCGCCGGTGCAGCACAATACTGGCGCGTAAGCCGCGACGTTTTGTACCGTGTAAATGTCGGCGGTACGCGCACCGTTATGGCTGCGTGCCTCGAAGCCGGCGTAGACCGCGTCGTACACGTGAGCTCGATTGCCGCGTTAGGCTGCCGAAAACACGGCGCGCTCGTTGACGAGCATGCCGGCTTTCCTCCGGAACTGGTTTGGTGGAGCTATGGTCACAGCAAGCATCTTGCCGAAGAGGAGGTGCGCGGGGCCATGCAACAGGGCCTGTCGGCGGTCATTGTCAATCCGGGGATCATTCTGGGTCCGCGCGACGTAAACTTCGTGTCCGGCAGCCTGCTGCGCGCCTCGTCGAAGGGACAATTGCGCATCGTGCCTCCCGGCGGGTCGAATGTGGTCCATGTCGACGATGTAGCGGCAGGGGCCATAGCCGCTGCAATGAACGGGCGCGAGGGCGAGCGCTATATCCTCGGCGGCGAGAACCTGTCCCACTATGAAATGGCCGCGGTCTTGTCGGAGGTCACGGGCGGGCCGCCCCCGCTTCTCACGCTGCCAGGCTGGTCTCTTGGGGCTGCCGCAGGGGCCGTCGACCTTTTCAACAGATTCAGACGGCCGCCCCCTCTCCTAACCGGCGAGCAGGTGCGCCTTGGCGGGGAGACGTTCTACGCAGACAACCGCAAGGCGGTGAACGAGCTGGGCCTGCAACCGAAACGTTTCCGCGAGGCCGCAAAAGACGCCTTTACATGGTATAAGGAGCACAGTCTTCTTTGAGACCGTTTCAGGCGGTCTGCGGCTCGGTGCGGCGGGACGGAATAAGGCCGACTCGCGCCCCCACTTCTTCGAATGCCCCGAGGACATGGTCAAGGTGTTCCCGGGTATGTGTGGCCATGTAACTAGTCCGCAACCGCTGGGTGCCGGGAGGCACGCCGGGCACAACGACCGGATTGGTGTAAACGCCCGCCTCGAAAAGACCGTGCCACATCAGAATGGTCCGGAAGTCGTCCCCGATCATGATGGGCACGATGGGCGTCACGCTCAGGCCTGTATTGAACCCTGCCCGCTTCAGGTTCTCGAGCATGTACGAGCAGTTCTCCCATAGCCGGTCAATCCAATGCGGTTCGGTCTCGATCACTTCGATGGCGGCAAGAACGGCAGCGACGTTTGACGGCGGCATGCTGGCGCTGAAGATGAGAGAGCGGGCGTGGTGTTGGATGTAGTGGATCACCTGCTCATCCCCCGCTATGACCCCTCCCAGGGATGCAAAAGACTTGCTGAAGGTCCCCATGACGAGGTCGATTTCCCGCGTGAGACCAAACTCGGCAGCAGTTCCGCGGCCTCTGCCAAGTACGCCCAGGCCATGAGCATCGTCGACCATGATCCGCGCGCCATGCCGCTTGCAAATCGGAACCAACTCGTCCAACTGCGCGATATCGCCCCCCATGCTGTAAACGCCGTCAACAATCACAAGGACTCCGGCTGCTTCTTTGACCCTCTCGAGGACGTAGGCCAGATGGTCCATGTCGTTGTGACGAAAGCGCTTCATCGTGCCTGGACAGAGGTTGCAGCCGTCGATAATGCTGGCATGGTCCTCTTTATCGGTAATCACGACGTCGTTCTTGCCGACAAGGGCGGAAATCACGCCCAGATTGGTCTGGTAACCGGTGCTGAAACAGACCGCCGCTTCCTTCCCGAGGAACTCCGCAAAGCGCCGGTCCAACGCTCCATGGAGCGCCAATGTGCCGTTTAAGAAGCGCGATCCCGTGCAACTTGTGCCAT
>CAZBQH010000179.1:0-28578 GCA_964493915.1 uncultured Nitrospiraceae bacterium
AAAAGGCCAACAACTCATCTCGCTAAGCTGTTGGCCTGTAAGCACTTAAATGGTCGGGGCGACTGGATTTGAACCAGCGACCTCTTGACCCCCAGTCAAGCGCGCTAAACCGAGCTGCGCCACGCCCCGACGTTCATAGAATCAACCGGATTCGAGCAAGTCGAGCATGGCGCGCACCTCCGACTCGATGGTGTCGAGGAGATCCAAGGTTTCCTGGCGGGTCCTTGGGCGACCTTCACCCCGGATTTCCTGGTTGAGCCGTTGACGCGCACCGGCCGTGGTCATGCGTTCGTGGCGGAGCAGGTGCTTAATGCGGCGCACGACCGCGATGTCCTCGGCCGTGTAACGCCTGCGGTTTGCTCGATCTCGTTCGGGTTTCAACTGTGGAAAACGGTTTTCCCATTGCCGAAGCAAATAGGGCGGCACTTCTGTGAGGTTGCTCACTTCTGAAATGCCGTAATACCGGCCCGAAGGCTTCATCATAATGCCTTACTGCGGTGCTCCATTTCAAGTTATGGCGAGTTATGTGCTGGTCTCTCGGCCTCTCCCCAGCCTGGGCCGCTTTCCCGTTTGTTCCGGCAATCGCGCGCCGGCCGGATCTGCCCAAGCTCTTGGGTTCTATATACTCGTCTGCTCAGGATTTCTGTATGGCAGCGTCCATACAGGATAAAGATCCGGAGATCTGCTGTAAAGGAAAGTGGTTTTTGCTCCGAGCCGCCCGTTGCACGCGGGCGCGTCTAGAGCCTATCATGGGCGCAAGTGTTTGGTTTCAACTTGCGAGGAGCTGACATGGGTGCTGAGAAAAGGGTGAAGCCGGTAGTGATTGTGGGCGCCGGCGTGAGCGGATTGCTCGCCGCCGAGAGACTCCAAGAGGCCGGCAAGGAAGTGATGGTGCTTGAGCGGTCGAAGGTGGTGGGGGGGCGGTTGGCGACGGAGCGTGTCGGCGACGGCGTATTCGATCATGGCGCCCAGTTCTTCACGAGCCGCAGCGAAGAATTCCGGGCGATTGTGCGCAAGTGGATAAAGGCACGCGTGGCGGAGGTTTGGTGCAACGGTTTCCGGAGCGGCAATGGCCGGTTGCTGCCTGATGGTCAGCCCAGGTACAAAGGCGTGGGCGGCATGGCGGCTATTATGAACCATGTGAGTCAAGGTCTTAACGTGAAGTTGGGCGCCGAGGCGGTTCGCATCGAGTACGATAGAGGGGCGTGGCAGGTCTCCATGGCCGACGGATCCAGCATTGAGGCCGGCGTGTTGATCATGACGCCGCCGGTGCCGGAGTCGCTGGCGCTGATGGACGCGGGCAACATCACACTTCCTTCCGATGTCCGTAGGCAGCTCGATAGCATACGGTTTGAGCCGTGCTTTGCGGTGTTGACCTTGCTGAGAGGACCCAGCCGGATTGAAGAGCCCGGGCTTATCCGTATGCCGTCCGACAGCATTCTGTGGATCACTGACAATCACGTGAAAGGGATCTCGCCGGATGCGTTTGCCGTGACAATCCATGCCAGCCCGAATTTCTCACGGCAGTACTTGAACGACGATCCGGGCATGATCGCGAAGCTTCTGTTGGGCGAGGCCCATGAATGGTTAGGCTCTGAGACGCGGGACTTGCATGTCACCCGTTGGCTTTATGCGCAACCGGTGCGGGTACATCCGCAGCCGTACCTGGCGGTAACGGAGCCTGGCATGTTGGTATTTTCAGGAGACGCTTTTGGCGGTCCACGCGTCGAGGGGGCTGCTTTGTCAGGGCTGGCCGCAGCCCACGCGGTCACCCAACGATTTTAGACACGGGGGCGCGGCACCTGGTCTCTTGCTTAGGGATGAAGGCGAGCGGACTGCCGGCGAGTCAGCCGTTCTTAGACTGGTAACCCTTCATGAAATCGCGCAGAGTCTCGACGGCTTCCAGCGACACGGCATTGTAGATCGAAGCCCGGCAGCCGCCTACTGATCGATGTCCTTTAATGCCCTCGAGTTTTTGGAGGGCAGCCTGCTTGATGAAATCCGCCTCCATTTCCGTATCCGGTAGCCGCCATGTCACATTCATGATAGAGCGGCTTTCAGGTTGAGCATGCCCTTTGTAGAAACCGTCGCTCGAGTCAATAACATCGTAGAGCATTGCCGCTTTACTGCGGTTTATCTCCGCCATGTTACCTAGGCCCCCTATGTTTTCGCGCAGCCACTTCGTTACCAACATAATGACGTAGATTCCAAAGGTAGGCGGCGTATTGTAGAGCGAGTTGCCTTCGACCATCACCTTGTAGTCGAGCAGAGCAGGCAGTCCTTCGGGGATGCGATCAAGGAGGTCCTTTCGCAGAATGACCAGCGCGACGCCCGCTGGTCCCATATTCTTCTGTGCGCCTGCGTAGATCATGCCGAATTTCTCGACGGGAATTGGTTGCGACATAATGTCGGAGGAGGCATCTGCAACCAGAGGAACAGAACCTGTATCCGGGAATTTCTGGAACTCGACGCCCTGAATGGTCTCGTTCGTCGTGATGTGGATGTAGGCTGCATCCTTGCTGAATGGAGTCTCCGCCCAGTCAGGGACTCTAACATAGTTGCCGCTCTTGCCGTCCCACGCGGTCCGGATGTCGCCTTCTTTCTTTGCTTCTTTGAGCGCCTTTACGCCCCACGAGCCGGTAATGACGTACTCTGCCGCTTTGCCGGATCCTCGGAGAAAGTTCATAGGCGCCATGGAAAACTGAAGCGAGGCGCCGCCGTGAAGAAAGAGGATCTCGTAGTTGTCCGGGACCTGCAGGAGTTCCTTCACATTGCTTTTGGCGGACTCGAGTATCGCCACGAATGTCTTTGAGCGATGGCTGATCTCGACGATCGAGGCCCCGGCCCCCGGCAGCGCCAGAAAGTGTTCCTGCACCTCTTTGAGCGCCGGCAAAGGAAGGGCCGCCGGACCCGCCGAGAAATTGTACACACGCTCTTCCATGGTTGTTTCTCCTTCTTGTTGCGGCTTGAGAGCGGCCTAAGCCCTTGCTTGCCGCCTCCATCCGGCCCGCTTCATGTCTTAAGAGGCAAGCATCGACAATACAGGCGCCTCCCCTTTTCCTGGACTGGAATCCCCCTTGGGCGCATCACAGCCTTCCGCGTTTTCGTTCTGTCAGGACACGCGCCCCCAAATTGTACGCACGGGGGTGTTCCAGTGCAACTGTCTGGAACGAATAGAGGCGGCCCCGCCTTGGCCTCAACCTCCCGGTCCTGCGCGTTGCCGGCGTCTGCCAGGACAAGGTTTGAACTTATCATCGCCGGCAAGGCGGCGCCCCAAGCCATTTTTCTATGTTCTCAACGCGCGCTCCCAGCCGGGGTGGAACTGGGAGGACCTTTTGAGGGCTGGTGAGGCATTGCCTTGACCGTTACGAAGGGCCGGATTTCCCGAGTTGTCCTATGAATGAATCCCACCTGCGCTGAGAAAGGGTCGGGCCGGCTCCTCCAATCTGTGCCAGCGCTCCTTGCGCAAGTGACGATAGACGGTGAAACCTTCGGCTGATACCGCTACCTCCGCAAACTCGCCCGTCTCACCCTTGTTTCTGTCGCGTTTGAACAGAGCGCCGGTGGTCAAGTGGTCGATATTGGGGTGCTTTTGGTCGTGAACATGGCTGAAACGGTGTACATGGCCGCTGATGTAGAGGATGCGTTTGCCGCTGCGACCGAGCAGATCGCGCAGCATGTCCGCACCCCGCAGGCGTCGTCCCGGTCCGAGCGTGTAAGCCTCCGTGCGCTCGATGACGGGGTAATGGGCGGCGAAAACGAGCGGCTCAGGACATAAATCGATCAGTTTCTGCACCTCGATAAGTGCTTTGCGCGTCATGCGCCCTTTTGACGATATGAGGTTCGGAGCGACAGTGGGCATAAGTACAAGCGGCGTACCGCCGGGCAGGTCAAGGCGTGCAGGGTAGCCGCCGTCGGGCACGAACTCGGCGAAGTATTGCTCGAAACGGGCTTTGCGGCGTGCACCAAAGGTGTAGACGTCGTGGTTGCCGGGCAAGACCGTGATGGTCAGGCCCTTGTCGCGCAGGCGTTGAACAAATGCCAACGCCATGGCGAACTCGGTCTCCGTTGCTGTCGAGGTGAAGTCTCCCGTGAATAAGGCATGCTTGGGTCCCGCCTTCGCTAACATATCCGCATAGGATTCCGCCCGTTCGAGGTCGAATTCCCGCCTTCGGCGCAACGCGACGTTCATGTTGCCCAGGAATCGCTTGTTGAGCAACTGTATAGGGTTTCTCACGATCCTCCAGAAATGGAGATCGGCAATGTGCAGCAAGGTGTCGCGGACAGGCGTCTCAGTGTTCATGGTTCTAGTGCGAGAAAGGCAGCCAGGGCTTCTCCCTCGATGGATCCGCTGCGCATTTCGAGCATCCCCTGTGCACCGTAAACCTCTCTGATGGCTTCTGCGTCGAAAACAGTACCCGTATTCATAATCAACATACGGCGGGGCGCCACCATGCCCGCGGCTGTGGCAAGATCGCCGATGCTCCGTATGCAAGGGACATAGAACCGCGAGATCCACGCTCCGTCGTCCCCTGAAGGGAATTGGTTCGCGTCAACGCCTGTGAAGGGCGCCTGTCCATCCACCGCGCTTGCAAACAGTGCCCAGACGCCTGCGTCCCCGAGGCCGACGACCCCGCCAACCGGCATGCGCAACCGCAGATACGCCAACGCTGTGACGATGTCCTGGACCCGATAGCCCGTATCTGTCGGCATAAAGGTGTCAGGATATGAACCCTGCAGGCGTTGCGTGCTGATGTTGGCGCCGGTTCGGA
This sequence comes from uncultured Nitrospiraceae bacterium, assembly GCA_964493915.1. Taxonomy (GTDB): domain Bacteria; phylum Hydrogenedentota; class Hydrogenedentia; order Hydrogenedentales; family SLHB01; genus CAZBQH01. The sequence continues at coordinate 4,773 of CAZBQH010000179.1, forward strand.
ATACCTCGACGGCTAACACAGCGTTTCCCTGCTGAAGAAGGGCGTCAGCTGTTGGGCGCGCACTGCCGTCCTTGTCGAGCACGACGCCCAGGCCTTCTTCATGGACCAGCACGATGCCCTGCGCCGCATCCTGCGGCATGAAAAGCGCTGCCCGGATCGCATCGCCGGCGTCCCGGCGTCCGAGGATGAAATGTTCGATGACGCCGCCTTCCATGGGCAGGACGGTCCGCTCGCGCACCGAAAACCCTGTGGGCGCCTCGACGCCTAGCACCTGGGCCAATGCGTTCCCATACCGCGCCTGAAACAGCTTCCGCTCTTCTTCAGACGTAGGCAGGATGGATGCCCATTTGGTGCGGTTCCGGTCGATGAATGCCTCGAGCACGCCCTCGAGGGTCAGCGCACCCTCCGGCAATACCTTGTCCGGAAACACACGGAGAGATGCCGGGTCTTCCATCTCATAGGCTGGTTCTGAGAAATCGCTGTACTTGGCTTCCTGGTTCAGCACCCATTTTCCGAAGAAGCGGTAGACGGCGTTGCGGCTGTCCTTGTTATAGTTATGGTCCGCATGGAACTGCACGCTCTCGACGTTTTCCGGCATGCCATAGAGACGATAGACGGCGCGCACAGCCGGGAACTCGACGGCTGGGGTGTCGCGCGTCCAATCGCCTGTTGCAGCGACCATCAGCATCGGGTTTGGGGCCATCAGCGCGCCGATCTCGACGTTGCTCGCGAACAGCCGCAGAATGGGGGCGTTCTCGCAAGGACACCCGCCCTGCATGACGTGGGAGATCATGTTGACCGGTGCCGCCACCCTGACGCGGCGGTCGATGGCAGCCAATGCAAAGGTCTGGGTGCCGCCGCCCGATGCTCCAGTACAGGCGAGCCGGTTCTTGTCGACGTAGGGAAGCGATTCCAGAAAGTCCAGAACACGCACGCTGTTCCACAACTGGATAGCGAAGGGGTTTACAGCCCACAGGGCCAGCCTTTTGCGTTGCTCTTCCGGGATGCCCTCGGCGCTGTGCGCCCATCCCTTGGGGATCTGGCAACTGTCATTATAGCCAATCATGTCGTATGAGAAGGCGACCATCCCCATCCGGGCCAGGGTAATGCACCGGGCCGGAACCGAACCGCTCTCGCTGTCTTCCAGTCTTCCCTGCTCCCAATGGCCGTGAGGGCATGCGACGCCCGGGTATGGTCCTGTGCCCGCCGGCCGGTAGAGATTGCCTGTCACGTAGAAACCGGGGATGGCCTCGAAATAGACATTCTCAATGATGTAGTCCGGCCGGCGCGCCGTTTCCTTGACCACCGGGTTCATCGGGCATCGTTCGGGGAACGGGAGCAGGCCTGACGAGAGAAGCACCTGCCGGCGCAAGCGGTCCGCATAGGTCTCCCACGCTTCGCGATGGGGGAAGACACGTATGGGGAAGGACGTGTTTGTGTCCTTGAAGGTCGTCAAACGGATGTCTTCGATCGGGTCGACGGACTGATGAACGAAACAGAGAACCGCGGTGAGAAGGGGCGCCATAGGATTCGACCTCCTTGTGTTGTTTTGTTAGGATAGCCTGTCCCGCCGAATAGGTGCAAGAGTAGGCGGAATGAAGCGATGACGGAGCGTATGGAGACTGGACCAAAAGATGATTACTGCTCGAGGTGGCAAGTCTCGACGCAGACACCGTAAGCGCTGTGGGAACGCGCTTCTGTCTACAGATTCATGGGGTCCATAGAGTTCACTAAGCTCCTTTTTGCCCAATCATCTAAGGCAATGCCACATCCACCGTTATATGCCCCGACGCAGGCGCCTGGATTGTCTGGCAGACCGTGCGCGCATCGCGCAGAGCTTCGGCCTCGCTGCGTCCGGCAGGCATCGCCATTGCGAACACTGTATATGCTCCCGGTTCGAGGCCTTCGACATAGAACGTTCCGTCAAAGCGAACTTCGGGTTCGGCGACTTTTACGGCGCTGATCTGCGCGATGGCGTCATAGGCGGGCGCCTGTATGTTCAGTTCGCCCTGCAGGATCGCCACGTACGCGCTTTCACCCGGTCCTATCCCGACGAGCTGTCCGTCCAATGTGGCGCCCTGGCTTGTGAGATGAACATCGCACCGCACAACTTCCTCCGGCGCGACATCGACTCTCCGGATCGCGGCATTCCAAGCGTCTTCGGCGTGTTGCCGCAGTACACGCACCGCGGCCATACCTGGGGGAATTGCCTCGAAGGCATAGTTACCGCTGAAGTCCGTCTGGGTGCTGAATTCCTGCACGGCCCCGTCGAGCGTCTCGACGGTGATGTAGACAGCCGTCTGAGCAAGGGGCACCCCGTCGAGCAGGACTTGTCCTTCAATCCCGGAGCCGGCCTCGAGATCAAAGTCCACCACAGTCACTTCGCCGTCCTGGATTTCGGCAAGCCGGTCGAGGGATTCGGATTGCATCCCAGAACTGTCCTGCTCGAGCCGGACCGACACGCGCGCCTCGCCGGCAGGCAGATGGTCAAACCTATAGGCGCCCTCGGCTCCCGTAATCGTATGAAGGGCGCCTGTTGCACCGCCCCCCGGGCCGTACTCGAGGGTGACCGCCGTCCCGCTCACCGGGACCCCGTGTTGCGTGACGTGCCCCTCGATTGAACCGCCTTCAGTGAGAACCAACACCGTGCGTTCCGTCTTTGGCGGCTGGATTAGAACGTCGGCATAGGCAGGGGCGGACGCCGGATGGTAGGCAACCAGCGTGCGACGTCCTGGCGGCAACGTGTCGATGCGGAACTCACCGAGGGGTCCCGACCATGCGGCGGGCGTCGCATTGGGCATTGCATCGATAGGGACCGGTCGATCAAAGATCATCGCGCCCGGCACCGGTTCGCCTGAGCGGTTCTGCACTTTGCCTTCGACGATGCCGCCGCGTTCAAGCATAACTATCACGTTCGGCCGGGTTGTGTTTGCCACGAGTCCTCGCACAACGGCCGTGCCCGTGGCGAATCCGGGAGCGCGCACGATGATGGTTGCGTCGCCCGGCGGCACGCCGTTCAACTGGAAGCGCCCGGCTCGGTCGGTGAACGGCGTTAAACGCGTGTTCTCGAGTTCTTCTGGTGAATCGGGGGAGGGGACGCCCGGCACGTAGCCCGCGCTGAATGTGCTGACGGGCTGCTGAGCGTCGGCACGCAACACGCGGCCCAGGATTGTCGCCGAGTCCGCCTTCCCGGACTCGTCTCCGTCAGCGGCCGCTGTTGTGTCCACAGCGGCGGCTGGCGAGACATGCCCTTCCTTTGCCTGAGTTTCTGCTCCGCTTTCTGAAACGGCCGACGGGCGCTCGGTCTTATCGGGCGTCGGCATGGAACTATCTATAGGGGACGGCATGTCCTGTGCCGCAACCGCAGCCGCTGTCTTGGCGGTTTCTTCCTGTGGTGCGGCCGTTATCCAACATAAGAACCCGACACCTAACAGAATGAATAAGGCAATGCCTACGGCTGCGGCCACGCCATATCGGTTGATGCCGCGCCCTTTTCGGACAGGGGTCTCTTTCTCGAGAAGGTCCGACACGGGGGGCGCATTCTCGGCAGCCAGGGGGGAGAGTGAAGAGGTTAGCGACGCAGGCACCAGCGGCGTATGCTCGAGAAGCCCGCTCAACACCGTTCGCAACGTTTGTGGGCTCAAAACAAGGCCGCGCTTTTTCAGCGCCTTACGCAGACGTTCCTGTCCTTTGCCGACGTCATACATTACACGCTGTCGCGTGGACCCAATTTCGGAAGCGACGTCCGCGTAGCTTTTCCCTTCCAGAGTGTGGCCCACGATAGGCGCCCGAAGCCTATCCGGCAGGCCGTTCACCGCTTCATCAAGAAGTGGTCGAACCCTTTCCCAATCAGCCTGCACGGTCGAGGCTGCGTCAGGCCTTTTGGCGCTGCCGGGCCGGTGTTCCCGCCGGGCCAGCGACCGGACAGTCGCATCGCGGTGCAGCCATGCAGCGGGAGGACCCTCGATCGTACGACTCGTGAGGAGGGCTTCGAGGGACTCTCGGGCTACGTTTTCTGCTTCACTGCTGTTTTCAAGGATGCGCAAACAGGCCGCATAGACCAGCGGCCCAAAGCGGGCGAGAATCTCGGCCAAAACGTCCGGGTGGCGTCCCCTCCGCCATTCATCGAGTAGAATGCCGTCCGATGGACTCATGGTGCGTCCCCTGATCCCGACTCTCGGGATTGCAGGCTTATTCTACAGCACTTTTGGTAGGGAAACGGAATTCCTTGCCGCCGGGAGCGCAAGGGTACGTGAAACTACGCACACGATTCTTATTACGCCGCAGTTTACTTTCCTCTGTATCCATGCTGAAGACGTTGATCCGGCGCTTCTCGTCGATAAGAGGGGGAGTTGACGACCCGCTGGTCTTTTGCGGCAAAGAGACGTCTATACAGGGATTCTCTGCCTTCTCTACAGCGGTTCCGGCCCAAGCGCCGTTGGCGGGCTGGTTCTATCGCTTTCTGGAGCAGTACGTTGGGCTGCAGCACACACACATCCACGAATTGCTTGCAACAAGTCTTCAGCGGCGCCTCCCTTAGTCAGATATTGAGAGGCGCCTGCCCGCAACATAGCTGCTGAGATGTCTGCTTCCTCGTGCATAGACAGCCCAATGACGCTCGTATTGGCATGCATGCCGACGATGCGCCGTGTCGCCTCGATGCCGTCGATGCCTGGCATGCTAACATCCATGATTAGGACGTCCGGATGCTTTTCATGGACCATCTGAATCGCCGCTTCGCCGTCAGCGGCTTCGCCGACTACTTCGAGGTCGGGTTCGAGGGCGAGAAGGCGGGCAAGCCCTTGCCGCATCACGTCGTGATCGTCGGCCAGCGCCACGCGAATCCGGCTTACCGAACGCCCTTTGCGGTGCCGCTCGACCGCGACAGCCTCTGGGACAGTCCCTTCCAAGTCTGTTACCCGTTCGATTTGAGCCGCTGCGGGCACCGCGAGTGTCACTTGCGTGCCTTTGCCGGGTGCGCTCTTCAGTTCGAAGCGCCCTCCGGCGAAGTCCAGGCGTTCCCTAAAACTAAGGAGGCCCATGCCGATGCTTTCGTCCCTTGCATCGAGCTTTCCCACCTCGAAGCCGACGCCTTTATCCTCGACGAGGATTTGGAGCATGTCGTCGCCGTTGCGAGAGATGCTGACGCGTGCGTGGGGCACACCTGCATGCTTAACCGTGTTGAACAGAAGCTCACGAACGGCCTGAAAGGCGAGAATCGCCGTCGCCTCATTCTCCGGTTCCGTTTCGCCATCCCGTTCCAGAGTCCCCCTCAAGCCGTGCTTCTGTTTCATGACCTCTGCGAGCCACTCGAGGGCAGGAAACAGCCCGCCATGGCGCAAAATGGGGGGACTCAGCTCGACCGAAAGGGATCTTGATGCATCGATGGATTCATCGAGGAGGTTCCTTACCTCTGTTAATGCAGCGCAGAGCCGCGGGTCATCGAGCCCGTGCTGCACAATGCTCAAGTTAAACTTGGCGCCCACGAGAAGCTGCTGTAAGTGATCGTGCAGCAATTCAGCCAGACGTCTGCGTTCCCGCTGTTCAACCTGCGTGAGCTCCGCTGCCAGCGCGCGTACTTGATGCGCTCGCGTCTCCGCCATGGCGTTGCGCTCGCGCACACGTTCCTCGAGTTCGTCGTTGAGGCGCTTTAACTCGTGAAAAGCACGATTCCGCTCGGTAACATCCACAAAAGCGCCCACGCATCCCCGGACCTTGGCCTCTTCGTCGTATAACGGCACCGCATTGCCGTAGATCTCACGGGTCTGGCCGTTGCGGTAACGGATAGTCAATTCTGTGTCCGTTACTTGGTGCCCTGTGCGCGCTGCGCGCTGCATCGGCAGGTCCTCTACCGCAGCCTCTTCTCCATTTATCAGCATGCGGTAATCGGACTCCTGTCCATCGCGGGGAGCACTTAACGAAACGTTGTTGTTGTGGCGAGCCCCGAGAAGCTGGGAGGCGGCCCAGTTCCCTGTGATTAAGCGGCATTCAGGGTCGTGGGCCACCCAAACGGGCGCGGGGATGGCTTCCATAAGCACTTCAAGCTCGTTTGACCGGGCCCGTTCACGGGCCTCGCTGTCTCGCAAGGCGTCTTCATTCTGCTTCAGATTTCGGAACAAGATCTCGTAAGGTCGGGTCAAGCCCGTCTCGATGATGGCCTTATAGATGAGATAGAAGGCAAGAATCTTCAGGAAATGGCCGAGAACCATCCGCGTGCTGTAGACGTTTATGTAGGCCATGAACATCGTCTCTGCGAGAATACTCATGCCTATCGAGGCCATCATGAGGCGGTAGACATAGGTGCTTAAGTGCCGGCGTCTTGCATGGAGAAAAACCATTGCGAATAGGTAAACCACGCAGACCGCATACTCGCTGGCAATTTTGAATTGCGTGACGCCCGTGCCCTCGACGTAGCAGACGGGAAAGGAAAGCCACCGGAACGGCGCTGCGGGAATATCCAACAGGGAGACAAACAGCACGCCGGATGCAAGGGCGAACACGAAGACCGTGGTTTTGATGTGTAGCCTGCGGGTGAGAAAAATGGGCGCTACGAGATAACCAGCGCTCTGCAAATAACGACCCGCTATCCACAGTTGTGTCGCCAGATTGGCCCCTGGCGTGGAAAACACGCCCATACCTTTGTAAGCAAGCGTGTGGACCAAGTCGATGGCGCCGATGAATGCCAACGCGATCCCAATGAATACAAGGTAGTCGTTGTCCATGAAGGAATAGGCGTTCAAGGCCAGCATCAGCACGGCCCACGCCACAGCCACGCTAAAGAGTTCGGCGGCTGTATGATAGAGCAAGAAGTTGTGTTCGCCTACAATCAAGAGAATGGGGAGCAGAGCAATGGGCACGATCAGCAAACGCAACCAAGGGACGCCGAGTCGATTTCTAGAGGCATATCCAGGAAAGGTCCTAGGGCCTAACGGCTTCTGTTTTTCGGTAACCATAAAGCTTCCCGCTTGGTTTAGAGGACGGGCTATCGTCCCTTTTCACAATTCAGTCTCGATCAACGGGTGTTTGGAATGCAGACCCGTCCGCTTCAGGGTCTCACGTGGTACCCGCCAGGAATGCCTCCTTTTGATAGAACCAGTTGCCAGACCTGGGCCCGGCGTGCGCGAAACAACCCTGCGCAACTGAGCAGGTAGTACCGCCACATGCGGTGGAATCGCTCACCGTAATGCCTCAGCCTGTCCCAATTTCCTTCAAAGTTGCGCCACCAAGCCATAAGGGTCTGGTCGTAGTGAGGACCAAGGTTCTCCCAGTGTTCCATGACGAAATGACGCTCGGATGCCGCAACGATCTGCTGCATGGACGGCAGTTCGCCGTTTGGGAAAATGTACTTTGCTATCCATGGATCGACCCCGCCGCCCCGCAGCGTCGTATTCCGTCCAATTGTGTGGAGAAGCGTCAGGCCTTCATTCTGCAGAAGGCGATGGACTTTTCTGAAATAGACGGGATGGTTCTTGCGGCCCACATGTTCAAACATACCGATAGACAACACGCGATCGAACTGTCCCTCAACGTCGCGATAGTCCTGAAGCCGGATCTCGACCGGAAGATCCTTGCAGCGTTCCGACGCATAGGCCGCTTGCTCCTTCGACACCGTAACGCCGAGCACGGACACGCCATAGTGCTTGGCGGCAAACTCGGCGAAACTTCCCCATCCGCAGCCGATGTCGAGGACGCGCATCCCCTTCTCAATAGCAAGCTTGCGGCATATCAGGTCGAGCTTGGCATTCTGCGCTTGGTCCAGGTTTTCCGCGCCGTCCCAGTAGGCGCAGCTATAGGTCACGCTGCGGTCGAGCATGGCTTGGTACAGGTCGTTGCCCAAATCATAGTGGCGCTGGCCGACCTGGAAGGCGCGGCCTTGGCTTTGCATGTTGGTGAATCGGGCCTGGATGTAGGTCAGGACTAGGGGCAAGTCCAGATATCGGACCTGCTTGTCCACAGCGGCGGCAAGCAAACGGCTGAAGAACCCGTCAATCTGATCGCAATCCCACCAACCATCCATATATGCTTCACCTAAGCCGAGCGAGCCATGGGCGACCACCCGGCGGAACAAGCGCTCGTCGTGGACCTGAATGTCCCACGGTCTTGCACCGTTAATCTGGATGTCGGTGTTGCTCAGCAGTCTCTCGATTGCCCTGCGGCCCATGCGGGAGCCTGCCCGGCCCCGCACGTATGGAAGCGTCGCCATTAGACCTCCCATCGAGTCAAAAAGCCCAGACTTTTCCCTCTATCTAAACAGACTATGCAAAAGCCGGCATTCCATGCATGGGGCTACTTGGCGGAAAACGTCCCTCGATCCTGGGATTCCGCTGTTTCCTGCGGCGTTGCGGGCATTTCTTCGTCGCCGGCGTTCTCTGGCGCAGTCTCACTCAATGTGCGCCAGCTCTTGCCAATGGCGCGCTCGAGGGATGCCCGCGCAGCAAAATAGTTGCGAACAGCCTGAACCACATTCGACCGTGCGGCGGTCAACGCCAACTCCGCATCGAGCGTTTCTCCCTGCGTGCCGACGCCTTCCTCGAAACGCAGCTCGGCAAGCCGCAGACCCTCGCGCGCAAGCTGGACCGTTGCGTGTTCGCTCTTAAGCTGTGCGATGGCGTCTTGAATCTGGATAAGAGACTGGGCGATGTCAAGTTCGACCAAGCGGCGGAGATCGTCGAGTTGGTGTTGAAGACTGCGCATCCGGGCTCTTGCCTCATGGACCTGATGCTTCCGTCTAGACCCTGTGAAGATGTCGAGGTCCGCGGCCAGGGTAAAGGTCCAACCGTCTGGTGAAAGGGCGCCGCCGTTGTATGTGTTTTCGTACTGGGCCGATGCGCCGACCTGTGGCAAGTATTCCCCTTTGCGGCGTCTTATATCTTGTCCCGCGGCCGCGATGGCCTTCTCGAGGGCGACGAGTTCAGGGCGGTGTTCGACCGCGTAATCATAAGGCGCTTGCGTGAGGGGCAGCTCGAGGAGCCATTTGAGGTCGGTATTCAGCCTGATGGGTGTGTCCCGCGGCAGAAACAAGACGCGGCGCAGGTTCTCAAGAGCAAGCCGTTCAGCATCGTGCGCAGTAACGAGGTCGGCGCGGCGCGCTTCCAACTCGGTCTGTGCGCGCAATACTTCGAAACGACTCTTGACGCCAACGTCGAACATTTCCTGCGTGTCCGACAACTGGCGTTCATAGGTTACAATGCTTTCCTCTGCAACCCGTACCAGCGCGGATGCCAGCATGACATCGTAGTAAGCTTGCTTGGCGTCGTACTCGACTGCGGCAAGCGCAGCCTCCTTTTGCCACTCCTGCGATTGGGCCAAGTACTGCGACGCTTTTACCGCTGCGCCTATCCGGCCCCCGGCATAAATGACTTGGTCTAGCGTGATCCGGTCTCTGCGCAAATCGTCTTTCCTGCTCATGCCGCTGCTCAGGAAGCTCGACAATCCGGTTTGCTCCTGCTGGTTCAGCTCCGTGTGTACGAGCGCGGTTTGTGCGCGGACTTGAGGCAGCCGGCCGGCGCGGGCCTGTCCGATGCGCGCTTGCGCCGCTTCCAGATCCTCTTCGGCAACGGCGATCCGGGAATTCTGTGCCAAGGCCAGGTCTACGCATTCTTTGACATCCAGCACGAAGGCTGCCGTTTCCTCGGAAGGGTGCGCCGGTTCTACCATCGTCTCCTCGATGTATTGCCCGACATCCTCGAGAATCTCGCAAATATCGGAGCTTGGCTCCAGCGCCTCCAAGTCTATCGGTCTTTGTGCTATTTGTACCGAAGGAACGACAAGAGCGTGCGTGTCCGCAGGAAGTTGCGATGCCGGTTCCTGAGCCGATAGCAGCGGCGCCGCAAGAATCCACAAGGCCGTGATTGCTGTTTTCATGGCGGCGATGCTCCCGACTTGTCTTGGTTGTTCGACTTGGATCCTGCGCAAAACTGCCTCAAAAGCCCACACGCGAAACATGATACGCACCGTCTCTGCGGGTTTCAATGGTAGGCCTGGAGAATTTGGCACGGTCCCAGACCGCCGGAAATAGATCTGAAACTGCGTTGCAGCGGAAGCCGCCCGCTGGGAATCCCAGTTCACCTTCATGGGGTGCTGCCCAAAGCCTTTCAACGGTCACCTGGAGGCGGAGATGAATAAGGCCGGCCCTGCATGTGTTCTGAGTAGCAGCGAAGCGGCGTGTTGTGCCCGCTGCGTACGAGCGAGACGGTCCTTCTTAACGTTGGAGAGCAAAGAAATGAAAACGTTCAAGCAGAAGATGGGTGTTTTGGCCCTTTGTTTGTTGACCGGGGGCGGCATCCTGGCCATTTCCGTGACTGCTGCGTGGGCGCATTGTCAGATCCCTTGCGGCATCTATGGCGATCAGATGCGTTTCGACATGCTCGCCGAGGACATCACGACCATCGAGAAAAGCATGAACCAGATCATCGAGTTGTCGTCCGACCCCGGCAAGAACGCGAACCAACTCATCCGCTGGGTTACGAACAAGGATTACCATGGAGACAAATTCGCCGATACGATCCTCGAGTACTTTCTACAACAACGAATCAGCCCCGCCGACGCCAAGGATAAAGCGGCCTGGGACAGTTACACGCACAAGCTGGTGTTGTGCCACCAGATGCTGGTCGAGGCAATGAAGGCAAAGCAGACGACCGACCTCGATCATGTGGCCAATCTGCGCAATCTGCTCGACGATTTCCACGACGCCTATTTCACGGAAGAAGAACATGAGCATCTGAAGGAACACCACAAGGACTCCTGAGCAGGGATGTTGCCAAAACCTTCGGCGGCTCCGGCGTTTCTGGCAAAGGCGGATTCTGACGGCCGGTGCTAAACTGATCCAGGTGGAAAACGCTGCGCCTCCCGTTGTTTTCGCATGGCGCAGGGACAGGAGACTGGGGGAGTTGACCGCCCTCAGCAGGGCTGGAATCCGGGCTGTTCTTGAACCGTTTCGATGAATGCCAGCATGTTCTCGAGGGGGACGTCTCCCTCGACGGCATGAGCCGGCGAGAAGATATAGCCGCCCCGTTTGCCCGCCGCGAGCAAACGCAGCGTTTCGGCGCGAACACCCTCGGCCGTGGCGTAGGGCAGCGTCTTTTGGGTGGACAGTCCGCCATGGAACGCCAGCCGGCCGCGGTATGTGTCCAGAAGCTCGTACACATCCATCACCTCCGGCTGGAAGGGATTAAAGCAGTTCAGGCCGATGGCTGTAAGGTCGTCGAACAGCGAGTCCACCTTCCCGCACGAGTGGATGTAGACGTGTTTGCCGGCGTCGCGGACGATCCCGTACATGCGTTTGAGCACGGGATAGATGAACTCGTGCCACAGGTCGGGCCCCATTTGCAGCCCCTGTTGGCGGCCCCAGTCGTCGCCGTAGTAGATGCTGTCGATGTCGTACTCGAGTGCGTGTTTGACGACTGCGAGGTTCCATTCCCCGATGGTGTCAAGCAAGTCGTGGGCGAAGTCCGGGTGGAGGTAGAAGTCCATCATGAGCTGTTCCATGCCTCGGAGCGTCCATGCCCGTTCGTAGAGAGAGAATCCAATGCCGAAGACCCGGTACAGGTCCGGATGAGCCGCGATCTGAGCAGGGATGCAGTCGTAGAACTTCGGGTTGTGAGGGTCGGGGAACTGATAGTTCTCGAGGGTCGGTTCAGGCAACATGCAATTGACCACAATGCCGATGTCTTTGTCCACCGTGCGGTCCCATACAACGCCGAAGATGTCCTGAAAATGATTAGGCTCAACCTCTTTGAATGCGACGATGTCGCCGCCCACGAAAAGGAAGTGGTTCTGAAGCACATTAGAGTTGAGCTGCTCGCGGCTATAGTGTTCCAGCAGCTTCTCATACGCTTCGTAAGTGAATCCAAACGACCAGGGAATGTAGGGCGGCTCTTTGCCGGCCATGACGTTGTGAATGACTTCGCGCTTTGTCATGGGGCCTCTCCTGCACGACAAACCCAAAAACGCCGCTCTCTTCTACTTACTTGCGGCAGTCAGACTTTCAACCAGCAGGTCCTCGAAGGCGTCTCTATCGTGCCAACCCAAGTGACACCGCACCAGCTTGCCCTGTTCGTCGGGTACGGTAATACCTTTGTCGTTGACGGAGATTCTTACCGGCTTCAGTTCGCAAAAACGCTCGTCGAAGGCCAGGTACGCTGCGACTGTGTCAAACAAAACGCTGCTTGCATCTTCGGGATGGTGATGCCGGTGGCTCCAGATGCCGTAGTTCTCCATGACAATCCGGGCGAGCGGAGCTTGCGAGTCGCGAAGGCGGGCATAGCGTGCACCCCGAAGCACCATGTCGCCGCATCCATCGAGCGGCGTCATAACGACGTCCCAAGGGGCGGCGAGGAGGGCGCGAAAGGCCTCGGCGTCGGAGACGACGTTGCATTCAGGCTCCGGTTTGCTTTCTGGGCGGTAACCTTGGTACACCCCCCCTGCCATGGCGACCACGCGGGCGTTCCCGGCAATCGACGGATCGCGCTTCAACGCTTCACGGATGTTGGTGACGGGGCCTATTGTAATCAGGGTAATGGGCGTCGGCGATGCTTTAATGGTTTGAATCAGTGCATCGACGCCGTCTTCAATGATTGTCCCCGGGTATTTCGAGAGGTCATAGTCCTTGATCCATTCGAGCTGATTGAGCGGATGGTCGCTGGTCTTCAAGCCCGTGCCGATCGGGATCTCTGTCCGGCCTGCTCGCTCGAGGATCTTCGCCACAAGCTGGGTCTTCGCGGGCGTATTGTCCACTTCGGTCACAATCAATTTCAGATCGACCTCAGGACGGCCTAGCAGCATGGCCAAGGCCCATGTGTCGTCGATGTCCCCCCCGATGTCTGTGTCGAGAATGATAGGAACGGGCTGCGTGGCAGTGCCCATCACCGACGCGAGCAAGAAAAGCGTTTCTGGGATAGTCATCGTTTTCCCTTCATGTTCCGGACCGCATTGCAGCCTTGTTTCCGCGTGTCTCCCTAACGGCCGCGTATTGTGCCTTTTCCAGGTGCTCTTTTTCCACTTGGCGGCTTGATTAACAAGAAATCCGTCTGAGACCCATTCGTTGCCTTCTCCGCAGAACTATCCGCAAAGGATCTGAAAAAAGGGGCGTATGGTGCAGGGAGCACAAGACGGCCGCGAAAATCCCGGCCAAAGTCTGAGAGAAGGCTGGGAATGAGGCAACAAGTCGGCCGTTGAGACAATCTACGCAGGTTGCAGACCATAATCGGCTTTATGCGGCGCGGCTTCACCGTAAATGAAGCCGGCGTCTCGATAAGATCCCCGGCGTATTCATCGAAGGGGCCTGTTGCCGTGGTGCAAGGCGTGCTCGCCCACCCCTTATTTCCAGGAGGCGCATTATGTCAGGAGCGCCGTGCCAATACCCAGCAGGCGCCCGGTTTGCTGCACAAACAAGGTAACCAGGTAAGCAACGATAGTCAGTCCCCCGAGTTGAAGAAACGCCCAACCCCAGGAACCGCTCTCGCGTCGCGTTACCGCAAAGGTGGCCATGCAAGGAATGCTCAACAGACAGAAGAGCATGACACAGAAGCCAGTGAGAGGTGTGTAACTCGCACGGAGCCGTGTACGCAAGGCATGGGAGGCCTCGTCGGCTTCGCCGACGGCGAAGATGATGCCCATCTGGGCGACAAAGACCTCTTTTGCGGCGAATGCACTGACAAGGGCCGTACCGATTCGCCAATCAAAGCCCAGCGGGCGAATTGCCGGGTCGATGGCATGGCCGACGCGGCCCGTAACGGAGTAGGCCATTTGCTCGGCCTTTCTCGACTGGTCGAGTTGCTCGAGATGCTTGAGGAAAGGGGTCCGGGCCTTATCCAGATAGGTCACGGCGGCCTCATAGTAGGGACCAAAGGTCCGCTCCAAACTGGCCATGATGGCGTCGCGGTGACTGTCAAGGGCCATGTAACGCAACGAGTCTTTCTTGACGCCGGCCTCTTGAACCGCGTCTTGAAACGTTTCACGGGCGGCTTCAACCTTGTCGACGGCTTCGAGGAATCGCGCAAGGCCCTGGCCGTTTGTTGTACGGGTCAGCTCATTTAAACGGGTCTCATACTGTTCGCGAGCTGCCGCGTACTGAGGCTCATGCTCATGATAGCGGCCCTGCTCCTCGCGCATGGCGAGCTCCGCCTTCACCGTCTCGACCAGGAGACTGGGGGAGGGGATGTCGATGAGCGCGTGAAGCTGTGCCGTGCGTTCTAAGTAGGCGTGCTCTGCCTGCGCCGCAGAGGCGTCATAGTCGACGTCGAACTGCGTTTTCTTCGGGTAACTGTTGAGCGCCCAGAGCACAATTGAGATGCCCAGGATGATCGTGCCCGCTTTTTTTACATATTCCCAGGCTTGCTCCCATGTGTGAATGAGTATCCCTTTAATAGTTGGGATGCGGTAGGGCGGCAACTCCATGACGAGGGGCATAGTCTCGCCCCGGAACACGGTGGAGCGCAGAAGCTTCGCGAGCACCACGGCGACGGCGATGCCGATGACATACATAAGCCATAGCATCGGCGCCTGCCACGCCTGCGGGAAAAACGCTGGAATGATGAGGGCGTAGATAGGGAGCCGTGCGCTGCAGCTCATAAGCGGGATGATCATCATCGTGGTGAGACGGGCTCGCCGGGTCTCGATTGTCCGGGTGGCCATGATAGCCGGTACGGAGCATCCGAAGCCCATCAGCATCGGCAGAAAGCTCTTCCCATGGAGCCCAATCTTGTGCATGAGCTGGTCCATGATAAAAGCCGCGCGTGCCATGTAACCCGAGTCTTCAAGAATGACTACTGCGGCAAAGAGCAGCATGATATTCGGCAAGAAGATGAGCACGCCTCCCACGCCGCTGATCACGCCGTCCACCAGAAGCGCCCTCAGGGGGCTGTCGGACCCTTTGGCCCAGAGGCTGTTGACCAGCTCCCCCGTGGCCCCAAAGAAGTTCTCAATCCAGTCCATGGGATACTGGCCGATGGTGAAGGTCAAGTAGAACGCCAGGTACATCAGCAAGAGAAAAAGGGGAAAGCCCAGCACCCGATTCGTAACCACGGCGTCGATCTTGTCCGAAAGCGTGTGGCGGGTTTCAACCGTCGCCCGCACAGTCCCTTGGCAGGCGCCCGAGATGAAGCCGTAACGCCTGTCGGCGATAAGCGCCTCAGGCGCGTCGCCCAGCACCTTTTCGATATGTTGGGCGCTGCTTTCTGCCGCTTCCGCGACAACGGGATCGTGTATGAGCTTCTGCACCTCGACATCGCGTTCGAGCAGTTTCAGTGCCAACCAACGCGCATGGTACTGGTCATGTGCGATGGAATCCTGTTCCAGCAAGGCTGCAAGAGGCGCGATCTTATCCTCGATCTCTTTGCCGTATGGGATCTCGACGACGCGGCGGGGAAAGGCCCCTGTAGCAACAGCGACGATGGCGTCCAGGAGTTCGCGGCTTCCCTGGTTTTTGTTCCCTACGGTAGGCACGATGGGCGCCCCGAGCAGGTCGGAGAGCTGCTGCAGGTCGAATTCGATCCCCTGAGCTTGCGCGATGTCGCTCATGTTAAAGGCGAGAACGAGCGGTACGTTCAATTCGAGAAGCTGCGTCGCAAGGTAAAGGTGCCGCTCGACATTCGAGGCGTCTACAACGTCGACGACGACGTCCGGCCGTTCCTCGAGGATAAAGCGCCGCGCCACAACTTCTTCAAGACTGTAAGCCGTCAAACTGTACGTGCCGGGCAGGTCAACCAGGCGTAGTTCGTGCGCGCCGTGACGGCGGCGCCCTTCCTTCTTTTCGACGGTTACCCCTGGATAGTTTCCTACGTGCTGCCGAGTGCCCGTGAGATTGTTAAAGAGAGTCGTTTTTCCACTATTGGGATTGCCTGCAAGAGCAACCTCTATGATGCCGTCCGTCTTCATCTGTTGCTCGATTCTTTTCTTGGGCGTATTGCGAGAAAGCCGCCCCAGGGGAAAGCAAAGCGTCAAGCCACACGGATCTGATGCGCGACGCCGCGGCCCAACATGATGCGGGTCCCTTTCACCGCGACGATGAAGGGGCCCCGGCCTTTGTTTGAGATGACCGTCAGTTCCGTGCCCGGCGCCAAGCCTATGGCAGTCAGGCGTGCCCGGAGGCCTCGTCCTGCATCGAATCCTGTGACGCGAACGTGTTCGCCGGGCGCGACCATTGAGAGAGTCCTGAGGATGCCGGCACTACTCATTCGATACCATTCGCTCCCACGTAACCAAGTCTGGGCGCTTGTGGCGGGCACACCGCCATAAATAGAAAAAAGCCCGCGACGGGCTTAGGTTAAATTCTACCATAAACGGGCCGAGAGTTAACCCCCGTTACACCATGCACGCCCTTGGCGCTTGCTTGTCTGTGCGAATACTGTAAACGGCGCCCGGATCGTTTGCCGGGTCGCCTCATACGGATTATCGACTCACATCAGTATAAACGAAAAACATATTCTTTAAGCTAAACCATGTCAAATTGAGTTTGATTCCCTCTCTTCAACCCAGCTCCAAAGATTCGACGGCGCGGGCGCTTACCCCTTTGAACGATGCGCTTAACCCATCCGTGTCTTCCTATGTTTGCCGTTGTTCTTGTACGCTTGTCGCGGTCATTGTAAGATGGTTCATAGTGAATTCATTGTTCGACTGTCCGGGTTCGGGGAGGTGCCGCATCGTATGGACGCTGCATTAGAACGGTATGCAGGCTTTCGAGAGGAAGCGGCTCTTGACACGGTGCGCGAGCTGGGCGTGGGCGAAATCATCGACCACGCGCTCGTCCTTTTCCATGATCTGCTGGGTCTTGTTGTATGGACGCTCCTGTGCACGCTTATCCCGTTTCTCATTGCGCAGAACGGCGTCCTTTTTGCCGCGGGGGACTCTGTTCGTCTCGATCCCTTCGTGCAGCTCCTGATGGTTATGCGCCTTGCCGTATGGTCTGCGCCCTTGCAGATGCTCGGCATGCTGACCGTAAGGCCTCTGGCCACCGGCGCAATCGCCTACGCGGCAGCGATGTTGTATCAGGGGCAGAAAGCAACCTTTCCTCAGGCTTTCAGGGTTTCTCTGAGGCTTTATCGCAAGTTGGCCGCGGCGTACTTTCTGTGGTTTCTGGCCTTCACCGGCGGGAATGCGGCATGCGGCATCCCCGGCTTCTTTCTCGCGATTGTATTCGCGCCGGCGTTCGCGGTTATGGTGATCGAGAATGCACGCCCCGTCCAGGCGTTCAGGCGAAGCTACTTTCTGATGAACGGTCATAGGGTGAAGACGCTTGTGATCTTGCTGGTGTTGAGTGCAGTAGAAGTGGGCGCCACGGCATTGCTCCACCTGATTCCCGCCGAGGCCGTGTACGTGGTGGGTTCATCGGCAATCGAGGCGTTCGTTTGGGCCTTCGACGCAGTCCTGTGCGTGGTTCTTTACTTCTCAGCGCGCAGCCGCCTCGAACACCTAGACGTGGACCTCGCGGTTGCTGCGGTCGAGGTAAAATCGGCGGAGACTCTTCTATAACAACCCGCAGCATACAGATAGCAGCGATTGCAGTCGCTCTCGCGGCCCAGGCTGTTGCTGTTGCCGGCACACCCGAGCCGGCGAGCCCAAGCGCTGCCGAGATCCGCGAGCAGGCTGCGCGAATCGTCGCCGATCCGCTCTACGAAAAAAGCCCTGAGGGTTACCGGATCGATCTATCCTGGCTGCTTGAAAAGATCTTCAGGCCGCTCGCCAAGATCGGCAACGCCATCGGGGGAGCGCCGCCCATCGTCTTCTGGGGGATCGTTGTGCTGTTGACCGGCGCCTTATTCGCCATTTTAGCTCACATCATCTATACGTTTTACCGCGCCATGGCGGCGCCGCCTGCGCTTCCTCCTGTCCAACACCACGAGCAACCTCGTCTCTCCGATCTCGAGGAGCGAGCATTCGAGCTGGCGGCGGGCGGCAACTACGTCGACGCGTCCCGCATGTTGTACAGGGCCGCGCTGCTGCTGCTTGAGCACAGGCGGGGCAGCCGCCTCCGCGTCGGGCTGACCAATCGGGAGTACCTCGGCACCTTCCAGGTCTCCTGGGTAATCGAGAACCTGCAGGTTTTCGTTGATCTGATCGACTGGAAATGGTACCGCGACCGCAGCTTCGACCGAGCGGACTTCGAGTCTTGCCGGGAGGCGTTTGCCGTCCTCGAACAACGGCTCGAAGGGGAGGCGTGATGCTCAGTCCGCGCGCTGTCATCTTATCTCTTGTGGCGTTTGCCGTTGTTGCAGTTCTGTGGTCGGCTGTTTCAGCTTGGTTGCCGCCGGATCCGGACGAGGCCATGCCTACCACCTACAGTGCCGCACAGGGGGGATATCGGGCGGTTATGGAGCTTCTGCAGACGTTTGATGTGCCCGTAAAACGTTCAACCCAGGCGCCTGTTGGGCTTTTCGAGGGCAAGCAGCGCGTGGTGCTTTTTGAACCCGACCTCCTGTTGCTCCTGACCGAGCATGATTACCTGACCCGCATGGGCGAATGGCTCCGGGAAGGGGGAGAACTTGTCTTGGCGACGAATCATTTGTTGCCGCCCGTGTTGAGCAAGAGCAAAAGAGACGAGGATTCAGGAGAAGACTGGGATGCCGGCGATCCCGGACGGCGGGAGCCCCCGGGCCGGCGCCGCCATGCGGCCCTCATGAAAATACTCAATCCAGGATATCTCGAGGAAGTGCTCGGGATCCGGGGTCTCACTATAGAGACGGTAAAGACCGCACCAGATCAGAAAGCCGGTGCACCGGTGTCTCCCTGGGCGGAAAGCGCGGGCAAGATTATCGTTGCCGTTGAGGCGATTAAGCCCGATTACAGGGCGGAAGCATCGGGGACGCTCGAAAAACTGGGGGCCATGAGACTAGCGCTCAATGCGGAATCGGTGGGCGGGTTCACAGGCGATCCGGTGAGCTGCGCCATGGGGACTGTTACGGTTGAAGTAAACGGAAAGCACGTCCCTGTGGTTCTGGTGCTCCGGCGCGGCAAAGGACTGCTGACGCTTATCGCGGACACCACTGTGTTTCGCAACCAGACCCTTGCTCGAGCAGACAACGCCGTGCTTGCCTACCGTCTCCTTGCTGAACCGTCGGGCACGGAGGTTGTCTTCGACGAGTACTACCACGGCGTATCCATCCAAGGCAACGTATACGCCTTGCTGGGGATATGGCCTTATGCGCCTATCGCCGCGAGCATCCTTGCGGCGGCTCTTCTGTGGGCATGGGCCAACGGCGTCCGTTTTGGCCCCGCTGGACCTGCGCCCGAGGAGACGCGGCGCAACATCCTCGAGTACGTAGACGCTATGGCCAGCCTGTTCCGGCGCGGCCGTAAGTACGCCTTTGTACTCAAAACATGCCGAGACGGCTTCGTCGGAGAACTCCGCAGACAACTTGGGCTTCCACCCGGCACTGGTGAGCAGGTTGTGATGCGCGCTGTCGAACGGCGCCACCCGCGCCGTGCGGATCGCGCCATGACGGTCCTGTCGAGCATCGATGAAGCCGTCAAGCCGGGGACGCGGCTCTCATTGAGGGGCCTGAGACGTTTTGCGCAGGAACTGGACGCTTGCTGCGCGGGTATGGGGTCAGGCGCCGTAAAGACTGCGTCAACGGAACCATCAATTAGAAAGGGGTAGCATGGCCGAACACGTAGAGGCGGCCCAGAACGGCGGCGGCGAGGTGGCGGTTCTGTACGGCCGGTGTATGGAAGAAGTGCAGAAGGTCGTATACGGCCAGGAGGAGGCGGTGTCGTTCTGCATGGCGGCGCTCTTGTCCAACGGGCATGTTTTGCTCGAGGGCGTGCCGGGCACAGCCAAGACGACGCTTGTCCGCACCATCGCAGCTACGTTGTCGATGAGTTTCAGCCGGATTCAGTTCACGCCGGACCTCATGCCCAACGATATCACGGGAACCTATGTGTTTCGGGCCGAGTCCGGGGCATTCGAGTTCAGGGAAGGGCCTGTTTTTGCGCACTTTGTGCTGGCCGACGAGATCAACCGGGCCCCTGCCAAGACCCAGTCTGCTCTGCTCGAGGCGATGCAAGAAGGCACGGTCAGCCTCGACCGCCATATACACGCTCTGCCCCGGCCGTTCATGGTGTTTGCAACGCAGAATCCGATCGAGCACGAGGGCACGTATCCCCTGCCGTTGGCGCAGCTCGACCGGTTCATGTTCAAAGTCCTTATCGGTTATCCAGGGCCTGAGGCGGAAGAGCGCGTGCTTGTTGAACATCATGCGACAGGCGCCGCGGATCCCGTGACAGCGTTCCATGTCCAGGCCGTTGCTGAACGCGACGCGGTGATGCAGGCCAAGGAATGCATCCGCCAGACTTATGTCAGGCCCGAAGTGGTGCGCTACGTGCGTATGTTGGTAGGCGCGACCCGCGAGGATCCGAACTTGCTCGTGGGCGCAAGCCCCCGCGCCGGCCTGATCCTGCTGATGGGCGCGAAGAGCTTTGCCCGCTTCGAGGGCCGCGATTTCGTTACGCCCGACGACATCAAGCGGGCCTTTCTGCCGGCCATGCGCCACCGGGTCGTCCTGAATCCCTCGACGGAACTCGAGGGGGTCTCGGTGGATGCGGCGCTGCGGCAAACGATGAACACCGTCGAGGTGCCCCGGTGAGGGTCTTTCCCGGAAGAGGGCTGATCGTGTGGTCGGCCGCTATGGCGCTCCTTTCGGGAGCGCTGTTGATAGACGACCGAGTGGCAATGGTGCTTCTGTGCGTCGGTTGGGCCGTCGGGGCCGGCGGTGTAGCCAAGGACTTTGTCTGGTTGCGCAATCACCTGCGTCCGCTCGACGCGAGGGTGTCCGTTCCCGCGTCGGCGATTCGCGGCGACATCATCGATGCCGCTCTGATGCTCGAGAATCAAAGCAAAGAGTCCGTGCGCGTGCGCGCAAGGCCGCTCCTGCCCCCACAGGGCGCCCCGAACGTCTGGGAGACGGCCGTATCGGTGGACCCGGGATCCGTAGCGACTGCGCCCATTGCGGTCACGGCCGTCAAGCGGGGAACCTATGTGTTCGGCGACATCCACCTGCGTATGCAAGCGCCCTACGCCATGCTGCAAAGCCAATGGCGTGTGCCGTTTCATGCGGCCTGCCGCGTTTTCCCGGACATCGAGCGGGTCAAGGAGTACATCGTCTCGCGGCGGTTTCACACGGCCTTCGCGCCTCACATGCACACCGCCCGGGTACGGGGCGTCGGCAGCGAGTTCGAGAGTATGCGGGATTACGAGGAAGGCGACGACATCCGGCACATCGACTGGAAGGCGACGGCGAAACACCGCCATCTCATTATGCGCAACTATGAAGTCGAGCACTTCCGCAATGTGATGCTTGTGCTGGATCGCGGCCGCCTGATGGCTGGTCGCGCCGCACTTTCACAGGACAAGCCCGCACAATCCACTAAGCTCGACCACGCGATTGACGCGGCGCTCATGGTTGCCGGGGTCGCCCTCGAAGACGGCGACCGCTGCGGCCTGCTGCTGTTCGACCAGAATGTGGCCGCCTTCCTGCCCCCTCGGTCCGGAACGTCGCAACTCACATCCATCGTGGAAGCGCTTTACGACGTGCAGCCGACCCTCATCGAGAGCCACTTCCGCGAGGCGTTTATCTATTTGCAGACGCGCTTGACCAAGCGTAGCCTTGTGGTGGTGATGACCGACGTCATCGACGTCGAGGCGTCGCGTGCGCTGATCACGGGGGTCATGTCCTTGAGCCGTAGGCACCTCGTGATGCTGGTCGCGTTGCGTACACCCGAGGTTGAGCGGGTAGTTCATGAGCCTGTCGCGGACGTCGGTGTCCCGTTCAGAAAAGCGGTGGCGTTTCGCCTGCTCGAGGAGCGCGGCGTGGTGATGGCGCGTCTGCAGAATGCGGGCGTCCATGTTCTAGATCTGGATCCGGCGAGTCTAACCATTCCGATGGTTAACAAGTACATCGAACTGCGGGAGAACAACCTCTTATGACGCGTCGTACGGCGGCTCCTCGATGACAACTACTGCGCCCGCCACGGTGGGCGTGTGTGTCAGCGACAAATGGATGCGGGCAGTCGAACCAACGAGCTCCCGCATTTGGCCGCTTAGGATCAGACGAGCGCTGCCGTTGTCGTCCCGGACAACCTCGATCTCGGCGAGCCGCCATTCGGCGCGCAGTCCAGTCCCGAGAGCTTTTCCGAAAGCCTCTTTGGCAGCCCAGCGGGCGGCGAGGATCTCGCTTCTGCGTTTCAGGCGGTTCTCAGCGTATGCGAGCTCACGGGCGCTGAAGACGCGTTCGAGCGGGCCTTTCCTGAGCCGGCGCTCGAGGTCGGCCACGTCCACCAGATCAATACCGATCCCCCGGATCATCGTCTTCCCTCCGCTTTTCGAGCCCCCAATCCGGTCGCCAAAACGTGCAAGAGGGAGTATACGGGAAAATGCCTTCCTGCGGCACTTTTGAACCCGCCCGTTGGCATGAAACGAAAGGGTCTGCTGTTATGTTCACATTATAAGGACGTATGGACGCAGGCTGTTGCGAGTGGAAAGGAGACGGATGCACATGATGAAGCGGAAACTGGGACGAAGCGGTATCGAAGTAAGCGCCGTGGGGATGGGGTGTTGGGCGATCGGCGGGCCAACTTGGCGCGGCGAGATTCCCGTGGGCTGGGGCAAGATCGACGACGGCGCGTCGATTAGAGCGATACACCGTGCTATCGATCTGGGCGTCAACTTTTTCGATACGGCCGACGCCTACGGCTGCGGACACAGCGAGCGGATCCTGGGCAAGGCGATCAAGGACCGGCGCAGCCAGATCGTCGTCGCCACCAAGTTCGGCAACGTTTACGACGAACAGACGCGCCAGATAACCGGGGCTTCGGGGGACCCGGACTACATTCGCTCCGCGTGTGACCGGAGTCTCGAGCGGCTGGACACGGATTACATCGACCTGTACCAGTTCCATCTGGCCGACTATGACCTCGATCAGGCCCTCGTGGTGCGCGACACCCTGGACGAGCTTGTTGCTGAAGGCAAGATCCGCTATTACGGCTGGAGTACGGACGATCTGGAACGCGCCCGCTTTTTCTCGGAAGGCGGCCATTGCACAGCCGTCCAGCAGCATCTCAACGTCTTCGGCGGGAATTTCGAGACCCTTGCCCTTTGTGAACAGCGCAATCTTGCCAGCATCAACCGCGGTCCCTTGGGCATGGGCCTTCTCACAGGCAAGTTCAACCATGACTCGAAGCTTCCCGAGGATGATGTACGGAGCCGCTTCGACTTCAGGCAGGGCGCCGAGGCGCAACAGATTGACAAACTCGACGCAATTCGCGAGATCCTGACCAGCAACGGCCGGACCCTCGCTCAAGGCGCCTTGGCGTGGCTATGGGGCCGCAGCGCGTGCACGGTGCCCATCCCCGGCTTCAAGACGGCGGCGCAGGTCGAAGAGAACGCCGGGGCCATGGCGTTCGGGGCGCTCATGCCGGGACAAATGGCGGAAATCGACCGCATCTTGGGACGTTGACGGGGCGCGACTGTACATGACAGTCCGGGCGGCGGCTCGGGCGGGGTTTTACTCTCTTCATGTGCCCTGCAGGAGGGGTCTGCCGTTGTGTTCAGTAGATTGCCAACGCGAGTGCTGTGACCAGCGCCAGTGCCGCAAGGGGCACGAGCACCGTGATCACGAAGGCGTCCTTGTAAGCCTGGCGGTGTGTGAGATGCATGACGGTCAACATGGTGATGAGCGCGCCGGAATGGGGTAACGAGTCCAGCCCGCCGCTGGCGATGGTTACGAGACGGTGCACGACTGCCCGGGGCGCCTCGAAGTCCGGGTAGAGCGGGGCCAGGGTATCGAAGAAGATGGCGAGACCGCCCGAGGCGGAG
>CAZBQH010000180.1:0-3751 GCA_964493915.1 uncultured Nitrospiraceae bacterium
GCTGACGGCCACCGCCCCGCACGACGAAGCCCCGCCGATGGCGGGGCTTCCTCTTGGAGCCAATGGTCAGATTCGAACTGACGACCTGCCGATTACGAAACCGTCTCCCCTCATCAGAGCAGGTTCACCGAGTGCCGTCTTGTGCGTCACCGATGGCACTCGCGGGCAGTGTGCCAACCCCTGAGTTCTCCCCCGTTCTGTTGAGTGTCGGGTAGGATGGCACACAAGTTGGCACACTCCTCGCGCACCCGAACCAACGCCACGAGGCAGCACGCGCTCCTCAAGCGCGGTCTCGCGGCGGGCCCGAACAAGAAGGTCCTGTGGCGCGACGTACTCGACAGCACGTACTCACAGGCAGGGGTTGCCGCCTACCAGCGCGCACTCAAACGCCTCGAGAAGCTAGACCTCGTGATAGTTCGGCGCCCCGATGGCTTGCACGCCCAATCGTATGAGCTTACGCGCGGTGGCCGAGAACACGCCCGGAAGCTCGCCCGCGGCGCGACTGCCGAGGAACCCACCGCCAAGACGCCCGACCAGGTCGCAGGGCTCCGCCGGCAGTTCACCCTGCTGCGGCAAGCCGCCGCAGGCGATCGCGACCTGCTGTGGCGGCTCGAGAAGGCATTGAGGAACCGCTTCCCCAACGAGCTCGCGAATGACGAGTTCGACCCCGTCACGGCGAGCGACGAGGACGTTCTGCTCGAGGCTGCGCGCCGGTGGTTCCTGCTGGGGCAGGCCGAAGTGTACTTCAAGGCGTTCCGCCAACTGCCGTTTGAGCTGCTCCCAATGCGCGAGGAAAACGCAACCGATAACGGCTAGAGAAAATCGGTTGTATTGCGCCCAGGACGGCACAAAACAGGCCGTACCTCCTTGCACATTACGGTTATGTGTGAAACCGTAGGGGCATGCGGCGCATGCCGCCTGAGCGCGCCCGAGTTCCGACGCCCAGACGCGCTCCAGGCGAACCCCACCGCCGCTAAGGAGCGCCGATGGACCCCACCAGCGTAAACCCCCCACTGCCGCCCATGCTCACGGCCGACGAAGCGAGCACCATGCTCCGCGTCCGCAAACCGCAACTCTATGCGCTCGCGCGAGAAGGAATCGTGCCCGCCGTCCGCGTCGGCCGCGCCATCCGATTCAACCGCGACCAACTCCAAGCCTGGATTGAAAACGGTGGCGCACCACACCCGGGACGGGCAATGTGATGCGCCGGCCCCCTCAGGAACCGGCGCACGGCAGCCTCCACGCTGTTGAGACCAGTCTACAAGAACCACCGCGATTCTGCCCTCTCGACTGCGTAGAACTACACACCGAACTCGTGATGGACTCCAGCGGATGCATCTACGCCACCCGCTGCGAACTGTGCGGCATGATCGTCCAACTGCGCCAGTGGAACGACGGCATGGTCTCCGCCGACCGGCCGTGGAGCCGGCATGCAGCCCGATGACCGCCTGCCGCAAGAGGCTCGAGAGCACCTCTTGTCAGTACGCCCAGACGCGCACCGCGACATGCTCCAGACGTTCCCAGAGGCGCCAGGAGCCACCGGCCAAGCCCAAGTGATGCACGCCCCCCGCGGCCGCGCCGCGCCCGTCCTCGACGCCCTCAACGCCCGCGGGCACGGCATCTACTTCGCGCCCAGCGACTTCGCTGGTGGCCGCCGCTGGATCACCGACGTAACCCACGTGTTCCACCTGTGGATCGACAAGGACGAAGGCGACCTCCCGCCAAGCTGGCCATTCGAACCGCACACGATCGTCAACACCAGCCCCGGGCGGTACCAGATCATCTGGCGCGTCGACGGACTCCCACAAGACAACACGCTCCACAGGCAGCTCCTCGTCGCGCTCGCGGCCCGGTACGCCGGCGACCCGAAGGCCACCGGCACGAACCGCGTCCTTCGACTCGCCGGCTTCAAGCACCTCAAGCGCGAAGCGTACATGGTCCGCCTCCTACACGCCAGCGACCACCGCGCCTGGACGCTTCAGGAAGCCCAGGAAGCCATCCCAGAACTAGTGGCCGCCACACCGTGCTGGCCCCCACCCCGACGCGGCCCCTGCGCCTCTCAGGCGCGCACAGCGAGTACGTCGCGAAGGCAGTCGAAGGTGAACACGACAACGTCAAGACCGCCCCGAACGGCGCCCGAAACGTAGTCCTCTACAACGCCGCCATCAAACTCGGCACCCTCGTCGGCGCCGGCATCCTCCCCGAAACCGACGCCCGCGACGCACTCACCATCGGAGCGCACGCCAACCCCAACCCCCTCCCCCATCACGAGATCGACCGCGCCATCGCCTCCGGCCTCCGGTTCGGCATCGCCAACCCACGCGCGATCGAGCCCAGCACCCAATGAACCGCACCATCGAGGACATCACCACCCAACTCCGCGGCCGCACCGAGCCGGGAAGCAGCAGCCCACGCGAAGATGCCTTCCAGTGACATGGCGATTCGGGCACTCGTCCTGGCGTGCGCGCTCGCATTGCCACTCAGTCTGGCGCAGTCGGAGCCCCCACCATTCCAGGCCGTCTTGCTTGAGTTTGCTGCGCGCGACTTCGCCCTTGCAGCGACCCTTGTGTTTCTTGACCCGGTAACCGGCGAATCAACCCTCGTTGATACCACCGATCGAGATGGTGGTGGATTCGTACAGAAGTGGAACACGATCTTCAACTTCTCGGTTGTAGGAAACCTTGACCTGGAGAGGCTGGAACGCGGCATCGAGTACACAGTGAGGGCGAACCACCCGCATTGGAGGGACTTCGATTCTGAACCGTGGCAGTATGCCGACGATGGCCGGCTGGAGAGGCGTTACACGTTCGCTGATCTCACGATGACCCAAACCGCCGATGGTCCCGTGATCGGCGCCGAGTTAGGTCGGATCATCAAGCTGTCGATGCTCGTCGATGTCCAGTCGGGCAACGTCTCTCTGTTGGTTGAGTGGGGCCACGACGTTAACGAGGGCAACTAAACACGTAGCTCGCCCTCAACGCGGGTCGCACCCGTCGAGGATGCCAGATAGGCACCGGGGGACCGTCAGTTGCGAAGAGGAGTTGTCGGCACCGCCAACGGGAGGAAGCGGCCACCCAAAGATAAGAAAATGGAGCACCATCAGGAAGGGCAAGCCCAAGCCCAAGGGCTCGGCCCATATCGCCTCAAAGGACGTGGTCTCGATCCTCACCACCGGCCTGGCCTCATGCAGGGGCAGTGCCTAGAGCCCGGCTTGGCCTTGGTGAAGCATCTTCACGTTTCGCATCGCCTCCACGGCCTTGTCTTGATTGTAGGTGCGGATGATGCTCGGCATCCGGAAGAGGTCGATGAACGCCCAAACCAGGAGCCCCCCTCCCGTCAGCCAGTAAAGGAACTGGATGCCCCACCGGCCCACGTAGGCATAGTGCCACCCGAGGAACAGCCACAGCAAATACCCAACGCCGACAGCACGTGTCGTTCGCTGGTACTCGCTGAGGAAGTCCTCTTGCGTACCGGAGTCGCTGACAGCGAGCGAGCGTCGCACGGCGGGCGGCAACTCCCTGTCAATGCTTGGCGGAATGGAGTAATCGGCCATGCGGAAACCTCCTGACCTGCATTCTCATGAGACTATCACGGAACTACTCTGGTCCAGAAGTGGCTTCTTGCACGCATCCCAAGGCGGGCGCTGGGACATTCAGAGGTGGACCCCAGTTTCTGGACAGGCTCGCTAGGTGGGAAGCGGGTACGCTTCCGGGATGGAGAGCTTGTGAAGAAGACGCGTCGGAATCATGCT
>CAZBQH010000181.1:0-50146 GCA_964493915.1 uncultured Nitrospiraceae bacterium
TTCAACATCATGCGCGTCCACTACGCCCGGGGAGCATTCAGCGCAGTCCTCGCGGTTCCGCCGCCGTACGAGTGCCCGCCCGCAGTACGCTGGCAGATCGATCGCCTGCGGAGCGTCAGCACGGAGCAGTTGACCGACGGCGCCGCCGAGCCCGTCAATCCGGCCTTGCCATTCGCCTTCGATGCGGAAGACCTCGTCCCTGAGATACGGTCCGCCCTCGCGCCCTACACTGAGCTGTCCGGCAATGGAAGCACCCGCGATCGCTATCTCAGAGCCGCAGCCCTTTTCGAACTGGGCCGGTATGCCGAAGCGAGGGTGTTGCTTGAGGCGCTTATCGAGACACAGGCGGCGACGCCAGATGCGGCGTTTCGCCTCGGGCGCATTGCAGAACGCCACGGAGACACAGAAAGGGCTTACGCCCTTTACGCCGAGGCCGTCGCAAGAGGGCGCGCCCACCTCGACGCGGCGGTATCTTGCCTCAGGCTCGCGGATTCATGTCGGAGATAGGCGCGCTGAGTCCCATCCGCACCGCGCCGACAGCGCACCCGAGCAAGATCGGAAACGCCGACCGATAGACAAAGGGCATCGCCAAACTCGTGACAGCAAAGGAAACAATGAGCATCCCATAGGCGAGAATCCGTTCCCTGGAGACGCCGCGCGGTACACGGCGGAATCCCAGAATCAGCGCGGCGGCTATCGCACTCCACAGCCAGCCATAGCAAAGCAGCCCGAACCAGCCCAGTTCGAGCCAGAAGATCAGCGGCACATTGTGCACCGTGGACCCTGTGGTGTCTCCCAAGGGAGTCTGGAACTGTCTGCTCAGTTCGGGGGCGCTGCCGAGGCCGTGGCCGAACGCGCCGCCCCGCCAAGCGGTTCCTACAGCGGCCGTGTACTGCATAATGCGCGACGCCAGCGAGGTATCGACCATAGCTGTCGCCTCGGAAGCGCGGCGCCGGACCGACTCGACAAGCTGGGGTCTGAAGATGGTCGCGCCTATCCCAAAGAAGGTCAACAACAGCGCCAAACCACCCAGATAAAGGAGTCGGCGCCGGACCGTCAAAACGCGCGCCAGGACCAATAGGCCGGCGCATAGCCAAGCCGTGCGCGACATGGTGAGAAGCAGGCCCGCGCCCATTCCGGCAACGGTGGCGCCGCTGAACGCACGCAGTTGCCAGTTCCGCCAGTAATCGCTATTGAACAGCAGAAGGGCCAATGCAAAAACGAAAAACATGGCCTGTTCGTTCGCATCCGGCAGGCCAAAACATACGCGGCGAATACTCGAGCCCACAACAAACCGATCAACGGTAGGTGGGAGGAGCCGGCCTGACCACGCCAGCACAGCCCCTACGCCAGCCACAAAACATGCGCCCCCGAGCAGCGCCGGAATGCGTTCCTGGACAAAATCATCGGAGGCCACGGCTGCCGTTGCGTAGAACAAGAATGCATATTCGAGAAGAGTGAGCGTAGCCCGGAACGACGCAAGGCGATTCGCAGCGAAACAACTGGACGTGGCACAGGCCAAGCCGAAGAGGACAATCGCGTCGCCGAGTCCTGTCCGGACGAAGGGCCACTGCTTGGTCATAAGGCGCCGCAGGAATACAGCGGCGATAAGCATTGCACCGCCCACCTTCGTAACTGTAAGCGTGGTTCCTGGGATAAGGGCCAGAACCTGCATTGGCAGCGAGAAGACAAGAACAAAGAGAATGAACTGTTCGCACTGCTGCCAGAAAGCGACTGCCCGTCGCCCCATTAGGTTGTCCGGCGCAGCGCTCAATTGCCGGCCGCCTCGACAAAGATCATAGCAGGCAGGTCAGCGGCGGCTGCCCGCGTCTCGAGGGCCTGCGTCCCAGTTCCTAGCAAGTATGCGACAAACACGTAGGCTGCAAGCGACCCCCTACCCGGCACGCAGTGCAGGTCAAAGCATTCTCCCAGGGCGGCGCGGCCCTCCTGAGACAGCCGATGGACAGCCTCACCCGATGCCATTCCGATAACGATGATTGGTTCAGGGAAAGAAAGCGCCCAAGCGGTGAGTGCGGCACGTTCATTCGTCAGAGGCGCCAATTCGAGACGTGTCTGCATCACGACCTGGTTGATCTCCGGATCAATGCCGATGAACAGCCAGTCTTTTGCGGCAAAGCGGTGTTCGACGCCATTGGCATGGACAATGCAGGCATTGCCGGCGAACGTCCCGCCGGCTGCGGCAGCCAAGTTCAGCGAGGCTTGACGACGCCCTTGCGTTTCCGGGTGGAACTGACGCGCGCCCGCAATCGCAAGCAGACGATTGCACGCTGTGTCGGCAAGGTCCATGCGTGCAACGTCGTCGCCGGCTGCGAACACCAAGGGCAGCAAAGCGGATGCTGCGCCCCGAGGACCGTAGATGGGAACATCGTAAGGCGCGGTCAGCACGAACTGGAGCTCGTCGCGGAACAGCGTCTGGCGGTTCGCCATGAGCGCCAAACGAGCTGCGCGCAATCGGCTTAAGGGCCGTGTCATATCGGCGGGATACGCCTTTTTCAGCGCCCCCCATGTTCTATCAATCTCGATCTGGCTAGGAGGGTCAAGGAGAGGCCTTAGGGCGCCTCGAGCGGGCGGCGCAGCCGCCAGGACCAGGTGTTCGAGCGACATGCCGGGAAGACCCTTCGCAAGCAGGGACTGGCTCATCTGGAAATGGCTGCGTCGTTCAAGGGGATGGGCGTCAATGGATACGCGGCACGCCTCGACGGCCTCAGCCCAGCGTGCCTCCGCCATAAAACGCTCGATCGCTTCCACCCGGCGAGTCTTGCCGGCATGTTCCATCGACGAGAGCTGTGCTGCCTGGACAGCCGCGAGGAGCAGCACGAGAACCACGGGGGCGATTGTCAGGATTCGCTTCGCCTTGGCGGAAACGCGAATCTCGCTGGTCCTGGACTGCATCTGACTATCCCCTTGCACTGCTTGGGCATCGAGCTTCACTGCGTCTTGTCAACCTTCTCAAGCGCAAAGCCGTCGAACCAGACCGTACCCATCGCGGCAGGCAGGTCGTCGCGCGAGGGGCGCCGGGCATAGACGAGTATGGCGGCTATCGTCTCGGGAACCCTGAAACAGAGCTCGGCCCGTTGCCAGTCGTGCGTGCCCGTAACCAGATCGCTGGCAGCATAGAACCTTTTCCAGCCCTCTTCAGCATCTTGCACTTCGACGCGTGCGCCTAAGCCGTTCAAATCCTGCGTTTTCACCCAACCGATCAGCCGGTACGCCGCCCCCGGGACAACGTCCACGCATTGCCATAACCCAAAGTCGGCGTTTCCCGGCAACGTAATCCGCACCGACCGGCGTCCCTCGACCACGACTTGCTCATCAGCGGAGATGCGCCCCGACGCTGCTATGCGGCCGTTCCAGTCTTGTCGGGCCTCGCCCCCCCCCCCGCAACTGGGGGTTCGCCAAAACGGACTCTTTACCCGGGCGAGGCGACAGGCGTCGAGCCATATCGAACCGGTGGGCAGTTTCTCGACATGCTCGCAGAAAAAGAGGCCCACCCTGGCTCGTTGACTGGCGGACGGCGTCTTAAACGTAAACGCATGCTGCGCCCAGTCGCCGCTGACCCGCAAAGGCTCATCCCTGCCAACGATTGTGTTGCCGCGGCCGTCCGCACCCTCGACCTGCATGCAGACGGCAGGCCCAGCGATGCCGCGGCTTTTCGCCCAGTACGACAGACGATACCGCGTGCTGGGAAGAAGAGCGATCGACTGGCTTACGACGGGGCTGAAGCTCTCGCAGAGGTTGACGCATAAACATCGGCCGCCGTCTATGCTTTCGGTCGGGTCCACAGAGACTCCCTCAGCTATTTCCCATCCGTCGAGTAGCGGGTCCGCAACGTCAAAACCGCTGTTGCACAGCAGGTCGGCCGCTGAGATCTCGAAAAGGTCTGGGATGCGACCCCGCTCGATCAGCAAGATACTTAAGCGCCGGCGGCAATCTGTTACCATAGGCCGCCAGGACAAACCGCCCGCCAACGCTTTGCGGTAACGGTCGATGGCGGCGTCCAGGTCGCCCGCTTTCTCACACTGGATCCCGCGGCGGTAGATCGCTTCCGGTTCGGCCACATCAAGGGAACTGAGTACCTCCGGTCCATATCTTGCGCACACGGCGGTGAACACCAAGGACCCACAGGCTGCTGCAAAGAAAAGCAAAGTCAAAGCCCAGGCGAGATCCTTACGCGAGCAGTCCAATACGTATCCTCCCATAGTCCCATAGTCTAATTAGACACACATTGCAGCATCCCGTTCATATTAACTCATACTGAACAGATGTTGTCAATCGAGATCCGGTTAGCCTAGAATCCCGGCCATGAAAGAGGATGAATCGCGACAAGTTACAGTGATCGTACCGTGTTGCAATGAGGAGGATGCGATCGAGCCCTTCCTCGATCGCCTGCGAGCGGTGAGCGAGAAGTTGCACGCCTACGAATTCACATACCTCTTCGTGGACGACGGGAGCAAGGACCGTACGAACGACATACTCGTACGTTCAGCGAGCTCTGATCCGCGTATCAAACTCATCACATTGTCGCGCAATTTCGGTCACCAACGCGCCATTACTGCCGGCGTCGACATGGCGAACGGCGATTATTTCATCATCATAGACGCGGATCTGCAAGACCCTCCCGAGTTGATTCCACGGCTCCTGGAACAATTGGCTGCCGGCTACGACGTCGTCCATGCCGTGCGCACAGTCCGGCGCGTGGATTCCCCCCTCAAACGGCTGTCGGCGCGGGCTTTCTACTTTTTCATGCGTCATTGGGTAATGCCCGAACTGCCATCGGGCGGCGCCGATTTCAAAGCCTTTAATCGCCGCGTGCTCGTGGCGCTCCGGCGGCACCGGCAGCGGGTCCGCTTTCTCCGGGGGACTATTGCGAACCTCGGCTTCCGCCAGACCTGCATCCCCTACACGCGTGAGGCGCGCCATGGCGGGGCCAGCAAGTACCCTCTCCGCAGGGTGCTCGCTTTCGCACGGGATGCCGTCATCCCTTACTCGCTGATCCCGTTCCGGTTGCTGCTTCTGCTCGGGCTGGGCACAGGGTTGCTCAGTGCTGTGTTCACCGTTAAAATGCTCTTCGGCCGCTCTGAAACGTCCCTGCCAATTTTGTCGCCAGCCGTCGCAGCGCTGCTGCTCGGGTGGTTCAGTGCCATCACTTTCCTTGCCTTGGGGGTGCTCGGCGAGTACTTGGGGTGCATTCTGCGCGAAGTCCGTCAAGAACCCCTTTATATCATCGCCGCCACGCACAACTTGGACGACAAGGGAAAAGAATGGTGAACATGCGATCCCCGTTATAGGAAGGATTGTGCACGCAGCATCCTGCTCGGGTGCCTTTTCGCGGTTCTGCCTTGGAGCGGGGCGTCTCTGTGACCTATGCAGCCGTGGCCCGGATGAAGCTGCCGGCCCGTTCGGCGATGTTGGCGAGATGGTCGCCTACCCGTTCAAGATGGGCCAGGAAATCCAAGAAGATTACCCCCATTTGCACGTTGCAGCTCCCTGTTTCGAGGCGTGCAACATGGCCTTCACTGGCGCGCTGCATGAAGGCCGTGATCTCCTCTTCCTTGGCAAGAACGCGTTCAACCTGTACAGCGTCATCTTGTTCGAGGGCCTTGCAAGTCGCGTCGAACTGCTCATTAAGTATCTCCAGAAGGGACCGGATATCGGCAAGGGCGTCTTCGCTTAATGAGAAGTTTCCCTCGTGCATAAGATGGGTCAGTTCAATCAGGTTTTCGGAATGATCGCCGATACGCTCGGCATCGTTAACCGCATGAACGAGCGCGGGAATCAGACTCGACTCATGGGCCGACATGGGCTTACGAGACAGCTCGACAAGATAACCGGTGATCTCCGCTTGCAGCCGGTCAATCACTTCCTCACGCGCGATGATCCTGGAAGCCAGGTCCTTGTCGTTCTCGACAAAAAGCCGGACCCCTTCGTTGATGGACTTCTGCGAGCGCCGGACCATATAGCCCACTTCCTTAACTGCCTGCTGCAAGGCGAGCGTAGGCGTCTCAAGGAGATGGGGTTCGAGATACTGGAGAACCTGCTCCTGATCTGCAATGGTCATTGGGATGACCTTCCTGACCACGCTCGACATCAAACCAATGAAGGGGACGAAAAGAAGGCAGTTAAATAGATTGAACGCGGTATGCGCATTGGCCACATGGCGCGGCAGGTTCTCCGCGGCCTCGCCGAAGATGTCGCCGGGTGTAATCGCGTTCACGAAGCCCAGGAAAAACGGCTCGCCGTTCCATACGGGCACGAACAGCAGCAGGTACATGTAGCCGGCGCCGAAGACGTTGAAGAGCGTGTGCGCTAGAGCCGCACGTTTGGCGTTGCGATTGGCGCCCATCGAGGCCAAGACAGCCGTGATGGTCGTGCCGATGTTGTCGCCCAACACCAGAGGCACAGCCGTGTAGAAGGAAATGAGCCCTTGGGCCGACAAGGCAATCACCAGCCCGACTGTGGCGCTGCTGGACTGGATCATGCACGTGGCGGCCGTCCCGACAAGTATGCACATCAGCGCAGCGCCAGGCGGCACCCTGCCGTTGACCGGCGTACAGTCGAACCATTGGAACACGCTCTGGAACTCGGGGCTGTAACGCAAGGGCTTGAGAATACTCGACATGGTTGCCATGCCCAGAAACAGAAGGCCAAAACCTAGAATTGCCTCGCCCAGCGACTTAATGGTCTGACGCTTGGCCAAAGCTGCCATAAGCAGCCCCAGCCCAATGGAGGGATAAGCGAGAGCGTCCAGTCTAAAGGCGATGATCTGCGCAGTGACCGTCGTCCCGATATTTGCGCCGTAGATAACACCGATAGCCTGGGTTAACGTCATAAGACCCGCATTGACAAAACCGACCGTCATGACGGTCGTAGCGCTTGACGACTGGATCACCGCAGTGAGAGCCGCCCCGACGGTCACCGCCAGAAAACGATTCTTCGTCAAAGCCTGCAAAATGGTCTTGAGCCGGCGATCAGCCATCCTTTTCAGACCGCCTGACATCCATTTCATGCCCAGGATAAAGATCGCCAGACCGCCCATCAGCTCGAGGGCCATCTTAGCCTTGTTCATGCCCATCGCCTCGATCTCGAAGGACCGTGCTTGGAAACGCTGGGCGGAAGGAATGCCGGGGCGCTTGTCTTCAATCTCCACAGACAGGAAGTATTGCGCCACATCATCGCCCAGCGTCCAGGAGGTCACCGCCCGGCCATCGGCCCCCGTCGCCATCCTTGCGATGCGATCGCCCCCCACTAAAGCATCCTGGCCATTACCTTCCACGCGAAAATAGACCGTTACACCCTCTGCCGGCGTCCCGGAAGACTCAAACAGCCGGACTCCCACCGGATTGATCGTTGCATTCGTGGTGGCCTCGAGATGCAACCCTATCTTTTCAGCCCCCGCGATCGCGCGGAAATGGACTGTCTTCCGGACCGCACTGCCCCCCTGATCGTTTCCCGTCCGAACGCTTGCCGTCACATTCACGTCGCCCGGCCGGTCGCCAAGTCTGAGAGAGACGCAAGCCCGTCCGCCCGCCTTTGTCTCTACCGTCGCAACGGGTTGCCCACTTTCAACAAAGACCGCTCCCGATTCGGGGTCGTCGACTGTGAATAGGACTTCCGCGCCGCAGACTGGCTCACGATAACCTTTTCCCCCAAGAAGACCTGGAACTCGCGGACCCTCTACAACCACTTTCAGCGGCTTTGGGAGCACCTCGCGGTAAAGGCCAAGCTGGTTGTCGCCGGAAGCGTGTTCGTCTTGGCTGATCTTGTCGCAAGGGACATCGCGGTGCTCGGCACAGCACCCACCGAGAAGGAGAGCGGCAAAGACCAGCAGGAGGAGACGCAACGATTTTGCGGGCGCTTGTCGCAAGGGCTCAAACATCATGATTCCTGAAAAAGACTGGCCAAAACATGGACACAAAAACCAGAGCGACCCGGCTCCAATCATCCACCGCAGTTCAGAAAAAGGGGGCAATCAAAGATAACATTCACTCCCGATAGCGATCAAACCAGCTCTTGGAAAAAAGCCCCTTGGAAAAACCATCACAATCAGAGCGGCAGCGCCCCCCGCAAGGTGGACACCTTGCCCCTTCTTCTGCCAAACTGACCTTCTGTCAACGGCAAGGGAGAACCAATCCATGGAATATCGCCAACTTGGCAAAAGCGACCTGCATGTTTCTGTCCTGTCTTTGGGAACCTGGCAATTCGCCGACCAAACCTATTGGGGTAAAAGCGAGCAAGCCGACGCCGACGCGGCAGTCCGTGCCGCCATAGACGCCGGCATCAACTTGTTCGATACCGCAGAGTCCTATGCCAACGGCGAATCGGAGCAGGCGCTCGGCAGGGCCCTTCGCGATCAGCATGGCAAAGTCTACGTTGCTACAAAGGTATTGCCGGAGAATTGCGCTCGGGGGAAGCTCCGCGCATCGTGTGAAGCGAGTCTGCAACGTTTGGGCGTTGACCGGATCGACCTCTACCAGGTCCACTGGCCCTCCCGCGATCATCCCTTCGACGAAACCTACGAGGAACTCGACAAACTCCGGCAAGAAGGGAAGATCCGCGCCATCGGCCTCTCGAATTTCGGATCTCGCGACCTCGACGCCTGGTTGGCGCGCGGCGACGCCCTCTCAAACCAGGTAGGCTACAACCTTGTTTTCCGGGCTATCGAATATCACATTATGCCCGCGTGTCTTAAACGGCAGCTCGGCATCCTCGCCTACATGCCCCTCATGCAGGGCCTGCTTGCAGGCACATGGAACTCCGTGGAAGACATTCCCGCGACGCGCCGTCGCACCCGTCATTTCTCGAGTAGCAGGGAAGGCGTGCGCCACGGCGAGCCAGGCTGCGAGAGGCTCCTTTTCCAGGCCTTAGAAGAAATACGCAGTGTTGCGGAGGAACTCGGCGAGTCTATGGCAAACGTCGCCCTTGCCTGGATCATGGCGCAACCCGGCGTCACCTCTGTTGTCGTGGGAGGAAGAAAACCCGACCAAATCCGCCGGAACATTGGCGCGGCCGACCTTGACCTTCCCCCCGAGATCGTCGCTCGCCTAGACACAATCACAGAGCCCATGAAAGAGCACTTCGGGGGCAACTCCGACATGTGGATGAGCCAGTCTGAGAGCCGCATCCGCTAGCAACGAACCCAGTCCCGCAATACACGTGCAGCCCCCGGTTTGCGTCCTGGGAGGGACGCGGCGCCGCCGTCCGGCCACTCCGCCTGGCGCGGGCTTAGGCCCAAACGGCGCCGCATGGTACTATGGCTGAGGCAAGCACTGGGGCACGGTACGCTCTACCATCGTTAGCGTGCAAGCAACTAAGGAGAAGCGCAATGGTTGTGTTGATGACTTTGCTCGCGTTGGCAAATCCAGGCGCTGCGTCCGTGTGGGAAGAGGATTTCGCGGCACAGCCTATCTCCCGGAGGCCGCGGCTCGAGGTGCGTTATACGGACAACTCGCGCACCATGTTCGAGATCTTGGCAGAACGCTATCACCTCAAGGGTTTGTTCAAGGGGCCGCGGCTGCTGGACTTTCTTTCGGGCGATTTGTGGCTTGCCCTCGAAGTAGAGGACGGTGAAGGACGCGTCCATAGCACATTGTGGTCGGAAAAAGCAGACCCCTCGCGAATCAACCTATACCGGCGGGGACCCTATTTCTGCGAAGTCCACTGGCTGGATGTGACCGTCGCTCGCGAGGACGGTCAGACGGCGCCGCTCAAGGGCGACCTCGCCCTCTACTGCTATCCTGAAAAGGTGCTCGCTTCCATCAACTGGCATGGTGTCGGCAGTTTTGACGCTAAAAGTCTACGCGTGCGGGGAATCGCGGAGAGCACCCATATAATGACGCCCTTCACGAAGGGCGCCACGCAGTTCTATGCGTTTCCGCTGTTCGGCGAGACGCCGCCGCTTCCTGACAGTGCCTTCGACGCCATCGAGGCGGTCCATCCCATACGCTATGACGCCGTGCGCGGGTGTTATACCATCGGATCCCACAGTGAGGGAGGTTTTCAGGGGCATTTTTATCATTTCCCTAACTTCTATGAGACGGTCCATTTCCGGGCGACAAATCAGGGTCCTGCGCGGCAAATCTATGTCTGTCACGAGACGCTGGACGGCGACAAGGGCAGCGTCGAGGGCGGGGTCCTGCTCGACAGCGAAGGCCATCCTCTTCCCATCACCGTGCAAATCTCGAAAAACTTTGCAGGAGAAAAAGAGGAGGGTTTTTACAACCCGCAGGATACGCCGTTCAGCGAGACCTATTTCCCCCTTTACCTCGGTGAAAACGAGACGTGCGAGCTCTCTTCGCTTCACCTTTACCAGAATTGGGGGCGCCACAGGGTCAAGCAGTTCTCCTCGCTCGGGGCCTGGATGGACTACTTCCACAGCTCGACGGGCGTCACCGAGACAACCTGCTACGTCCCCTTCAAATTTGGCGGTCTGCCGGGCGTCACGATCGCCGACTACCGCGCCATGAGCCAGCCGACGTTCTGGGGCGGCCAACCGCAGCACGACAACATCGCCGGCCACAGCTTTCTCTCCTACCGCACCGCGCCCGACGCGCCTTGGCAGTATCTGGTCTATCGAGGCACAACCTACTACAGCACCGGCCCGAACTGGATGGACATCGGTCTGCAATACCTCTCCTCGGACGGCAAAGTAAAGGGGACCGTCGAGACCTTCGAGCTGCCTCAGACGGATCAGCTTCGCAACTTCATCCGCGTACGCTATGAAGCGCTCGAATCGCTCGACATCGCCAATCCGAAGGAGGATTTCCGCCTCTTGACTATCGCGTCCTGGGTGCAGCATTTGCGCTATACTCACTTCGCTGCGACGGGCGCCCCGCCGCGCAAACTCGATTTATCGAGCGACCATTTCGATGTATCAGGGCTTGCTTTACCCCCGCAGAATGCGTTCGTGACCCTATATGGAGAATCCATGGGATCAAACGCCATCGTGCTCGAGAATTGGCGAACCAAAGGGTCCGGCGCGGCCGTAGGCCCTGCGGCGAGCGTTTGGTGTGAGAAAAACGGCAATACGCGACTGCTCCTGACCGCCAACGCCGACAAGCTGTCTCTCGGGCCCGGCGACACGATCGAAATCGACGCCTACTTCTTCGCCTACGGCGACTCGACGAGCGCGCTGCCCGCCGACAAGGAAAGCACGTACTACGGCGACAAACGTCCTCAGATCGTTTCAGTTGCCACCGGCGAGAAAGTAAGCGACTTCCCGTCCACGGTGCGTGCAAACGACAACGAGGCTGAGTTCACCTTACAGGGCGGGCGCGATCTCGTCCCCGTGATTGTAACCGGGCTGACCAGCTACCGCTATCCGCGCATCTACCAGAAACAGAGCAACGGTAGCTGGCGTCTCCTTTCCGCGGCGCGTGCCGGGACTCTCGACGGCATTCAGACATATGTCGAGGAGGACGGTCGTTTCGGCACAGTCTTCCTCGTGGCGTCCGACGCGGCCCCGCAGCAACTCCGGGTATCGGCGGGCGAGAAGAGCGCCACGCCGCCGAGGATCCGTGTTGTCCCCCAGAGAGACCCGGCCCAACCATGGCGTCATGCGGCGCTGATCCAGGCGCCGTGGATGGACGCACCTGTGCAATTCCGCTATCCGGAGACGCTCAACAGCGACACGCTCGATTTTATCGACCACAAACGGGAAGACATGCCGCCCCGAGTGGATCCAGCGAATCTGGCAAATGTGTGGAAAACCAGCGAGGCTGACTCGCTGTGGTTCGAGTGGGACTACGACAACCAAGTCATAGGCGGCAGGCTTACCCCGAACGAAGATACCGTCGATGTCGAGTTCTGGTTTGGGAATAAGCGCAGCGGCCCGGTGCGGCCGCTGGTCCAGTTCTGCTCGACCCTGACAGGAACCCTGTTTGAAGACCGGAGCCTCGAGCGGACATGGATCTACACCAAAGGTGCATGGACCGCCATGGCCAACACCGATCGGGGCGCGGGCAATCCCGCACTCTGCCATTACCCTGTCGAGGGGTCGCCGGCGCCGGGCGTTGCCACGCCTTGGGGATGCAGTTCAGATGTCGCCGAGTTTGGTGTGGTTGCCGTGACGTCGGAGGACGGGCGCTATGTCTATGCAGTCGCGTGGCCGAACTCGGTCAGCATTCTGAGCAACACGCAGATTCCATGTGTTCACGCAGACCCCGTGTTGCCCGAGTGTCCTGCAGGCCGGCGTGCTTATGTGCACGGCCGGTTGTATATGATGGAGGCAACGCTGGAGGACGTGCTCGACCGCGTCCGGCGCGAGGTGCTGCCCCGGCGGCAGCCTTGACTTGGGGCACCAAGCTCCTCGCTGAAGTGCCTATCGCATGAGAAATCACCGTTACATATGGATGTTGACGGCGGCGGTTGTCGCATTGGCGGCCGCCGTAGTAGGGCTCCGCCGAATCGACGAGGGAACGCACAGGCCCATTGCAGCAAAAGAGGTGGACAGTTTGGTGGCGGCGATGTACCGGCGTCTGGACCAAGACCCGCTTGTGCGCGACGCGGAGACACGCGCCGCCATCGAGCGCGTAGCGGCCCTTGCA
This sequence comes from uncultured Nitrospiraceae bacterium, assembly GCA_964493915.1. Taxonomy (GTDB): domain Bacteria; phylum Hydrogenedentota; class Hydrogenedentia; order Hydrogenedentales; family SLHB01; genus CAZBQH01. The sequence continues at coordinate 12,564 of CAZBQH010000181.1, forward strand.
GAACATGGCGGCGCAAAGACCGCTGATACGTACTACGCCCTGGGCCGGCGGCTCCACGGCCAACAGCAGTGGGAACAAGCTGCCGCGGCCTATCGGAAGGCCGTCGCGTTAAGACCGGAATGGCCCCTTCCCTATGACGGCGAAGGCGTCGCGCTGTACTCGATGGAGCGCTATGTCGAGGCCGAGCAATCGTTGCGCAAGGCCATCGAGTTGGACCCCTTGTGGAGCCGTCCCCACAACGATTTGGCCGTCCTGCTGCGCCTGACCGGCAGAAAAGATGAAGCGATGGTCGAAGCGCGCCAGGCCCTCGCCCTGTCTCCCGACGACGTAGCCCCCATGAACAACTATGGAAACTTGCTTGTAAGCATGGGACGCTACGAAGAAGCGGAAACCCACTATCGCACGGCAATCGAGCTTGCGCCGGACCACCCGGCCCCGTATTACAACATGGCTTGCCTCGAGAACCTACGCGGCCGCGCCGCCGAGGTCTTCCCTTACCTCGAGCGCGCCATCGAACTGGACCCCGCCTTCCGGGACGAGGCCGCCCGCGACCGCGACCTGAATTCCTTGCGGGACCATCCCCGATTCAGAGAGCTTGTCGGGACATCCGCCGCCGGCAACGCCTCGTAAAGGCTGCCCACTGTCTCTTGTCTCATTGGAGCAAGGACGACAGTCCCTTGCACGCCTCACGCTCTGCATCCGCCTGCACAAACCACGCGCGCCTTTTCACCTCGATGCATGTCGCCTTGTCGGTATGAGCTTGACTACCGGCTCTGGACCGCTTTCGCGTCTGACTGCGCGTCAGGAGAGCCTATGGGCCTCACAGCGCATCCAGGCGCCAGTTTTGCACTCGGGTCGGTGCAAAGCGCACAATCGATAGAAGGGGTTGTATTGCTGGGCAAGCGACACACTGAACGGACAGAAGGGAATTCCTGCGATGAGAATCGGATCGAGTCTGGCTAGCGGCGCTGCCGTGTTGCTGGCCATGATCATGGGTATGAATAGGACGGAGGCGGCGAACCAGGAGGGTGCAGCCATGGGCGCGCAGAGCGGGATCGCGATACGGAGTTTCCAACCGGGGAAACCCATCAGCAGGGCCAAGCGTCCGTCGCCCATTGAAGCCATTGTTTTCAACGGAAAAGACGCCGGCGTTGAGTTAGAAGTCCGGCTTATGCTGCCGGAGAATGTCGAGATCGTCGAGACGGATGTACCCACCCCAACTGCTTTCGAGGCGGGTCAGACCAAGAAGCTCGCATGGGTCGTCGAGGCCGGCGAGCCCACCGACGAATGCCATCTGCAGCTCGAGATCGCTTCTGGTGCGGAGGTGCTTGCAGAAGCGTCGCTCCGGATGCAGTTCCTCGATCCCGTTGTGATCCAGGACCTGCCCTATATCCCGGAACCTGTGCCTGCAGAATCGCCCCTACTTATCGGGGCCCACCATTGTCCGTTGTGGGAAGCTGACAAGCCGCAGATGTGGGATAACGTCCTCAAGCACCCCGAGCGGACGCCTGCGTTGGGCTTTTATGCGCAAGACAACCCCGAAGTCTCCGACTGGGAGACCAAGTGGGCCGTCGAGCACGGCATCGATTTCTTTATTTATTGTTGGTACCGGAACGGCCAGGGCGGACCCGTCGAGACAGTATTCAGCTCGGCCATTCACGAGGGCCTGTTCAAATCGAAGTTTGTCGACAAAATGAAGTTCACCATCATGTGGGAGAACCAGGGCCGTGGCGTGGCCGGGGTCGCGGATCAGGACGATCTGATGACGAATCTGCTTCCTTACTGGATGGAAAACTACTTCAAGCATCCAAGCTATTTGATCGTCGACAACAAGCCGGTCCTGTTCATCTACCGCCCCGAGTTTCTGGTTGACGACCTGGGCGGCGTGGAGAACGTGGCGAAGGCCTTCGACCTGATGCGCCAGACTTGCCGCGACGAGGGATTCGACGGCCTCCACCTTCTTGGGGAGTATCGCGGCCTCGAGCCGGAACACCTGACGCTTATGAAACAGCTCGGCCTCGACTATACCTTCGCTTATGTGTGGTACATCCCGGACAATCCCACGCCTGAACAGGCCATCGAGGCGCAAATGGCGTATCTGCAAAAAACCCAGGACCTCGGTATTCTGCCCCAGGTGGCGACGGTCTCGCAGGCGTGGAGCGGATGGCATGACGAGGGCAGCATCTGGAAAATCCCGCCCGAGGACTACGTGCGGCTGCTCGAGAAGGCTAAGGACCTCGTCAGCAAGCTTCCCCAAGATCAGCTCAGCGGCCGGATGCTCCTGCTGGACAACTGGAACGAATGGGGCGAGGGCCATTACATCGCGCCTTACAGGGAGTACGGCTTCGGTTATCTGGACGCAGTGCGCAAGGTATTCACTGAGGCGCCGGAGCCGCATGTCGATCTGATTCCCGAAGATATTGGCATGGGCCCCTACGACACGGCCTATCAAGCCCAGGCCCAGGACTAGCAGCGCCCTATCCGGCGCGAGAGGAGCCCCGTTATGTTGTGGAGCCGCCTAGTATTGTGCTCGTTTGCCGCCTATTCGGCGAGCAGCGGCCCGACCGGGTTGCCTTTCGACCAGATTGTCACCAAGGAGATCCTCGATTTTCGCCGGGAGCATGTCCAGGGACTTCTGTGTCAGGTAGATATCCTCAAGAACGTCGAGTATGCCCAAACCCCTGAGAAACGCCTCCTTCTTGACGTCTATATGCCGAAAGACCGGACAGGTGCGCCCCTTCCCTGCATTGTATGGATTCATGGCGGCGGGTTGACGAGCTTGGACAAGGACTACGAGATCATCCAGTGGTGTGCGGCCTATACCGCGCTTCATGGATTCGTCAGCGTGTCCATCGACTACCGGCTTGTGCCCGAGGCCCCGCTGCCAGCCGCCATCGTCGACTGCAAGACGGCTGTCCGCTTCGTTCGTGCCCACAGCCGGGACTACGGCATTGACCCGGACCGCATCGCCGTTGCCGGCGAATCCTCGGGCGGTTTCCTGGCAGCTTTCGTGGCATTTGCCAATGTCGGCGACGGCTTCGAATCGGACCTGTACAAGGAACAGTCAAGCCGGGTCTCGTGCGCCGTCCTGTGGTATGCGCATACCCTCGAGGATTTCAACCCAATCGACTACATCACGTCCGACGATCCGCCGGCCTTCCTGCTCCATGGCGACCGGGACACCATCGTCGATATCGGCGAATCCTTCGCGTACCACAGGAAATGCGACAAAATGAATGTGGAATCGACGCTGCTGATCGTCCCGAACACGGAACACGGCTTCTTTGACCTCGACGCGGACGTCGAGGCCTACAAGAGACACATGGACAGAGCGTTAGAGGCCACGGCGGCGTTCCTGCAACGCTGTCTGGGTACGCCGGGCCGCAACCGCTAAGTAGGATAGTGCGCGTCGAGTGCCGGCGTCGCCGCCGCCGAATAGCGCTGTCTGCGTGTATTCAGGTGCGGGCGTCACCAGGAGAGCGGCGCCAGCAGATCGGATCGACCCTCTACTTCGCCTTGGTTACCCATGGCCCCGGGCAAAAAATGGGGCGGCGGATTGAATTCCGCCGGCGCAAGGGGGCATAATCGCGCGGATTTGCGCCGTCCGGGGGTAACGGCAGGGCAGAACACGCGAACTACAACCGTTCGGGGGCCGAACAACCATGGCGAAAATTGCTTTTATTGGAGCTGGAAGTCTGGGATTTACACGTGGTCTTGTACGGGATGTGCTCACATTCCCGCTCCTCAAGGACGCGACCATTTCATTGATGGACATTGACGAGGAACGCCTGGATTTCGCACGGCGCGCCGTCGAGGCCATCATCGCGCGGGGAGAGTATCCCGCCAAAGTAGAGGCCACTACCGATCGCCGAGCCGCTATTAAAGACGCCGACGCCGTTTGCTGCACAATCCTCTGCGGCGATGTGGACACCTGGCGGTATGACATCGAGATTCCGAAAAAGTACGGCGTGGACACGAACATCGGCGATACCCGCGGACCGAGCGGCATCTTCCGCGCCCTGCGCACGATCCCGACCATGATCGACATCTGTAAGGACATGGAGAAGTACTGCCCGAAGGCAATCCTGCTGAACTACACCAACCCCATGGCCATGCTGTGCCGCGCGATGCAACGCACTACGACGATCCCATTGACGGGACTCTGCCACAGCGTCCAGGGGTCGGCTCACATGCTTGCCCACTGGATTGGCGCCCCGATCGACGAGATTACCTATGTCTGTGCTGGGATTAACCATCAGGCCTGGTACCTCGAGTACAAGTGGAACGGCGAAGACGCCTACCCGCTTATTCGCAAGGCGGTACGAAAGAAAAAGATCTACAACCAGGAAAAGGTCCGGAACGAGATGTTCCTGGCTCTCGACTACTACGTGACCGAATCGAGCGGCCACAACAGCGAATACAACTGGTGGTTCCGCAAACGCCCGGACCTCATTGAGAAATACTGCAACGAAAACGGCGCCGGCTGGAACCCCGGCGAGTACGGCTACATTCTGAAACACTACATGGAACGCAAAAAGAGCTGGCGGAAAGAGTTCCAGAAATGGCTGGACGACGGGGCGCCGATGTCGCTCGAGCGGGGTCATGAATATGCCGCGAACATCATAAACGCCTATATGGGCGGCGACCCTTACCTATTCAATGGCAACGTCGCCAACAGAGGCTTGATCACGAACCTGCCGCAAGACGCGTGCGTCGAAGTGCCGGTGCTGGCCAACAAACGAGGTTTCAACGCGATCCACGTAGGCACGTTGCCGCCGCAATGTGCCGCACTTAACAACGTGAGTGTGGCCGTTGAGGAAATGGCCGTCGAAGCGGCATTAACCGGCGACGCCAGGCTTGTGTTTCAGGCGATTGCGTACGACCCGCTTACAGCCGCGGTCCTTTCGCTTGAGGAGATCAAGAAGATGGTCTCTGAGATGCTGCGGAAAAACCGCACGTTTTTGCCGCAGTTCGAGAGCATTGCCGTCGGCTGAGGATAGGGAGCGAAGCCCCAAATCCCTGCTCTTTTGGCTCCATAGGTTGCCCAAATCCCGAGGTGTCTCAGAAGATCTACTTGTGGATCAGCGCTATGGCATCGCCTTCCCCGCTCAGGGTGAGGAACGGACTGCTCCGACGGGAAAGGGATTTGGCCTCCATTCCCAGATTTGGATCTACAGTATGAACTGAGGAGATCCTGGCTCGAACCAACCAGCTTGCACGCATTGCGGATTCGGCCATAGAGAAGCCGGAGCAACCGTGACGCGCCTGGGAAGGACCGCCGACCCTACCATTGCATAGCGGGGCCGGTATCGTCGGCCAGGACGCGCCGCATATGCGCGAGTTCATCCTTGAGTGTCGCGACCGTGCGGGCATATTCCGGGTCGGCATAAACGCTGCGCAGTTCACGGGGGTCCTTCTCGAGGTCGAAGAACTCCCACTCGTCCACATCCCCATAGTAACGGATAAGCTTATATCGGTCGGTCCGGATGCCATAGTGGGGACGGACGCTGTGTACGGCGGGATACTCATAATAGTGGTAGTATGCCGCTGTGCGCCAATCTTCGGGCAGGTGCCCCTCGAGAAGCGGCACGATGCTGCGGCCTTGCATCGCGGGCAGAAGCGGAGCGCCGCCGAGCTCGAGCAGAGTTGGCGCGAGATCCACATTGAGCACCATGCCGCTGGTTACCGATCCAGGCTTGACAAGACGCGGATACCGCACCAACAAGGGCATGCGGAGGGATTCCTCATACATGAACCGCTTGTCAAACCAGCCGTGGTCGCCCAGAAAAAAGCCCTGGTCGGAAGTGTAAACGACAACCGTGCTATCCGTCAGGTCTGATTGGTCGAGATAATCAAGCAAGCGGCCAACGTTGGCGTCGATAGATGCAATGCAGCGCAAGTAGTCTTTAATGTAGCGCTGATACTTCCAATGCTTGGCTTCCTCGGGCGTCAGGTTCTCAGGCACGGCGCCTTTGGTGTCCTGCTCGTCGAGGTGATCGGCAATACGCATTTCCGCAAGCCGGGCAGGCGCCGAACGGCCGCTGTAATCGTCGTTGAACGTTTCCGGCGTTGGTATGTCCGCGTCGGCGTAGAGATCAACATACTTGGGACCGGGCTGCCAACGCCGGTGCGGGGCTTTGTGATGGACGAGCAGACAGAACGGCCGGGTCTTGTCGCGCCGATCAAGGAATCCGATCGCTGCGTCAGTGATGAGGTCTGTTACATAGCCGTCGAGTTTGCGCCGTTCTCCCATTTTAATCATGACAGGGTCGTAGTACTCGCCTTGGCCTGGCAAGATATCCCAGAAATCGAAGCCGGAGGGATCGCTCTTGAGGTGCCACTTGCCCACAAGGGCGGTCTGGTACCCTGCATCTTGAAGCAGGCCTGGAAAAGTGGGCTGGCCGGCGTCAAAAACATCGCGGTTATCTTTCACGCCGTTAAGGTGGCTATACTTGCCCGTGAGAAACGCGGCCCGGCTTGGCGCGCAGAGCGAGTTTGTGCAGAAGCAATGGTCAAAACGCATCCCCTCCGCGGCGATACGGTCAAGCTGCGGCGTTTTGTTAGTACGGCTGCCGTAACAGCTCAAGGCATGCGCGGCGTGATCGTCGCTCATGATAAACAAGACATTGGGCCGGGCCGCTTTCTCTGCAGACGCCCACGCAAACGCCGGATGCAACCAATGCGCCGCGCCCATCGCGCCCAAGCCCGCCAAAAGCTGCCGCCTTGAGATTCTCGGGTCCATTGTTTTACCTCTCCCCTTCAGCATAGAACCTGTACCTATGAAAAACCGTAACAAACCTGGCTTTCTTGTTCAATGTTGCAGCGCATTCAAGCCAAAGCTATGATCGTATTGAGAAGCAGAGCAACGGGGGCTTATCTATGACGCCGATCGAGAGGGCGCTATCCAGTCTGGACGGTTTATCGGTTGGAGACGCTTTTGGGGAGCAGTTCTTTTACATTACCCCCGACACCATTCCGTCGCGCAGACTGCCTGCTGGGCCGTGGCGATGGACTGACGACACGCATATGGCCCTTTCCATTGTCGAGATTCTCCGAAACTATGGACGCATTGACCAGAATGCGCTGGCCCACGCATTTGCACGGCGTTACGCCGACGACCCTCACCGGGGTTATGCCGGCGGTGCAGCCCGTCTATTAGGCAAGGTCTATGCCGGGGACGATTGGCGTGCGATTGCGCCCACGCTTTTCGGCAGCGGATCCTATGGCAATGGCGGCGCCATGCGGGCCGCCCCCATTGGCGCCTTTTTCGCCGACGACCCAGAGCGTGCGGCACGCGAGGCGAAACTGTCAGCGCAAGTGACGCACGCCCATCCGGAAGGCCAGGCCGGGGCTTCCGCCGTGGCTGCCGCGGCAGCCACCGCCGCATCGGCCGGCGAGCTCACGGCCGAGACGCTTATCCGCGAAACGGTGCGCCTTACGCCGGAAGGCAAGACCCGCCGGCTGATGGAAGTCTCTTTGGACCTTGGCGGCAGGCCGGCCCGCGAAGCGGCCGCAATACTTGGCAGCGGCGAACAGGCCTCCGCACAGGACACAGTCCCGTTTTCCCTGTGGTGTGCGGCACACCATCTTGATGACTACCAAGAAGCCTTGTGGAACACAGTCAGCGGATTGGGCGACCGCGACACGACCTGCGCCATAGTCGGTGGGATCGTCGCCATGCGAGCGCCGATTCCCGAGGAATGGCTTGCGCGGAGAGAGTCCCTTCCTTCCGTGGTGTAGCTGCGCGGATGGGCGGGCCGGCATCGGGGGGCCAGAGCTGATCAGGCAGATGGTGTTATGAACCGTTCGTCTTCGAAATGCCGAATACGCGCACTGCATTCTCTGCTGTCCGACATCCCAATATGTCGGGCGCCATTCCCTTGATCTCCGCCAGCATCTGGATGGTGTGCGGTAGAAAAGCCGGCTCGCATCGCTTGCCCCGGACCGGTTGCGGCGCAAGGTAGGGCGCATCCGTTTCGACAAGAAGCCGTTCGATGGGCGTCGCCTGAGCCGCTTCGTGCAGCCGTTGCGCCTTCGGAAACGTGACGTTTCCCGCAAAGGAAACATGCAGTCCCCAGTCGACGCATTGCATGGCAAAAGCCGCGTCCCCGTCGAAGCAGTGCATGATCCCGCCTGTCAACCGGCCGGCATAGGTTTCGAGCAGTGCGCTTGTGTCCGCGTGGGCGTCGCGATTGTGGATGACGACCGGCAGGCCAACCTCGATGGCCAAATCCATTTGATTACGAAACGCCTGCCGCTGCACTTCGGGATTGGCCGTAGCATAGTGGTAATCTAGGCCAATCTCGCCAATCGCCACAACTCGGCTATGTCCCGCCAGTTTGCGAAGGGCCGCCAAGCCGTCAGCATCGGCCGAGGCGGCGTTGTAGGGATGGCACCCAACGGTTGCATACACCCGTTGACCCGTCAGGGCAACGGCGCGGCGACTCGTATCAAGGCCGTCGCCCACCACAACGAGCCATTCCACGACGTCTAAGGCGCGCCCGACGACGGCGTCACGGTCGGCATCAAAGGCAGGATCCTGAAGGTGGCAATGGGAATCCACGCAGACCATCAGGCGCCCTCATCGCCTTTCGAGCCACCCGAAGACGACGAGTTTGCCTTGCGCTTGGCCCGCCGCTTCCGGCGTTTGCGCGCCCTCGAGCTCCGTATCGCGCGGGATTGGACGCCGGCGTTTTGAGACGAGTCCGGTTTGCCGTCTGCCGTTTTCCGAGAAGGCCCATTCGCCGGCTGGTTGCCTGTGGACCCCGGCGGCAACGAGAGACCTTCGTTGGCGCGCTGCAGATCGGGCGAGTCTGGCTCGTCAAACAGATCATCGCGGAAGACCTCGACGGAAGGCTCTTCCTCGAACTGCTCGCCGGCGTCGTCGTCAACGGCAGCTTCCTCTTCCTGGTCGCCGCGCGCGTCTTGTTGTCCAACGGCCTCGGAACGCTTATGCTGCTGGTAGAACTCGTTCTCGTAGCTCAGGCAACACAAGAGACGGCCGCACTGACCGCTGATCTTCGAGGGATTCAGAGACAGATTCTGCCGCTTCGCCATTTTCATCGAGATAGGACGGAACTCTTGCAACCAAGTGGAACAACACAGTTCGCGGCCGCAGACTCCCACGCCGCCGACGATCTTAGCCTGGTCGCGCACTTGGATGTGGCGCAACTCGATACGAGTCCGCAGGGTCTGAGCCAAGTCCCGTACCAGTTCCCTGAAATCGACGCGATCCGCCGCCGTAAAGTAGATGACGACCTTGTGTTTGTCGAATGTGTACTCGACATCGACCAGCTTCATAGGAAGCTGACGTTCCTCGATCTTCTTTTCGCAGATCTTCCAGGCTTCACCCTCGTCGTTCTGAATCTGGAGAAAGGAGCTCTGGTCTTGAAAAGTTGCCTTGCGGACCACGCTCATCGAGGTGCGCTGGGCCATTTCCTCGCTGCACGGCTCGGGCGGCAAGACGCAGACGCCGTATTCGAGGCCGCGGTCGCTCCTGACAATGCAGGCGTCGTCGCGATTCAAGGGTATGCCACTGCATAGAAAAGTGAACACCCGCGTGGGTTTACGCAGTCTAACCTTAACAACTTCCATTTCAACTCCAATATATCGTCAGTTCTTTGACAACGCAAAGAACATGTCACGGAAGACGCGATCTTCAGGGATGAAAGAATCTAGATAGCCGCGCGCCCGGTCGATTGCATGGACCTTTGCGCCGGGCTCAGAGCCCAATTGGGCTCTTATCTTTTCACCCCAATCACGGTTGAGAAGACGCGTCCTATCGCCAGTGGCCGCGAGCACCAGTTCGTCCCGGTACCAGCTCTCAAACAGATACAAGTAATCGAGTATATCACGTTTCAGAGCAGCGTTCAGAGCAGCCAGCCGCTGATCTCTGATGTCTTTGACGTCTTCCGGCGAGAGTTCCTTCTTATCCACAGGGAATTCTGCATTCACGGATTTCTCGATCCGCTTGCGCTCGCCTTCGATAAGCCCTACGAACTCTTCCGATACCTCGACGGGATCCCCGCCTCTATAGAGCTGATCCACGAGGCCGAGCACCACGTCGCGCTTGTCCGAATCAACAAACTCGAGGGCGCGGTTCATCTGCCCCTGCGACAAGGCCGCGATGGCCGTAGCCAGTGCGTCCGGCAAGCCCCGTTCCTGCTTAAGGCGGCCGGCTACGGTCTCGACGCGCAAAGCGCGGAAGCGCACGCTCAGGCATCGCGACCGAATAGTGGGTAGCAGCTCGCGCGGATGAGCGCTGACTAATATGAACAGTGAACGTCCCGGCGGCTCTTCCAGCGTCTTGAGGAAGTGGTTTTGCGCAGACTCATTCATCCGGTCTGCGTCCTCGATGATGAAAACCCGCTGGGACGCCTCTTGAGGATAAAGCGCGGCGAATTCGCACACGTCTTTTATTGCGTCGATAGGGATGACGCGTGTATTGCGCTTAGGCACGACCACCATGACGTCGGGGTGATTCCCGTGCGCAATCCTCTGGCACGAGAGACACTCGTCGCAGGCGTCGCCGGTCTTCTGCTTGCAATTGATGGCCTTAGCCGTCTCCAGAGCGGCCATGGTTTTGCCTACCCCTTCTGGTCCCCAGAAGAGCATGGCGTTGGGCACGCGCCGCCGGTTGATCACGTTTCGCAGCAAGCGAATAGCGATGTCCTGGTCTTTTACGTTGCTGAAACTCATCGGTTCGCAAACAGCCTGTCAACTACGTTCCGAATCGCTGCGGCGACCTCCTCGACAGGCCGGTTGCCGTCGACAACCTTTACGCGATCGGGCTCGCCGCGCGCGATCTCGAGAAAGCGTTCGCGGACCCGTTCGTGGAACGCGAGGGGTTCCCGCTCGAGCCGATCGTGCGGTTGGGTTCGTCCAAGCCGCTCGAGGCCCACTGCCGGCGGCAAATCGATCAGAATGGTCAAATCCGGCCACGCTTCGCGAGCAGCCACAGCGTGCATCGACAGCACCATTTCTGCGGGCAGGCCGCGCCCGCCTCCCTGGTACGCCGTGGTCGAGTCGAAAAAACGATCGCAAACAACGGTGCGCCCCGCGCGGATAGAAGGTAGGATCAGCTCATCGACATGCTGCGCCCGCGCACCCTCGTAAAGCAACAGCTCCGCAACCGGACTGAGTGCGCCATGGTCAGGATTGAGAAGCAGGTGCCGGATCGCTTCCGCCAACGGGGTACCTCCGGGTTCGCGGGTAACTGACACCGTCTCGCCCCGGCCTGCGAGGTATCTGCGCAGCAGTTCGACCTGCGTGGACTTGCCGCAACCTTCGACACCCTCCACGGTGATAAATAGGCCACGCATCAGCCGACCACTTTTTGCCTCGCCAGTTTGCCTGCCTCAAAGAACTGGGCCAATCCATCGCCAGAGCCTTCATCAACCAGCCGACGCGCCTTCTCGATGTACCCTGAGAGCACCTCGAGCCCGTCGAGAATCCCAGGACGATTGGTAAGGCAGATGTCGCGCCACACTTCAGGCCGTGCCGCAGCAATCCGCGTCATATCGCGGAAGCCCCCGCCGACAACGTCTTTGACGTCGCCTGCCTCGCAGGCCATCTGCGCCAAACACGATGCGACGATATGGGGAATGTGGCTCGTTACGGCGAGGAGGGCGTCGTGTTTGTCCGCTGGAAGCTCGACCACCCGTGAGCCCAGCCCGCGCCACAAGCCGCAGACCTGGGCAAATGCTCTCGGGTCTTGCTGGTCGCGCCGGACCACGATGGTCGCGCTTGCCTCATACAAGTTGGGGTCGGCATGTTCCGGACCAAACCTCTCTGAGCCGGCCATCGGGTGGCTGCCGATAAAACGCAATGGCTTGGGCCATGTTGCATCCACATGCGCACAAATCTCGGCCTTGGTGCTCGCCACATCGGTCACGGCGGCATCGCTCCGGCAATGCTCGCGCACAACGTCCAACATCTCCGGTATAACGGCAGCGGGCGTACAGACGACGACCAGGTCTGCATCATGAACGGCCGGAGGAATGTCGAGATAGGCCTCGTCGATGGCGCCTACCTCGAGCGCGGCTTCAAGACTTGACTGGCGATGGCCCACGCCGCGCACGCGCTCGACCATGCCCCGGCTTCTCAAACCAAGGCCTACTGAACCACCCAAGAGCCCTACTCCCAGGATGGCCACGGTGCCAAAATGAAGACTCATGACAGCCCCCTAGCAACCGCAATCGCCTCGGGCAACGTGAATGTCCTCAAGTAAAGAGCGCGGCCGACGATCGCCTCGTCCACGCCGTCTTCCTCGAGCGTGCGCAGCCTCCGGACGTCGTCGAGCGACGACACGCCTCCCGAAACCGTAACAGGTATCTTCGACGCGCGCGCTATGGCTTTAGTGGCCTCTATGTTCGGGCCTTTCATCAATCCGTCGGATAAGATGTCCGTATAGATAATGCGTGACACCCCCATGCCGGCCATCCTGACAGCAAACTCGGACGCATCCGTGTCCGTCAATTCAAGCCATCCCCTTACGGCCACTCTTCCCTCACGGGCATCAATGCCTGCCGCAATACGGTCTGGGAACAGTTCCGTCGCTTGCGCAACAAGGTTTGGCTCACGGTGCGCCGCCGTTCCGAGTATGACCCGCTCCGCCCCTGCGTTCAACACGGTTTTGATCGTATCCAGGTTGCGAATCCCGCCCCCCACCTCGAAAGAAATCCCCGCATCCCTCAGGCGTCGCAGGGACTCGCCGACGCACAACCGCCCCTCGCGCGCCCCGTCCAGGTCAACAATGTGGACCAATTCCGCGCCCTGTTCAAACCATTGCGCCGCTTGCGCGACTGGGTCGCGGGCAAACACGGTCTCTCGTTCATAGTTGCCCTGGACAAGGTTCACGCACAAGCCGCCGCGGATGTCGACTGCGGGGGTGATCCGCATGGTCAGGCGCTGGCTTCGAGCTTAGACTTCGCCAGTTCCACCAGTTGACCGAAAGCGGCTTGATCACTTACGGCGATGTCGGCCAAGACCTTGCGGTTGACCTCGACGTCGGCAAGGCGCAGACCGGAAATAAAACGACTGTAGCTAAGGCCCGCAGCCCGGCTCGCCGCATTAATACGGGCAATCCAAAGCTTGCGAAAATCACGTTTGCGCGCCTTGCGATCGCGATAGGCATACACACCGGAATGATCAACAGCTTGCCGCGCCGTCTTCATCAAACGATGGCGGCTTCCACGATATCCTGAGGCCAGCTTGATAAACTTCCTGCGGCGGCTACGCGAGGCAGGGCCATTCGTTGCTCTTGGCATGGTACTGATTCTCCTTATCGGATTGTCGGAGTCGCTTTTGCTTGGAGGGACCTATTGACCCGGGCGAGCGTCCGCTGTCATTTGCTGCCGTACGGAAGCATCCGGCTCACGCGCGTTGCATCTTCGGGGCTGATAAGGGCGGCCTGATGCAGCTTCCGCTTGCGCTTAGGCGACTTGCCGGCCAACAAATGTCTTCCGTACGCTTTCGAGCGTTTTAACTTGCCGTTTTTCGTGGTTCTAAAGCGCTTGGCCGCGCCTCGATTGGTCTTCAATTTGGGCATATCACCACCTCCAACAGACAGAACTCCCCTTTTTCGGGGCTTCTTGCCCTTGTTTACGTGCACCTGTTCAGGCGCTCGAACATCCACTGGTCCGCGCGTTCGCCCTGACGGCCAACGCGCACTCATTACATCACCGTAACGGCGACAACACCAGACTCATCGTCCGGCCTTCCAGGCGCTGAGACTGAGGGCTCGGCGCCTGTTGCGTGAGGTCTTTGGTTGCATCAATCACACGCGCGAGAATCTCGTGCCCGAATTCAGGATGCGCCAGTTCACGGCCGCGGAACATGATCGTGACCTTGACCTTATTGCCCTGGTCCAGGAACTCCCGGACGTGGTTGGTCTTGGTCTCAAAGTCGTGGATATCGATTTTCGGCCGGTACTTCACTTCCTTGACCGTAATCATGTGCTGATGCTTCTTGGATTCCTTGGCGCGCTTGCTTTGCTGATACTTATACTTGCCATAATCCATGATCCGGCACACGGAAGGCGTCGCATTCGGCGCCACTTCCACCAAATCGAGACCACGATTTTGTGCTTCGACCAGCGCGTCCTCGGGCCTCATTATCCCGAGTTGATTGCCCTCCTCGTCAATGACGCGGACTTGGCGCGCCCGGATCCCTTCGTTGACCCGCACTCGGATTTCGGCTGTTTTGGCGATGCGTTTTTCCTCCTGTTTTGCACCCTGTATCATGTGACGCCCGACACGCTGCAGCAAGGGGATAAACCCCTGGCACACAAAAACGCGCGGCGGAAAACACCAAGCTTCCGCCGCGCGGATTCGGTCCACACGTCTATATTCTCCAAACCTTGCTGGCAAGCTCAGCCGCCGCAAGGTGAGAAGCTGGTGCTTCTTCTTAGCCATTCGTATGAAAGAATAATATCATATGTCGGTGTCAAGGTCAAAGGTGCTGCACAACGCCTGAAGATGGTGGATCTCGACGCTGCCCAACCTGCCCCCGGCACCCTTGCGCGGTTGACCTCCGGCATATGCAAACGCTATAAAGTTCCCATAACTAGATATGGGGTTTATGCAATGCTCAGCCGTTTCATGACCCGCAAAGAACAGCTGATCCTGCTGGCGTGCGCTGGCGCCCTTTGCGTAGGCGCCGCGGCGCTCTACTTCGGCGGAAAAGGAAATGGTTCCGAGCAAGACGTTGCTGCAATCCACCCTGTATCTGAACCCTTGTCGGTGATGCCAATCCCCCAGCCTACTGCGCCGCCTCCTCCTGCACCCGTGAATGTTGTGAAACCCGCATTGGCGCCTGTAGAAAAACCCGAGGCCGCACGCCGCATCGCCGTTGCGATTCGCGGGGAGGTGTGCCGTCCAGGGGTCTTCGAGTTCGAGGAGGGTGCGCGCGTCCAGGATCTCCTGGACAAAGCCGGAAGCGCAACCCCCAACGGCGATCTGAGCGACATTAATCTCGCCGCACAGCTTATCGACGGGACCACCTTGACGGTTCCAAGAACCCGGATCGTCCGGATCACAGAAAAGGGCATCTTCGCCCAGCGCGGGCAGACCCGCCTGTTCTACAACCCCCCTTCCTACACCATATCCGGTTGGCGTTTGGCCCATGAGCCTGAGCAGATCGGCGAAAGCGGCTTCGGGACAGACGCGGCGCCTTCCGATTCGGACCACGTAAATCTCAACACAGCTACAGCAGAAGAACTCGATCAACTGCCGGGCATTGGACCGGCAACAGCCGAGAAGATTATCCAGTACCGGGCCGTCACCCCCTTCCGCAGCGTCCAACAATTGCAGGAAGTGAGCGGGATCGGTCCTAAGAAATACGAGGAACTCCGGCCACTGGTAACCGTGCAGTAATGCCGGCAACTGTTCAGCCGGGCCGCTTGAGGGGGATGTCGAGCGCTTTCATCTTCCGCCATACGGAGGTGCGCGCAATGCCCAGACGGCGCGCCACTTCAGCCTTGTTCCAACTGCACTTGTCGAGCAGGCGAAGCAATCCCTCTCGAGACATGCCCGCGCTTCGCGCCGGTTCCTGCTCCGGCTCAAGGGTCTGCCACGGCCCGATAGATGCCTCCGCCGGCTCCTCGCATATCTGCTGCTTCAGTTCGGTGTGCCGGATCTCGACAGGCAAGTCAAGCGGGCCGATATATCCTCGGGGGCAGGTAACAAACGCATGCTCCACGGCATTGCGCAGCTCCCGAACGTTTCCCGGCCAGCAGTAGTCCATCATGTTCCGCATCGCATCCGGTGCAAAGCCGGCAAGGTTCTTGCCCGTCTCTTTGTTGAACTCCTCGACGAACCGTTTCACGAGCACTTCAATGTCCTCTTTACGCTCACGCAACGGCGGAATATGAATGGGAAACACTTTGAGACGATAGTACAGGTCGTCACGAAAATCGCCCTTGCGCACCAGTTCGCGCAAGTCCTTGTTTGTGGCTGCCACCACCCGCACGTCGGCCGAACGCGTCACCGACTCGCCGACCCACTCGAACGTGCGCTCTTGCAGTACGCGAAGGAGCTTCACTTGCACCGATAGGGGCAGGTCGCCGATTTCATCAAGGAAAATCGTGCCGCCGTTCGCCCGTTCAAAACGGCCGGCGTGGCTTCTGACAGCGCCCGTAAAAGCTCCGCGTGCGTGACCGAAGAGTTCGCTCTCGAGGAGACCCTGTGCAAGGGCCGATACGTTCATCGTGATCATCGGACCGTCGCGCCGGTCGCTGTGGTAGTGAATGGCTTTCGCCACCAGCTCCTTGCCAGTGCCTGTTTCCCCCGTGATGAGAACCGTCACATGAGACACTGCCGCTAGACGGGCCAACTCGAACACTTCCTGCATGGCCCGGCTCTTGCCAACCAGATTGTGGAATTCGAAACGCTCGCGCACCTCTCGCCTGAGCCGAAGGACCTGTTCCTCGAGACGTCTGAGTGAAGACACGTCTGTCATGGTGACAACCGCGCCTTTGGGACTGCCCTTTTCGGACTTCATGACTCGCGCATTGGCGATGACGGGGACCGCGTCGCCGTTCCTATGAGCAATCTGAATCTCGACCTTCTCGATTCGTCCCTCTGAAAAGAGACCGCAATCCAGCACGTGGTCGGTCCGCGCCTTGCATTCCGGCCGCAGCACAGAACACAGCTTGCCGCGCATTTCTGCTTCGCGGTAACCAGAGATCCGCTCCATAGCCTTGTTCCAGCGGAGAATGCGGTGACGCTGGTCTATCACAAATACGCCGTCAGCCATCGTCTCCAAGATGGCCGCCAGATCAAGCGCTTCGCGTTTGTAAGAAGATTCACATATAGGGTTTTCGGCTACCACGATTTCACTGCTCCTGAACCACATCGAGAACGCGACAGCCTCTTCCCAGGCTCGGGACCCCGTCAAGGGCTAAGCCCCCGGTCAAATCGCCCCTGGTCCTGGAATGCCCCGCGGTACTTAGCTACTGTATGACGATTAGGGAACACCGCAGCAACGTCTGACGGGGGCCGCGTGTTTGCGACGCTTTCCAATACAAAGACGGTATCGTAACATATTACGCGAAAATCCCGCTCGGGCGCCCACCTTGCAGGACGGATGCGGTGTTCTGCGGGCGTTTTTCCGGCGGGATCCGCTGTCTTGTGTCCACCTGCTTGAGCTTTGATGCCGCACCCCCGCCAAGCTAGAATGGCCCCATGAAGCGCTTCCTACTGATAGGGCTGGACGGCGCGGAGCCATCGCTGGTTGAGCCCTGGATCGCTCAGGGAAAACTGCCGAACCTTGCCGCTTTGCGCAGAGGCGGCGCCTTCCTCCCGCTAAAAAGCACCCGTCCCCCGGCCACATTTCCCGCTTGGACAAGCTGCGTTACCGGCGTGAACCCTGGCCGGCACGGCATCTTTGATTTCACCGAGATGACGCCCGGCGCCTATGCGGTGCGATTTGTCAACTCGACCTTCCGCAAGGTTCCTGCCCTCTGGAACGTGCTTTCAGATGCCGGCAAACGCGTTTGCGTGCTGGGCGTGCCGGGCGCCTACCCGCCCGAAGAAGTAAACGGCGTCATGGTGGCCGGCTTTGATTCCCCTGTCTGCACCCGCATTGACAGGTCGTTCGTGTACCCGCCTTCGATGTACAAAGCGGTCCGGCAATGGCGCTTTGCCGACTTCCAGGAAACGCGCATCGGTCCCGGGTGGCATGCTATGGCCCTCGCCAGACTTCACGAAGGTATCGCCGTCAAAGAAGCCATTGCCGTGCACCTCATGGCGCAGGAACCGTGGGACTTCTTTATGGTTGTCTTCAGTGAGTCGGATACGGTGGGACACCACTTCTGGCTTTTTCATGACGAGGCGTCCCCGCGTCATCAGCCCGGTTTTGAGAACGCTATTCTCGAGATCTACCAACGGCTTGACGCAGCCGTGGGCCGGCTTATCGAGGCAGCCGGCAACGGCACCGGAATCGGCGTTGTGTCAGACCACGGTTTTGGTGGCGCAGGCGGCGGCGTGGTGCACTTGAACAACTGGCTAGCCCAACACGGCTACTTGCACTTCACGCGCGGCGGGAAGAGCCTGGCAAAGCGCGCCGCCCTTTCACTCACGCCGGAACGTTGGCGAGGGGCCTTGTTCCGGCGTCTCAGGACCATGGCGGGTCGTGCAGAGAGCCGTTCCCGCTTCGGCGGAATCGCATGGGAAAGAACGCGCGCCTGGTCGGAGGAACTGAACTACTTTCCTTCGATCCGTATCAACCTGAAAGGCCGCGAGCCTTGCGGCCAAGTGGATCCAAGCGATTACGACTCTTTCGTTAAGGAACTATGCGGCCTCCTCGAGGAATGGGACTGCGTGGACAAGGCTTGGAGACGCGACGAACTCTATACAGGCGGCTACGTACACAAAGCGCCCGACATCATCATCGAACTCGCGCTCGACGGCGGATACTCTCACTCGGTGCTGCGCAGCCGGGGCGGTCCCCCCTTTCGCCGGATCCGGCCCGACGAGTACCTTGGCGGAAAGGAACGAGGCATGAACGGCAACCACCGGCCTGTAGGCGTGCTTCTTCTTTCCGAGCCAGTGGCCCGGCTCGAGGCCCGCATTGAAGACGTCGCGCCGACTGTCCTCGCATTCCTTGGCGCGCCGGCCCCTGCTATGGATGGTCGGCCGTTGCTGGGCGCGTCGCGTTCTGCCCAGGCCGGAGGCAACGCCCCAACGGAAATGCCTTACTCGAAGACCGAGGAAAAAGCCATCGAGTCACGCCTGCGCGGTCTGGGGTACTACGAGTGAGCCTACACATCGCTATGGTGGCGGCATGCCCCTTTCCCGCGCCGCAAGGCTCTCAAGTGCTCATCGCTGACACGGCGCGCGCACTCCTTACTGCCGGACACAGAGTGACGCTCCTTGCCTACGGCTACGGCGCAGGAGAAGGGCCGGCGGGCCTGCGTATCGTACGCATCCCCAGACTGCCAGGCGTCCGGCGCATTCAGGCAGGCCCTTCAGCAGCCAAACCTCTCCTCGATGCGCTCCTGGTTCACGCCCTACGGCGCCTCGTGCATCGGGAGACTGTAGACATCGTCCATGCGCATAATTATGAGGGGCTCGCCGCCGCCCTGGCCGCAAGGAAACGGCCCATCGTCTATCAGGCCCACAACGCAATGTCCGACGAATTGCCCTTCTATTTTCGTGGCAGTCGCGCGGCAGCAGCCTTCGGCGCACTGCTCGATCGCAGTCTGCCAAAACGAGCCGGACACATCGTCGTTCACCATGAGCGGCTCGCGGCCTATCTTGTGCAGGAGGGATGCGAACCGTCGGCGGTCACCGTAATCGCTCCGCCGGTGGACGCACGCTTGTTTCAGGCCGGTCCCGTGCGCGAAGACCTGCCCCGCGTCCTGTACGCAGGCAATCTCGACGCCTACCAGAACATCGGCCTTCTGCTTGAGACCATGGCGGCAGTTCGCCGCCGGGAACCCACAGCCCGTCTCGTCGTGGCTACGAGCGTGCCGAATGCAATCCTGCCGGGGGCGCAGACTATGCCGGTAACCTCGCTCGAAGATCTGCGAGCGGCGCTTCAACCGGACGCGGTGGTGGTATGCCCCCGCGTTTCATGGTCGGGCTACCCCATCAAATTGCTCAACGCGATGGCAGCCGGCAAAGCCGTGGTGGCCTGCAAAGACGCCGCTTACCCCTTGACCCACGATTTCAATGGCGTGGTTGTTGCCTCGAACGACGTAGAAGCGATGGCAGCCGCGGTGTTGCGGCTCATGCATCAACCCGACTTGCGGGCCCGTCTAGGTCAGGCAGCGCGCGAGACCATCGTCAGGAATCACTCACTCCCGGAATTGGCGCGCCGTTTGGACGAGGTCTACGCAAAGGTCGTCGCACCCTAGAAGCTGCGCGCCGCACAGCCTTTGGCCTGCACTGCCCGCTCCGCTATACTGTCCGTTGTGGTCTCCGTTTTTGGCTAGAACAGGCTGGAAAGAACGTTCCAGTTGGAAGGAGGGCGGCTATGCGATGGGTTCTGATTCTGAGCATGGTGTTTGCGACACTCGGCGCCTGGGGCGGCCCCACGACCGAGGCCGTATCCACAGCTTTGAAGGACGCCGTCATCAGCGCCCGCATCGAGACCATCTTCCTGGCCAATGGGCATCTCAGCCCATTCAACATCAAAGCTGCGACCAGCAACGGCGTCGTAACATTGTCCGGCAGCGTTTCCGACGAGATCCAAAAAGAGCTTGCTGGAGAGCTGGCACAGTCCGTCGAAGGGGTGGAAGAAGTGGTGAACCTGCTCACGGTCGTGCCTGCACCCGAGGTCGAACGTCCGGAACGATCCTGGCGGCAACGCGTCGACGACATGACGACCACGGCGTCTGTTAAGAGTCGTTTGTTGTACCACAAACAACTCAGAGGGCTGAAGCTCGGCGTCAAAACCTTTCAGGGCGTCGTGACGCTGTATGGCGTGGTCGGTTCGGAAGAGACGAGGAGCCGGGTCGAGCAGCTCACACACGACACCCGGGGGGTCATAGATGTCATGAACAACCTCACTGTAGCGCCCAGGGAAGAAATGACGCCGATCCAGAACGTGGGACGCCAGTTCTCGGATGAATGGGTCGAGAAACGCATTGAAACCAGCGTCCTGTTGAACCAGCACGTAAACGTTCGCGGCCTCGACATCGAGGTCAACGATGGCATTTGCATCCTTACGGGAACCGTGGATTCGGAGCCTCAGAAGGACCTGGTTCGTTCTATGGCACTAAACACAGCCGGCGTTAAGGATGTCGTCAACGAGATTCGCGTAAAACCTTTGGAAATCGAGCCGGATCCTGTGGACTTTTTCCAACCTGACGAAGCATCGGAGTCTGATTCGGAGCATGCACACCGCTTGCCGGCGTCTGCGCCGGAGGGCGGTGAGACAAACGCGGCCGAACCCGTCGATCGACCTGTGATACAATCTGAGCCCTTGCCCGCTGCGCCATAGAAGAACTCAAACAGCCCATACGCAATTCTATTGGTCGGAAGCTTTTGGACGAAGGGCCGTACAGGAGGTGCGAGAGGGGCCTCGTTTCAAAACAAGGCCCCTTTCGCAATGTATGCTAACGGCCAGGTGTCCGGCCGGCCAAGCGTACGACTTAGTACATGTCGCCGCCCATGCCGCCGCCGGCGCCCGCACCTGCAGGAGTCTTATCCTCCTCAGGCAGCTCCGCGATAAGCACCTCCGTTGTCAACAAGAGACCCGCGACGCTTGCAGCGTTCTGCAATGCCGTGCGCACCACTTTGGTGGGGTCGATCACGCCCGCCTTCAGTAGGTCTTCATATTCGCCTGTTTCAGCGTTAAAGCCCACTGCGCCTTTCTTCCCCTTCACATTCTGCACAACCATCGCGCCTTCTTCGCCGGCGTTGTTGGCAATCTGACGGAGGGGCTCCTCGATGGCGCGCAGGACTATCTTGCTGCCGATGGCCTCGTCGCCGTGGGCCTCGAACTTGGAGAGGTCTTCCTGGCAACGGAGCAGCGCGACGCCGCCGCCCGGCACAATGCCTTCCTCGACGGCCGCACGCGTGGCGTGCAGGGCGTCTTCGACCCGCGCTTTCTTCTCCTTCATCTCGATCTCTGTCGCCGCGCCGACGTTGATGACTGCCACGCCGCCCGCCAGCTTGGCCAGGCGCTCCTGAAGCTTCTCACGATCATAGTCGGATGTTGTCTCTTCAATCTGACGGCGAATCAGATTGATGCGGCCAATGATGTCCGAGCTTTGACCTGCACCCTCGACGATGGTCGTGTTGTCTTTGTCGATGACGATCCGTTTGGCACGGCCGAGATCGGCCAAAATGATGCTCTCGAGACTGCGGCCAAGATCCTCGGTAATGGCCAAGCCACCGGTCAGCACCGCGATGTCCTGAAGCATCGCCTTGCGCCGATCGCCGAAACCCGGCGCCTTGACGGCCGCTGCCTGGAACGTCCCGCGAATCTTGTTGACCACCAGCGTGGCCAAGGCCTCGCCTTCGACGTCTTCCGCGATGACCAACAGCGGCTTGCCGCTCTTCGCAATCTGCTCGAGCAGAGGAAGCAGGTCTTTCAGATTCGAGATCTTCTTCTCATGGATGAGAATGTAACTGTCTTCAAGGACCACTTCCATTGACTCGGGGTTCGTCACGAAATACGGCGACAAATAGCCCTTGTCAAACTGCATGCCCTCGACAACCTCGAGCGTTGTCTCGATGCTCTTGGCTTCTTCGACTGTGATGGTTCCGTCGTTTCCGACCTTCTCCATCGCTTCGGCAATGATCTTGCCGATTTCCATGTCGTTGTTTGCTGAGATCGAGGCCACGTTGCGGATCACCTCGTTGTCGTGTTTGACCTGCTTCGACATCTTATGAAGCGAGTCCACCACGCACTCCACCGCCTTCTCAATGCCGCGCTTGAGCGCCATCGGATTGGCGCCTGCCGTTACATTGCGCAGGCCCTCGCGAAAAACGGCCTCAGCAAGCACAGTAGCCGTCGTGGTACCGTCGCCGGCCACATCGGAGGTCTTGGAAGCCACCTCCTTGACCATCTGCGCGCCCATGTTCTCGTACTTGTCTTCGAGTTCAATCTCCTTGGCCACCGTTACGCCGTCTTTTGTAATCGTGGGGGCGCCCCATTTCTTGTCAAGCACCACATTCCGCCCTTTGGGCCCGAGGGTGGATTTCACCGCCCTGCTGAGTTTGGTAACGCCGGCAAGCACGCCCCGTCGGGCATCCTCGCCGAACTCAAGTTGCTTAGCGCTCATGCTCTATATCCTCCATTCAACCTTGTTGTTCATTCTTCAGTTACCTAACGCGGTCAGGCAGGCTACTCGATCACCGCAAGCACGTCGTCTTCGCGCATGATAATGTGCTCTTCGCCGTCGATCTTCACTTCTGTCCCCGCGTACTTGCCCATGAGGATGCGGTCGCCTTTCTTGACTTCCATGCCTATCCGTTTTCCATCCTCGTCGAGGCGGCCGGGGCCTACTTCCACTACGCGACCTTCCTGAGGTTTCTCTTTCGCAGAATCCGGGATGATGATCCCTCCACGAACGGTGTCGCTCGGTTCTTCGCGCTTAACCAGGATCCTGTCTGCCAGCGGACGAACTTTCATTGTGTGATCTCCCTCATTAACCTCTAGATTGCCAGCTTCTACTTCATCTCAATACGCCAAGGTCATCAAGACGCCATTTTGACATATGCCAATCAGCTAAGTCAAGCAAAAAAACGCGCCTTTGAATGCCTTCAGTACCTCCCTTTAGCAATCGGTATGCCCGACTGCTAATAAGCCAACGTAAGGCATTGGAAAACATAGGCTTACTGAAACAGGACGCGGCCCAGACCGATGGACGAGACGTCGATCTTTTGCCCAAATGGCAGCGTACCGGGTCTAAATACTGAGGATAAGGCACCTAAAGGTTGCCAAAATGGCAACAGATTAGCAAATAGAACAATCGAGTGCCAATTCGGCAGCGCCACCCACCCTGCCCTTCACGAGCACGGGCGCACCTCGTTCGTATTAGTGGACCTGGAAGTAAAGGGAGCTGCAAGACGTGCCAGGCAAAATCTACCCAGGAAGGAAGCGCTTTTCTTCTGTTATAGACAGTCAGTTGACGGCTCGTGCCGTGATGATCAATGCCTCCCCGAAGAAAACAGCGGGCGAGAGCATTTGGCAGAGGACTTCGCGAGCGATACGGGCTTGTTGCGCATTTCTGGCGTTTCGCCAGAAAACAAAGCGGCTGAATGCATACTGAAAGGGCCACAGGGGGGCGTAGGCCAGTGCGGCCGCCTTGATGCGGTTGGTGTGCACCGCTTCGATTTCCAGGTGCTGGCTATGCAGCATGTATCGCAGCGCCGGAAAAGAGAGCATATTGATGTGATGCCGCAATGCAGGCTGACGCTCATCGAGTGGACACTTGGCCTTGTTGTGGAACCCAGTTAAAAACCACCGCCATCGTGAGCGTGCAGAGGAGATATTTGGCGTCGTCAACAAAAGACGGCCTCCTGTCCGTAAAACCCTCCGGCATTCACCGACAAAATCAAAGGGGCGCCGAATATGCTCGATCCCTTCAATGGACACAATGGCATCCAGGCTTTCGGATGCCAGAGGTAGAGGATCGTTCATGTCGAGCACTAGCCGCTGTGCGCCGGGAGGCGCCCTTCCAGGTTGACGATCGGCGCCGAGACGTTGGTAGGGAGCGCCTCGCAAGGCATGGAGAAATGCGCCAGTCCCACAGGGCACGTCAAGTACACGGCCAGCCGGAACGGAACTCTTCAATGCATGGAGAACAAAGTCGTGGGTTCTTTGTCCTGCGGAGGCGTGCGGCGCTGCTCCTTCCGTCCGACGGGCCTCGTCTAGCATGTTGAATTTCATGGTCCGTCTCAGGTTTTACTCGTAGACAATAGCCAGCGGAACCGCGCATATCAATGTAAGACGGGTCCAGCTTGGGATAGCAAAGGGGAGCAGGAACGGCTTTGGGACACGCAAATTGGCTTGGAGCCAGCTTGAAGTTTTGCAAAACCGTATGTTAGATTATGCTTTTGCAGGAAGGGAAGATCTGTATTTTCCATTATCTCCCTCTGCTTACCCCTGGAAACAAGGCAACAGGAAGATGTTCGAATCGTTATCCAGCAAGCTGGAGCGGGCCTTCAAGAACATCCGCGGCCAAGGCAAGCTGACCGAACGGAATATGAAGGAGGCCCTTCAAGAGATCCGTGTCGCGCTGCTCGAGGCCGATGTCAATTACAAGGTTGTTAAGCAGTTCATCGCGGACGTGCAAGAGGCCGCGCTTGGTGAGCGGGTCCTCGACAGTATTCAGCCAGGCCAGCAGATTGTTAAAATCGTCCATGACGAGCTGGTGACTATCATGGGCGGCCGCAATGCGCCGTTGACATTTGCTCAAACGCCGCCGACGGTCGTCATGATGGTCGGGCTTCAGGGCCAAGGCAAGACGACAACAGCAGGAAAGCTGGGGCTCCACCTCAAAAGGAAAGGCCACAGGCCGTTGCTGGTGGCGGCGGACGTGTATCGCCCTGCCGCGGTGCGTCAACTCGAGATTGTTGCGCAACAGGCCGAGACCGAATCCTTCAGCCTGGGCGACGGGGCCAACCCTGTGGATATCTGCGTGATGGCCCGGGGCGAGGCCCAGATGCGCAATTGCGACGTGATTATCTTGGACACGGCAGGCCGTTTGCATGTGGACGAGCAGATGATGGGCGAGGTCCGGCAGATTCAGTCTCAGGTCAATCCCCACGAAATCCTCTTTGTGGCCAATGCCATGACGGGCCAGGACGCCGTCAACTCTGCAAAGCAGTTTCATGACGCGCTGCCTTTGACAGGCGTTGTCTTGACACAGATGGACGGTGATGCGCGCGGCGGTGCGGCCTTGAGTCTCATTCAGGTCACAGGTTGCCCGATCAAGTTCATCGGGATGGGCGAGAAGCTGGACGCCCTTGACGCGTTTCATCCCCGCCGGATGGCCGATCAGATTCTCGGAATGGGCGACGTGGTCTCTCTAGTCGAGAAAGCCCAGCAAGTTGTGGACCAGGAGCAGGCCCGCCAATTCCAGGAGAAAGCGCGGAAGGCGTCTTGGGATCTTGATGATTTCCTGTCGCAGATGCAACAGGTCAAGAAGATGGGGTCCCTCAGTGAAGTCATCCAGAAAATCCCGGGCATGGGAAAACTCATGGGCAAGGGGATGGACGTTGACGATGAGCAGTTCAGGTACATGGAGGCGATCATTTATTCCATGACGCCGCGTGAACGGCATAGTCCGAAGATCATCAATGGCAGCCGGCGCCGGCGCATCGCAGCAGGCAGTGGAACGAGCATTCAAGACGTGAACCGTCTACTTAAGGATTTCGAGCAGACCAGAAAGATGGTCAAACGCATGCTCAGAGGAAAAGGACCGAGAGGGCGCGGCCCGATAGGGCCGTTCTTTGGGTAAACCGAGTTCAAAGGAGAAACAGAGTATATGGCGACTGTAATCCGGCTGAAGCGCGGGGGACGCACCCATGCGCCTTACTACCGCCTGGTAGTAATGGATGGGCGCACCCGTTCATTGGGCCGTGTTATCGACCAGATCGGCGTGTATCATCCTTGTGCGAGCGCCCCGCCTCTTGAACAAGTCGATGTGAAAAAGGCGGTCGAGTGGCTCGGCAGAGGTGCTCAGCCGTCGGACACGGTGCGCAGCATTCTGAAGCGGGCGGGGGTGATTGAGGCGCTTATCAGCGGAACTGTGCCGGAAACCTCTGAGGCCGCTGCCCCGGAGGCAGTCCTTGAGGAGACCTCCGAGGCCTTGCCCCGAAATGAGGCCGCTTCGGAAACGGCAGAGATGCCGTTTGAGTCGTCAGAATGAAAGAGTTGATCGAGCTCGTTGCCAAGAAACTGGTTCAACATCCTGAAGACGTGCGCGTCACCGTTATCGAAGGCGACGAGGGCCAGTTCTTCGAGTTGCGCGTCCATCCGGACGATATGGGCCGGGTCATCGGGAAAAACGGCAGAACTGCGAAGGCGATCCGCACCTTGCTCAGTTCAGCGGCAAGCAAAGCAGAAGCACGGGCGGTGTTGCAGATTGTCGAGTAACAAGGTTCGTGGACAGGCGTCGGCCATCCACGATGCACGTTCAGGCCCCTACGAGGCAGCTCCCGGTTGATACGCAACGGGACGCCGGGCAATCCATATGCAATCTATTGGCAATGTAGTATCGGTGAACCCGGCCCGGCGGGAACTTCGCATAATACTTGACCCAGGCTGGCACGAGGCGCTCGAGCACAGGAAGTGGCTTAATCTTGATGCGGACGGCGCGTTGTTCCGATGTCGGGTCGCTTCTGTCAGGAGCGCCGGGAAAAGGTTGATTGTCAGGCTGAGCGCGGGCATAGCGCGTGATACCGTGGCCCGAATGAAAGGGGCCTCGGTTCTCATGGAAGAGACTGCAGGACGGTTGGAAGACGCCTATAGCTTGGCCGAACTAGCCGGAATGACCGTTGTAGATCGTCAAGAGAGGCTGGTGGGAACGGTAAAGGACGCTTACACGGGCCGGGCCCACAGTTTGCTTGAGATTGAAGGGACAGATGGACGGCTCATGCTGGCGCCGCTCGTTGACGAGCTGGTCGTCGAAGTGGATGTGAGCAGGGGGCGCCTCGTAGTGAGCGACCTGGCCCGGTTCGCAGTAGAGCAATGAGGATTGACGTCGTCACGGTCTTTCCGGAGTTTTTCGAAACGCCTCTTCGGACAAGTCTGCTCGGCAAGGCTATAGAAAACGGCGTTCTCGAAGTGGTGGTTCACGATATCCGGGACTACACAAGCGACCGGCACCGGACCGTTGACGACGCGCCCTATGGCGGCGGCCCGGGCATGGTGATGAGGTGCGAGCCCCTGTTTGCAGCGGTTGAAGCGCTGGCCAGGGTCAACTCGCTCGAGCGGGTTGTGCTGATGAGCCCGAAGGGGCGGCGGCTGACCCAGGAAATTGTTCGGGAACTGGCCGCGGCGCCGGATTTGGCGCTTGTCTGCGGCCGGTATGAAGGCGTTGACGAGCGGGCGAATCAGGCGCTGTTTACGGACGAAATATCGATAGGCGACTACGTGCTGAGCGGGGGCGAGTTGCCCGCGCTGGTGCTCATCGAGGCGATGAGCAGGATGCTGCCGGGCGTCGTGGGCGATTGGGAGTCGGTGACGAGCGATTCCTTTTACCATGGCATTCTGGGGCCGCCCCAGTATACGCGGCCGCCTGTCTTCCGGGGCATGGAGGCGCCCGAGGTGTTGCGCCAAGGCAACCATAGAGCTATCGAGAGGTGGCGGCGAAAAGAAGCATTGCGGCTGACGCGCGCGCGGCGGCCGGATTTGTTACGCGCATGCAACGAGGAAGACCGTAAGCTCCTCGCCGAGATCGAACACGAGGACACGGACAGGTTAAGGGAGAACGAGTCGTGAATGCACAGAGTTTGCTTACAGAGCTGAACAATGCCCAGAGAAAGCCGGCGGAACGCCTTCCCAAGTTTCGCATCGGCGACACGGTCCGCGTCCATTTCCGCATCGTTGAAGGCGAGAAAGAGCGGATCCAGGTGTTTGAAGGGGTGGTGATTGGGCGGAACGGCAAAGAGAGCCCGAACGCAACATTCACTGTCAGGCGTGTGGCGTTCGGAGAGGGCGTCGAACGCGTGTTTCCGCTTCACTCACCCCGTGTCGAAAAGGTTGTCGTGGTCCGCGAAGCTGCGACGCGCCGTGCCAAGCTTTACTACCTTCGCGAACGCTCCGGCAAGGCCGCACGGGTCAAAGCCAAGGAGCGCAGTACTTCAGGGAAGTAGGGGCTGCAATTCAGGTATAGTGTGGGCGGACGTTGTCCGCCCTTTTTGTTGTTGGGAGAAGTGAATCCTGGGAAGCTCAGAGGACCACTCGGAGAAGACGATGAAGGATACTCCGCCCGGCACGGCCCCCGGACGGTCTGGGGTGCGCGGCTCTATCGCTGATACGCGCGTAGTCGATCTCCGCGCCCGTTTCGAAAGCGGGCCTCCCTATGACTCGTCGTTGCTGGATGAACTCGGCCAAGACGTACGCCCAGGCGCCCGCGCCCTTTACAGGAGCCTGAGGCGGCTTCAGAACGCCTATAACGAGACCCAGGCTCGTTGCGTTACAATGATGGCAGAAGAGCGCCTCTTGCAGGCGAATGGATTCAGCCGGGTGGCGGGCGTCGATGAGGCCGGTCGAGGCCCGCTTGCAGGACCTATTGTGGCGGCTGCAGTCGTTTTAAGGCATCCGATTGAAGGACTGAATGATTCGAAACTGCTCAAGCCGGAAGAACGGGACCGTTTCTTTGCGTTACTTCAACGACAAGGCCATGCTATTGGAACAGCCATTGTCCCTGTCGAGGCGATCGACAAATGGGGGATTCAGACGGCCAATTACAGCGCGTTGGCGCAGGCGGCGTCCCGCCTTGATCCCCCGCCCGACTTTCTGCTTGTTGATGGCTTTCACATACCAGGGTGCCCCTTTCCACACAAGCGCCTGGTCAAAGGAGATCGGCGTTCCCAGTCCATTGCAGCGGCCAGCGTCGTGGCGAAAGTAATCCGCGACCGCATCATGGAAGAAGTCGACCGGCTTCACCCCGGGTATGGCTTTGTCAAACATAAAGGGTATGCAACGGCAGAACACCTCGAGGCAATTGGCCGGCTTGGACCTTGTAAGGCCCATCGCCGGAGCTTTATGCCCGTTGCAGGCGCTTACGAGACGGGCTTGCTTTTCGCGAAGGAAGCGAAGATGCATGACGTCGAACCGTCGTCCCGAAGCAAGGGTCGGGGAGAGAACGTGCCAGGTTGTCCATAGGTGCGCCTCGATGGAAGTGCTCTTAACAGAAGGGAATCGCATGAGATTTCTGCCGCTGGTGTTGATGCTGATACTTATGAGTTGCGCAGCCGGCCCCGATCTCGGTCTATTGAGGAACGCTGCGTTTCAAGGACCCGGCAAACCGTCTCCAGAGGCTGCAGCCTACGCGCACTATCTTACGGCAGTCATCCACAAGCGCAACGGCCGCTTCGAAGACTGGGCCGAGGAAATGCGCAAGGCGCATGAGCTCGTCCCGGAATCTCAACCGCTAACGCTGAAGTTGATTCAAGCGTACATTCAGTTGCGCGATTACCGGAACGCATCGGAGATGTGCCGGCAGGCCCTCGAACAAGCCCCGGATGATGTGCGTCTGTGGACGCTTCTGGGGATTACGTATCAGCATCAGGATCAGTACCAAGAAGCGGTTCAGGCTTTCCAGGAAGCGCTGAACCGAAATCCGGAAAGCGTGCTGAGTCAACAAGGCCTCGAGCTTGCCCTCGAGTCTACTCACGACTACGTAGGTTCCGTCGAGATTTACGAGAATCTCGTGGAACTCCGGCCCGATGTTGCGGCTCTTCAGTGGCGTCTTGGTCGGGCTTTGGCGCGGATCGACGATTCGGAGGCGGCCCGCGCGCATATCGAGAGAGCGCTGGAACTGGATCCGTCTCTCAACGACGCCCGCTATCTCCTTGGGCTTGTGTACCTCGATACTGGCGAGAACCAAAAAGCAATCGACCTGCTCGAACAGTACCTCGGGAAAGAGCCGATGGACGACAGCGCGCAAGTATATCTTGCCGGCGCCTATGCTCGTGTGGGCAATCGGGATCAAGCTATTGACATTCTGAGCAAACTGATCGAGGATGAGAAGGCGGCCCCCAATCAACAAGTGGAGCGCATGTACCTGCTGTTGCGTGCGGGACGAAATGACGAAGCCGCTGCCCTTACACCGCCTGCCGCCCCCATTACAGGCACGCTGCTCCGGGTGCTGGCCCGGAAACACCAAGGCCAACCCTATCGGCCGATCCTCGAAACGCTCGACGAAGTGGACGGCGACCCAGATCTCGAATTCGAGGAGTACATCCAAGATTTGCTGTACCTTTTCGGGGAGGAAGAGGTTGGGTCCTATCTGGGGCTCGAGCTCGAGGCCCTCAGGGAGGAGGGGATTTCAGCCCTCCGCCTGGATCTGATCCTCAGCCGTTTACTGATGAGCGTCGGACACGCTGAGAAAGCGGAGCCGATTCTGCTCGACGCCGTCCGCAACCACGGTCCCAGCATTTCTGTGCACTACGCTCTGGCAAGCATTTACGAAGAGCGCGGCGACATCGAAGGGGCTGAGCAGCAGTTAAGGGCCTGCATCGAGATCAATGCTAACGACCCGGACGTTCTCAATTTCCTGGGCTATATGTATGCCGAAGCGAATATCAAGCTGGACGAAGCGGAGGCCTTGCTGGTCCGCGCGCTTGAAATGGACCCGGACAATCCCTTCTACCTCGATAGTCTCGGGTGGGTGTATTACCGCAAGGGCGATGTAGATAAGGCTATCGAGTTAATACGGAAAGCGATTGTGGGGATTCAAGGCGACGATGCCGTTCTGCGCGACCATCTTGGCGACGCCTACCTTCTGAAAGGAGAAACGCAGAAGGCCGTGAGTGAATGGAAGCGCGCCCGTCGGCTTGATCCTGACCTCGAGGGTCTCGAGGAGAAGCTCAACACCTATCAGAACGCCCGCCGGGAATAGGCGCCTGCCTGGCGTTAGCGTCCGTGGCGTGTTTGTAATGCGCCCGTAAGGGCGTTAGCAAGGCGTGTCGAGCACCCTCGCGGCAAATCGAGAGCCCTGACTTTGACCTCGGCTTCGAGCCAGGTACAATGGCATCCACACGATACGCGAGGATGGATGGCTACCCTTTATCTCATCGCGACGCCCATCGGCAATCTCGAAGATATCACCTATCGTGCGGTCCGGCTGCTCGGCGAGGTCGATGCATTGGCATGCGAGGACACGCGTTACACCCGCATCATCTACGAACGCTACGAAATACCTCGACCCCCCACGATTTTTTCCTATCACGAGCACAACGAAGCGGCCGCAGGAAGGCGTGTTATCGGGCTTCTCGATGCGGGCCGCGCGGTCGGACTGTGCAGCAACGCCGGCTACCCGGGGATTAGCGACCCGGGCTTCCGCATCGTGAGCGCGGCTCTCAAGCAGGGACACCGCGTCGAGGCGATCCCCGGCGCGAGCGCCGTGCCTGTTGCCCTGGTCGAGTCGGGTTTGCCAACCTCCAGTTACACCTTCAAAGGGTTTGCGCCGCGCAAGTCTGGCCAGCGGAAACGCTTTCTCGAGACGGACTGCAGTTTGCCCCACACGTTGGTCCTCTTCGAGTCGCCCCATCGCGTCGGCGCGTTGTTGGCCGATGCGAACGCCGTGCTGGGCGATCGCGCCGCGGCGGTGTGCATCGAGTTGACCAAGAAGTTCGAGGAAGTGCATCGGGGCTACCTTGCCGAACTGGCGGAGACGTTCAGCGGAAAAACGGTGAAAGGCGAGGTGACTGTGGTAATCGCTGGCAACAACCCAAAGTTCATCCGTACGCCGGACGGGAATGGGGCCTCGCTGTGAAGAGGTGTCTCGAGACGAGTCATGGCAACCTTCCTCTCCCCGCCTTCCTTCCGGACGGCACGCGCGGGGCCGTGCGCACCATTGATGCGGCGGATCTGGAAGCCTGCGGCATCAATGCATTCATGGTAAATGTTCTGCACTTGTCGGTCCACCCCGGCACGGCTGCTATCGCCTCGCTCGGCGGCATCCACCGGTTCACAGGGTGGGAGGGGCCCATCGCTTCCGATTCAGGCGGCTATCAGGCCTACTCGCTTGTGGCGGGGTCGCGCAAGCTCGGCGGCATATCCGGCAACGGCTTTACCTACCGCTTCAGCAGAGACCAGCCCAAAAAGACGTTGACTCCCGAGAAATGCATCCAGAAACAGTTCCAGCTCGGGACGGACATCATGTTTTGCCTCGACCATTGCACCCATCCAAGCGAGGACCGGCAGACCCAACGCGACAGCGTCGAGCATACGGTGGCCTGGGCCCGCCGGTGTAAAGAGGCGTTCAAACAACGGGTCGAAAGCGTCAAGGGCAGGCGGCCGTTGCTGTTTGCAGTGGTTCAGGGCGGCAATGACGACGCATTGCGCCGGGAGTGCGCTGAACGGCTTGTCGAGATAGGTTTCGACGGCTATGGCTTTGGCGGGTGGCCTATCGACGGCGAAGGCAGACTTGTGGAGATGGTTGCCCGGACGGCCGAAATGCTGCCGCGGGAGGCCCCCAAGCATGCCTTGGGCATCGGAAAACCCGAGAATGTCGTGCACGCCTTCAGTCTGGGCTACCACCTCTTCGACTGCGTGATCCCGACGCGCGACGCGCGTCATAGACGCCTCTACACGTTCACGAATCCGCCGAGCCGTCTCACCATGAACAGCTCTGATTTTTACACCTGCGTCTCGATGCAGGACCAACGCTACGCACGCGACAGCGCGCCCGTTGAGGAAGGTTGTGATTGCCCTTGCTGCCGCCGGTATTCGCGCGCCTACCTCTACCATCTCTTCCAGAGCAACGAACAAGGCGCAGCCCGCTTGGCAACTATTCACAACCTGCGCTTCTATGCGCGCCTTATGGCGGCTCTCCGCGACCACGCGCCCAAGGACGGAGCGTTGTGAGCGATTCGATCAACGATTTGGTTGCCCAACTCAAGGGCGCGAGGAAGTACGCCCTTACCTGCGAAGATACGCTGCGGCGGACTGCTGCGTGGGCTTTGGCCCGGCACCCGTCGGCAAAAGAGGCGCTGAAGGCTGCAAAACGCAAGCTTCACCAGATCACGGCGGCCTACATGGAACCCAGCAAATGGCGCGAGGTCGAGGACCTCGTCGGCAGACTGCCCACTGGCCGGCCCGAAATGACCCGATCCATATGCCGGCGTATCCTTGCGCATCATGCGTCAACTGCCGAGCGGCTCGAAATCATGGAGGGGGCGTTTGCCGATGTATTCCGCGTGACGGGTCTGCCAGGCGTTGTGATGGACCTCGCATGCGGCCTCAATCCTTTTGCCCTGCCCTGGATGGGGCTCTCTTCTGAATGCGTCTACCATGCAGTCGACATTAACCACCGGCTGGTCCAGTGCGTCAATCGGTTCTTTGAGGCACTCGGGCGGCCTCAGGCTGCGGAATGCCGCGACGTACTAGCTACGCCACCGACCGAACATGCAGACATTGCCCTTCTTCTGAAAACCTTGCCGTGCCTGGAACAACAGGAAAAAGGCGCCAGCGCGCGCGTCCTCAGGACCCTCGATTGCCGTTGGATTGTTCTATCGTTTCCGAGCCGGTCTCTAGGCGGCAGACAGAAAGGGATGGCAGCGCACTACGGGCGTTTCATGGAACGACTGCTCGACGAACTGGGCGGCGAGGCGAAGGTCCTTACCTATCCGGACGAATTGTTCTACATCATCCGTGGCAAGCGGTAATGACCGTTTGAGAACGTCTGCCGGAACGTCCCCCACAAAAGGACTCGTGCTTCAAGACAGCCGTTTCATGGGCGATCGCTCCGAACTCCGTTCTCGATTTGCGCGAAAGGATGCGGCCAACGTTGAGAAGAGCGCCCCCTGGCTCGCTTAGCCTGCACGGGCGGTCCAGCTTCTTTGCAATCCCAGCTACTCAGCAATTCGCACGCGTGCCGTGGCTGTTAGCGGCTCGCTTGGCCCGTTTTCCCCTTCTACCAGTACAGGCTCCCCGTTAGCGTTATAGGCAGTAATTGTGACCATGTAGTCGCCCGGGGCGGCGGTCAGAGACACGGACCGCGACCAAATGCCGTCGTTGGGGGTCACGTCGCCCATCGACCCATTGTCGTAGAGATCCACGGACAGGCCTGTGGCGGCGTTGGCAGCGGCCATCGTGTCGACGACATGATCCGGGTCGCTCACCGCGACGGTCAACAGGGTGGTTTCGCCCGAGGGGATAGTCGATGGAGCGGCCTGGGCGTCCGCGAGACCTAGTTTGGGCTCGGGAGGCGCCGGTGCTTCAGGAGCGGCCTCGGCCTGCGGCACAGCCTCGACGGGACTTGTGCCGACAACAAGCTCACCCTCAGGGGTCGCGTGGATTGTGCTGTACAGGTTCATGACCGCGTCGCGCTCTTCCTGCGCCTGTGCGCCAATGCCCATGTCGCGCAAGTGCTCGAGAAGAGGGAGGATTTCATCGATGCTGCCGTTCAAGGTGATTGAAACGGTGACGTCCCCCAAGGCGGGGGCAGCCAGAGACATGCCGAGGAGTCCGAGGGCAATTGCCCAAGAGCCTGCGAGTTTCCTCATGGTAATTCCTTTCTTCCAGTCAATCCTGTGCCGATGTCGTACCAACGGGATAGCCGCCGCTGTATTTTGAGATCCGAGACGGCGCGCGCTCTATCCCGGCCTCCGATCGCCTCTACTGCCTGCCCTTGTTTCTGAGTGACCTGATCCGTTCTTCAATTCGCGACCCCCTGTGCGTCTTGGTGGACAATCCCGCACCCCTCCCCTATTGACTCTAAAGCGAACGACGGGCTTCTGTCCACTGGACGGCACGCGACAAGTCCGAAGTCTCCCGCCCGAGCGTTGCAGAAAGCGTACTTCTTAGGCGATGGACGGCTCAACACGAGACGCAGTGTCTGTGCTCAGGTCAATCAGCGAGGGACCGCCACCAAGATTCGAGACGATCGCCCCGTTCAGGTTCGCCCAGGCTTGCGCCCGGTCGAGTATCCATCCGTCGCTCGTAGCGACGACATCCCTCGAAGCACTCAGCCGCTTATCCACCTGATTGCCCAGTTCTACTTCCCAAGGCCAGCTTCTCTCCTCGGCGCGTTCCAGCAACAAGCTCCGCAGCCTGCCGCTGTTGCTGACGGGCGCATCCAGAAACCATCGGACGTAAGCAGGGGCAAAGGCCGCAAGGGTAGCGCCTATCAGTTCGACGGCTGACGCGGTTTCCTCGACTTTGCGGTAGGAACCGTGCACACTCGCGAGATCGCGTATGCACCCGTCGCGGCCCTTGAGCAACAGGCCTCCAGACAACGCGCTCTCGGCGGTAATGAGAATGTTGTAGCCGTCAAGCTCGATGATCCGCCCTGCGAGCTGCTCATTGCTGACCCAGTGCTCTTTGCGCCGCGCAAGGGCTTCGTCTGAACACGCTGCCCCGAGCACCGCCCGCCGTTGTCGAACTGCCAGTTTGTAACGATCGCCGACGAGCTTAAGCGACGCCTTCTCTGTGTATCCCCGGGTAAGGAGATAAGACAAATCGGCGACAGCCTCGAGGAGCACCGGAATCTGCTTTTTATCGAATAGCCGCCCATCCTGCGGGTGCTTGCCCCGGTGGCTCTGCTTGGAGGGCATATGCTGCGCCTCGCCTTGTTCCGAGCTTTTTCGCAGACCCTATCTTATTGACAGGCAACAATCTATCACGAAAAGGGAGCAAATATAAAGTCGAGAATTATTACCTGTCAATTCACGCCGAAAATGCGCAAAAAACGATTATGGTTAAGCCTAAAGATTTGCGGCTAAACGACTTGCGTTCTATGCTGCTTCATGGTAGAATTTGGATGGTCAGCGCCACATGTGGCGTTTCTCCTTCCGCGGAGGCCCTGGATTTCTCCATCCGGGGTCTCTAAAACAACTCGCGGTGGAAGCAAAAACCCCAGCGAGTTACGATATGGGGCCGGGCCCGGGTGGGTCCGGCCTCCTTTTTTCATGGGCCGCAACGCCATGCTTGTGTCCTGTGCTCTTGGCATTGCTAATGAGGCCGAACGTCTCGCGGAGCGACTTCGTGTTTTCATGAGGCATGGCTCACATCGCTGCTACCCTCTCGAAGACGGTTCTTTTCCCGCACCCTGCAAATGTGTACAATGCTTTTGGAACTGCGTTGGCATGAGGCGGATGCTGCGCAGTGAATTGGTGCGGCACAGCAACGCCCTTGGCATCCTCATCGGGGGCATGCACAGCAATTACGTATAGTGAGCTAGTTGACGAAGGGCCACGCATGCGGCTTATTCATACCGCAGATGTCCATCTTGACGCCAGTTTCGCGGCTGCAGGCTTTCCAGCAGGTTTCGGCAACCGGCGGCGCCAGAGCTTGCGCGACGCCTTAGCTGCTATCTTACGGCGGGCTCGCGAATGGCCTGCCGACGCGGTGCTCATCGCAGGGGATCTTTTCGAATCTGAACGGGTCGCCCGCGACACGCTCGAGTTTCTCAAAGAGGAGTTCGCTGCACTCGAGTCGCTTCCCGTTTTCATCGCACCTGGCAACCACGACCCCTTCGATCGCCGCTCGCCCTATGCGACGGAACCATGGCCGCAAAACGTGCATGTTTTCTGCGAGCCGCGATGGACGGCCTATCAAGTCCCGAACGTCCCTATGACGGTGCATGGGTTTGCTTTTGACGGTCCCGACATTTCCGCCAACCCTTTTGGGCTGCTCGAGACACCTGCTGACGGCCGGTTGCACGTAGCCGTTGCGCACGGATCGGAGCGGCGCCACCAGCCTCCTCACAAAAAGAGCTATGCCCCTTTCGATGCTTCGGACGCCGCGGCGGAGGGACTGGCCTACCTGGCTCTGGGCCACTTCCACACCCTGAAGTCAATTGATGCCGGTTTGCCGACGAGGATGTATTACCCGGGCGCCCCCGAAGGCCTCGGTTTCGGCGAAACCGGCCGCCACTACTATCTTGAGGTCGACGTATGCGAAGGGAGCACTGCTGTACAAGCGGTTCCTGCCTCGAACATGGTCTATGAGACGCACGAGTTCGACTGCTCGGACGTGGTGTCGAGCCAGGAGATCGTCGAGAAGCTTCGCGCGTTGGCGCCTGGCGACGGCCTGCGGCGGATCGCCCGCGTAACCTTGCGGGGCGCTTGTTCCCCGTCGGTCCGGGACGCCCTCGACGCGGTGCAGGACAGTGCGGCATCCAGTTTCGAATACCTCGATCTGGTTGATAGGACCGAGATGGCTGTTGATTACGACGCACTTGCGCGGGAGCAAACGAGTCTTGGCATGTTTCTGGCCCGGATGAACCAGGAACTGCGGGACGCCCCGCATGAGGAACGCATGCGGATGGTCGCGCGGGCCCGTGAGCTGGGCTTGGCCGCATTCCAGAACCGGCAGACGCCGATCCATGGCATCGAGAGGGCCCCTCAATGAGACTGCGCACGCTATGGCTCGACGGCTATGGCCGGTTTGCCAACCGCGTTATTGACTTAGCTCCCGGCCTTCAGGTTATTGTCGGCCCTAACGAG
>CAZBQH010000182.1:0-25608 GCA_964493915.1 uncultured Nitrospiraceae bacterium
CGGCGACAAGGCGGCATTGCCAGCCGTGCTCGATGCATTGAACGACCATGCCGCGCCGGTCCGCCTCTCGGCGATCGATGCGGCTGTGAACCTTAACAACGGCGAGATTGTGGACAATTTGCTGGCCATGCTCGAGGTTGCAGATGCCGCAGGGGAAACCGTAACGGCCGTCAAGCAAGCGCTCCTCCGCCTGCCTGCTTCCCAAGTCGTGCCCGCCATAGCCGCCGCCTTAGCCATGCCCGAACCGGCAACGCCGGGCGAAACCGCAAGGGCAACGGCGCTGCCTTCCGCCGCTCAAGTCACGCTGATCGAGGTCTTGGCAGCGCGGCAGGCCCGCGACCAGCGGGAACTGCTTCCCGCATGTGCCAAGCAAGGCGACGAGGCGGTGCGCATCGCCGCGATAAAGGCCTTGGGCGCAGTGGCTGGTGAAGAAGACCTGCCCCAGCTCGTACATTTGCTTGTGAACGCTCAGACAGAGCCCGAGCAGCAGGCCGCACAAGAAGTGGTGAAGACCGTTGCCGCTGCGATCACCGACCCCTCGAAGCGACGCGAATCCCTCGCTGCCGCCCTCGACAAGTGCCAAGGCGCTGCGCGCGACTTAATCGCCACGACCCTCGCCGTGATCGATGCGACGCCTGTCGCCGTCCCGAAGGGTTTCCGACCTTTGTTTAACGGAGAAGACCTCAGCGGCTGGGTGGGCGATACGGACGGCTACAAGGTCGAGGATGGGCTGCTCGTATGCGACCCGGGCGGCAACATCTACACCGAAGAAGAGTTCGGTGATTTCGTTCTGCGCTTCGAGTTTAAGCTCGTGCCTGCGGGCAACAACGGGCTGGCGGTCCGTGCGCCTATCGGCGGCGGTGCGTACAACGGTATGGAACTGCAAATCCTCGACAATACCGCAGAAGTCTACGCGAATCTCCAGCCGTACCAGTACCACGGTTCGGTCTACGGCGTCGTCCCGGCGAAGCGGGGCCATCTGCGGCCTGTGGGCGAGTGGAACTTCCAGGAAGTTATTGCGCGCGGGACCCGCATCACTGTGAACCTGAACGGGGCAACCATCGTGGACGCCGACCTCAAAAAGGCCAGCACGCCCGAGACCATGGACCACAAGGAGCATGTCGGCCTGCTCAACGAAAGCGGACATCTCGGTTTCCTCGGACACGGCAGCCCGGTCGCATTTCGCAACATCCACATCAAGACGCTCAATAAGTGACATGGACTCCCACGATTGCCGCAGCGTGTTCGAGCTATGCTTTGGGCCGCGCAATGAAATCAGTATTTGACCTTGTCCGTGCGCGCCTGATACGATTTGAGACTGAAAAGGGCGACTAGCTCAGGTGGTTAGAGCGCCGTCTTCACACGGCGGAGGTCACTGGTTCAAGTCCAGTGTCGCCCACCACGTAAACACTGAAGGCTCAAGGAGTACGGAAGCGGTCCTTGGGCCGGGGGGAAGGGATTTTGTATTCCTCTCTAACCATCATCTCTTCGTCAAGGCCGCAACGCAAGATTCGCAACGGTCCGTATCCATTTCCCGCGGCGCAGCTCCAGAATCCGCTGCACGGTGCAACCGAACCCCCTGTTGGGTCAAGTCTTTTCGCGCCTGATCGAGCCCATGCTGCGGCTTGCCAAGAGTGCCGCGCTGGCTTCTCCAGTTGAAAGCCGGCTTGGAGCCTGATTACCATCGCTCGCACGATAGCCGTCGGCCGCTGAGGAGGGGACCGCTGTGCCCCGATGTTGGTTTCACGCGGGCGCGGGTAGACTGCCTAACGGCTGAACAAGGAGGGCAAACGATGCTGTCGTGCGATGTCGAGTCGGGACGCATGTCCTGGCCGGAAATGGGGACGGAGTTCGCGGACCGGCCGTACCTTTACCGGGTGCAGGGCGCCGTAGCGAATGGGGACCAGGTCGACGCGGGCCTGACCGGCCGATCTGTCCACCGCGACGGCGACACCATCACAGTATCAGGCCTTTTTGAGCCTCTGGGGATCGCCCTCGAGCAGCGGCTTCGGCTGGCCGGTTCGAGCATCCAGGAGACGATCACCTTCCGAAACACAGGGCCCGAGACCGTTTCGTTGACGGACATTGGTCTCGGTTTCGCCGCCGACTTGGCCCGCCGACCCGAATGGAGACTCTGTGCAGTGCCGTTCCGCATCCAGTTGGACGGCAGCCGCCACGACTACGCCGCGACAGACTTAATGGCTGGCAACTTCCACAACGCCGTCTACCAAGACCCCAGTCGTCCCGATCTTCCGCTCACAGAGGATGGACGTCTTCGGTCTGAGGCGTGGGCCTGGTGGCGGGGCGTGCACGGCCTCGTCGTGATCAAGTACAACAATATCGATATCGAGCTGTCCGTCGCCGCTCCTGTGTTGGTTGGCAAGGAACAGCATCTGCGGTTCGGCGGATGCGGCAGCTCCTTGTATGGCGAACCCTCGCGTGGACATCAGTTGCCGGGGCATGGCGAGTTTACCTTCGGAACGACCTACTACTATGCCGTGGACGGCCCCATTGAAGAAGCGTTTACACGCTACCGGCAGTTTCTCGATGCGCAGGGTCACGGGTTCCCTCCAGATTATGACCCGCCCGTCAACTGGAACGAGCTTTACGATGTTGGCTGGTATCACTCGAATCGGGAAGAGCTGAAGGCGCATTACACGAGGGAAAGACTGCTTCGTGAGGCGGAAAAGGCCAAGGCCTGCGGATGCGAACTGCTCTATCTTGACCCCGGTTGGGAGGTGACCGAAGGAACGACCCTATGGGACGAGGAACGACTGGGTTCTATACCCGACCTGATAGCCGTGCTTCGAGACCAGTATGGTTTGGACCTGGGTTTCCGGACCATCCTCCGCTGCTACAGCGACCACTGGCCCCAGAATATGCTCATCCTGCATGACGACCAGCCTCGGGGACCCGTCAATCTGCAAGGCGCGCAATTCTGGGAGCCTTGCCTGTGCGCACCGGCGTTCTGGCGCGCCAAGGTCGAGCGCATCGCGGATATTGTCAAGCATGGGGTGCGGTTTCTGATGGTTGATGAAATGGATTGGCGCGGTCCATGCAGCGACCCTCGCCATGGTCACGCCGTGCCCACAGCCCCGGGCGACCATGTGAAGGCCGTCTACGGACTGTGCCGAGAACTGCGGCGCCGCTTCCCAAGCCTCACGATAGAATGCCACGATCCGGTCTGGCCGTGGTCCACTGCCCTCTATACGCCAACCTATTTCCGCCAGGGTTTTGGGGAGAAAGGCGACTACGACGAGAACTGGGGCTTCGAGTATATGTGGGACTGCATCAACGATCTTAAGACCGGGAAGGCGCTTTCATTGTACTACTATAATCTTGCGTGCAATATTCCGATTTACCTCCACATTACGATGGCTGCCGACAACGACAACTGCCTCTTCTTCTGGTGGGCCGCTTCGACGGTCCGGCATCTCGGCATCGGCGGCAAGCTCGGGGACCCGTCGGTAACGCCCCAGACGCTCGCGCCTTTTGACCACGAAGCCCGGTTCGAAGCCTATCAGAAGCAGATGACTCTGTATCAGAAACTGAAGCCCTTTTTCGTGCGGGGGGCCTTCCATGGCATTAAGGAAAACTTACATCTGCACACTTTGCCGGGCCAGACTGGCGGCGTTGCGGTACTCTTTAACCTGACCGATCAAGCAGCAGTCCGCACAGCGGCTCTGCCCCTTGAAGAGCTGGGTTGGTTACCCGATGTGGCCGTTGAAGGCGCGGATGCCTCGGTGGAGAATGGAACGCTTCGAATCACCGCCGAACTGCCGCCCATGGCGCCAGCCGTCGTGTGCATCGGAGACGCCGTGGAATGGTTGCGCAAGACCTCGGAGAACGAGTCCAGGCGAAACACCGGGATGTGACGCACGGAGCGGTATAGAAACACTATCGAGGCCGCCGTCGCCAGGCCCGGATTCGGCGTCAGACAATCCCCAAGGCGCCGTTAATCACGAGCTGGATGTCGACAGCATTGGCCATATCATCCTGATTTACGTCGAGATCGGATGGACTGAGTCCCAGGGCGGCGTTGATGATAAGCTGCACGTCGACGGCGTCTATATAGCCATCGTGGTTCACATCCAATGCTAGGTAACGACGGGCCATGGCTTCGTCCTCGACAATACATATGGTCACGGTGCTCTCGGGCTGAACAGACACGCCTGGAGCCGGCTCTTGGCCGCATACGTAGCCCGAAGGGTCTGCGTATCCCTCCGTCACGACAGCAAGACCCCGGGCGCGGACGATCGTCTCCGCCTCTTCCCGGGGCATCCCGAGCACGTCGGGCACGAGGACCGGCTCATCCAGGTTCCGCAGCAGAAGCACCCAGTCCTCGCTGTTCTCGCGGGCCGGCAAGGGGAGCTGTCCATCATGGGAAACCAACGGATCCGCCAGCGCGGCGTATGCGCCCGACCGAGGATTGCACCACTGGGCGCGATACCGGCAGCCTTCGTCGTCGGTCGTGAGAAGAAACGCCTCAGAGGGGTCAAGACCGCGTGTAAAGTACACAAGATAGGCGGCGCCGTCCGATTTCACCAAGACATCTGGCGACGAGGCCGATCCTGGACGCGGCGCGACCAGCCACCATTCAAGCTGCTCGTGGACTCTGCGAAGATGCGACATCTGGTCGCCCCCAGGGTACATTGCTGCCTCCCACCATGGAGGGGAGACGCCCCAGTCTTGCCAGAACATGTCGTCGTCTGCACTTTGGGTGGGGTACCAGAGGCCGTGGGCGCCGTAGGTGTAGCCGAAGCTGCCCGATTGGACGGCCCGCCAGGCAACGTGCCGGACGTCGGCGTCGGTGTGCCCCCGGATTCGCTCATACCGGCATTCCCCCTCGAGCACGGGTTTGCCGCGCGCAGCCGTATACTGGTCGAGGTAGATCTGCGTTGGCGGGGGACTCCCGTGGCCGCCTTGGATCATCACAAAATCGTTCCAGGCCCAGTCCCAGGCATACGGGACCTCGACAGCATACCACCACGGATGCACGGTCATGGCCCGGTGATAGGGGTCCGTGTCCTTGATGAACTGGCCCAAAGCCTCGACTTTTGGGATGCGCTCCGCCAGCGGGCCGTTGTCGGCGTTGTACTCGCCCGTGATGAGCCAGGTCACATGATAGGCGCTGAGCCGCGCGATGACGAAGCGCCAGCGTTCCTGCCACTCGTCCAGCGTCCGCGTGTCCATCATGCTGTGAAACGCGATGGCGACGACCGGCACGATTCCTGCCTCGTTGGCGTAGGCCATGTAGTAGTCCATCTGACGGCTGTATGCAGGGTCGGCATCCTGGTTGAGCATCTCGCCGGAATTCAAGAACGCCATGTGCACAACCGAGAATCCTTGCTCCGCACGCCGATTGATAAGGAACTGAAAGGCCGACTTGATCTCCGGGTTCGACGATCCGCCGTAGGGTACGAGCGTGCTGGGGCAGAACCACCACGTGTCGCCAAGCCAGAAAAAGGGCGTCCCGTCCGTGTGCGTGAGGTGATGCCCGTCCTCGCTGACGCGCAAGATGCCTCCGTGCCGATGCAACGGATTGTCGCCTGCTGCGGGCAAGACGTCGAACGTGCCGGTCTGTCCATTCAGCCCCGCATCCCCTGGCGCACTGGTTGCATAGGCCCATGCCCCCGCTTCCAACGGGTTGAGGCGAGCCCGCCATGTCTTACCCCCATCCCAGAAGCCCGGCACGTTATACTGCGTCCCCTCGGGGCCTGTGAACAACACGTCAAACCGCACCGCAGAGGTGTTGCCGGCGTGATCTTCGGCGGCCTGGAAGGAGAACTCCGCTACGCGATATTGCCGATACGGCTCGGACATAGTTATCTCCACAATGCCCCGGGGCTTCATCTCAATCCCCGGCGACGGATGCTGTGACGCCACGGTTCCCACGGGCGCGACGTTCGACGGGACGCGGCGCGCACCCACGACGAACCCTGCCTGCTCGAGACGCGCAACCGCTTCCTCCTCGGTTAATCCCACGACATCGGGCACAGGGATGGGGAAGCACTCGGGGTGCGTGTCCTGTGCGGTTGGTATGAACTCCGGGTCCTCGGCCTCCGAATAGACTGCGATCCAGTCAATAGCATAGGAAACTTGGCTGTGATCGAAGTAGGATGGAAGCTCGCCTGAACGCGCCATGTCAAAACGCAGCACATTGGTCTCGCCTCCGTCCCAATGCGCGTTCGTTGTTGGGTTGACCCGGAATACCGAAGCGCCCCCGTACACTGGTTGGTTCGGATGCCAGACGAGGTCCCCGTCCACCCACGTCACGAAGACAAAGGGCAC
Organism: uncultured Nitrospiraceae bacterium; assembly: GCA_964493915.1. GTDB lineage: Bacteria > Hydrogenedentota > Hydrogenedentia > Hydrogenedentales > SLHB01 > CAZBQH01. The sequence goes on from CAZBQH010000182.1 coordinate 6,292, forward strand.
GGTGTCTTCCGGCGCAACGCCGTTAATGACAATGCCCATCGCGATCCGGTCGTAGTCCGCTGTGGAAAAGGTCAAGTTGCGCTGCAAAAGGCTGTAGTCCACGCTTGAGTCGAGGACTTCCTGCCGCGGCGCCCCATGGGTGATGAGAATCTTGCCCTGCCCATCTTCGTATACATGCGTGAGCGTGCCGCCGAAGGTGTCCCCTTGGACCAGCGCAAACCCCTCCGCGTCGCAGTCGAAGGTGAAAACGATTGGAGGAGCAGCGCGAGCCGGTACCGCGAACATGACCATGCCGCAAAGAGCAACCATCACCGGTGTCGTAAAACGGCGCATATTCGTCTACTCCCCGTCTGATAGGATACTCGGGCGGGCCTTCCGTGCAGATCCTCCGACGTGACCGCCGCGGCAAAGTACCCTGAAACTGTGGCCCAAAGTAGATGGGTTCCCTATCGTTATGCGGGCCACCGGCACATCGTATGGCGCAACCATATGCCTGCCACGATGTGATCTTGCATAGCGCGCCCTTCCCAATGCACGCCCTCTCTTAAGAATACCAATCAACACGGCCTGTCGCCACAGATTGAGATAAAAGGGCGTACCGTCGGCTTGCGCTCCTGTTGCGCATGGTCAGCGTGCCGCGATCCGCTCTCGTTTGCGAACCTTGGAGAGCGCAGGTTTCCATCTCTGTGAAGTTTCTTACGAATAGGTTCTTCTGCGACTGTTTATTGTTCACATAAGCGCATCTATGGTGCGAGTCTGAACAGAATAGGGTGAAATGCTGTTTCTGCCCCACTCGCTTTGTCTTACCTTGCGCAGTCTGATGGACACCATAAGCTCTTTGTTTACAATAGGTTGGAAGAGGGCCTTTCCAGTTTTCCCTCTTTTCAAGAGGATTGGGCATGAGAATTGCTTAAACCCACCCGTACCTTGTATCAGTCAACAGAAGGACGCGATCACGATGCTGCCCCAATCTATGGACCAGGACCTTCTAGAAACCCGCTCACGGTTGCGCCTCTGGATCCTTACAGTTTTCCACGGATACCACGTCAGGAGCACCTTTCGCAGGCCTGTAAGGATACGTCTGGGACGGGTCCAATACGAAGTCCGTTGGGTCCTTGCCAGTGGCGACCCGGAAGTGCGCGCCTGGCCCTCGAGGCACTTGCGTTTGCAGACGCGGCTCAGGAATATGAGCAGGGCTTGGCCCTCGCTGGCACACGCCGCCGCAACCATTTTGTGCTCAGATTTCACGGTTGCCTGTCTCAAAAACGCAAGGTAGTGCATGAACCAAATGGCGAAGCGACGCAAGACCGTTCAGAATCTTGTCCCTGAGCCAGCATCATCCCAACCAGTTCCAGACAGAGGGCCGCACCCGACGGTGCTGGAATAGGACGCTGCGGGGTTTACCGTACTTCAATAGTTACCTTCCCTGATCCCGGACCCTCGAACGGACCAGGCGTGGGCTTTTCCTCGCTTCGGCCCTTGCCCGTGTAGTCGGCGTCAAGGCGAAGAGGCGAAGCATCCACATTCAGGTACGGCACGCCTGACGCCGCTGCAGCGCCAAGAACATCGGTGACGACAAGCTGCGTTGGCGCCAGCAACACGTCTGGGTCAATCGTCATCTTGAGGAATATGCCGTCCCTGTCGGCCGTGAGCTGAAGCCCAGGATCGACTTCGGGCAGGAAAACGGGATCCTCCTCGAACCGGCTTGGCTTGGCGCCCTGGAGAAACACATTGCCTGCCATGAATACAGGCCGCGCCGCGCTGTCGTAAGGCGCAAGCCCATTGCCGCCCGCGAACAGGTTGTTGTAGAACCTGTCGTCGCCGCCCTTGGTCTCCAGCAGTCCCGCAATCTCCGTTGAATGGGCCTTGTGGAATGGTGTTGAGCGGTTTGGCTCAGGATGGAGCATTATCCTGCCAGTAAAAAGGTTGTGTGCGAAGGCGCCGCCTTCCGACACGTTAAGAAGCGACGTAGCGGACAGGAACACGTTATTGTCTATGACGTAAGGCCCGTGGTTCACCTCCATGAACAAGTCCCCTGACGGCCCATTGTCATGGAGAAGGTTTCCTGTAACCCGTGTGCCTTGGGCCATCCAGTCGAGCCAGATGCCGAGGCACGTATCATAGATGTGGTTATGGCTGATCTCCGTATCGATCGCCGCGTGTATCTTGATGCCTGCCATTTCCGCACCTGAGAACAGCCGGCGCACATGGATGTCGTGGATGACGTTTCCTGTGATCCTGCTGAACACCGCTCCAAGGCTTCCCACGATCCCCGCCTGCTCGCAGTGGGAGATGTGGTTGTTCCGGACCACATGATGGCCGATCGTCTCCTTGGACCATCCATGTTCGAAGGCCCGCTCGATAGTCTCCACATAGCCTTCAGCGCTGTTCTGAGATGTATTGTCAAAGGCGTCTCCGTGTTTTCCCAGCGTGATCCCAACGCATGTAGAGTAGGAGATGTCATTGTTCTCGATCACCCAGCCTCTGCTCCAATGGGAACCAATCAGACCGATCTGTTCGGCCGTAGGCGGCGCCCAAGGAGTAGCCGCGTGCATCATTTTGAAACCGCGTACCGTGATGTAGTTGACGCCCGCTTTCGCCGGATAGAAAACGGACTGCCTCACGTTGATTTCCACATCGGCCTCGTTCGGGTCGACCGTTGGGAATTGGGCCCAGATGGTGGTATCGGATTCCCCGACCTCGGCAAACCACAGCCGCACCTCGGATGCTTCAGGCCGCCCGGAACGGAATGTCAGGCACAGGGTCTCGACTCCCTCAGCCGGCCGGAGCGGCACTGCAAAAGTCTCCCAGGACTGCCAACCGCCCGTGTTTGGAACCGAACACGAACCAAGCAGCGGCCCATCCGGACTCGCGCGCCTGACTTCGATGACGCCTCCCTCCGTAGCGGAAGCGGCCCGGATCTCGAGCTGCTTCGCAGCAGCGCTCAGCCTAACGCCATGATAGGCCACCCAGTCGCCGTGGTTGATCCAACCGATGCACTCCCCGCCTTCCGAGCACGCGGCAACTTGGATGCCGTGTTGCTCGGCAAAATGCGTTGCCGGAACCTTTGCCGCGCCGGCAGCGTCGTCCACAAACTGAATCCATGCAACGTTCAACAGGTACTCATTCCCCCCCGGCGCGTAGAGCGGCACGGTCCCCGTAGGCTGCAAAACGTGATCGAGTTCGGCTGCCTCCGTTAACCAATGGTTGTTCAGATACACGGCGCCTGTATGGTGGTCTCGTCCGTGAGGGTCGAACCAGTCTCCTCTGATGCGATCCGCATATGGGTTGAAGTTCCCGAAAAATGCATTCGGAATGGTGACACGCCAGGCGTCACTCTGTACCCTGGTCCAGCCCTTCACCACCTCGGAGCCTTTTATAACTACATCCTCGCCCGGGGCTGCCTGGTACACAATGCGCTGTTGGTCAGACTCGCCGCCGCGCGGGGGACTGATTTGCTCCCGGTAGACGCCCTCGTGGACCGTGACGACGTCGGCCGGCTGGGCCAAGGCGGCGGCGCTTGATATCGTCCGGAGGGGGTCGGCCGGGCTTCCATCGGCCTCATCATGGCCTGTGACGGCGACGTGGTATTCCCGCGCCGCGGCCGCCGTCGACAACAGGGTCAGAAGAATGGCCGCCGTATTGCTATGCATCCTGTCTCTCCTTTATCACCGCTGCGCTGACAACCAAGATCGGCCTCAGCGGCACTGAACCGGCGTGAATCGACACGCTCCCGCGACACATGAATCCATACTTGACAGCATGCCCTTCGCAGTAGGAAGCCCACGGCGGCGCGTCGAGACCTGCCGCGCACATGCAAGACCTATCCGCGAAAGGGGTCTGCCTGACGGCGAGGACTTACTGCAGCGGTCCTTGCCTCGTCCCGCACTTACCTCAACACCTTTGTGAGGACGCGCCGGCCTTTCGCCGCGTCTTGCTTGCTGTCCACAGCGACGTAGGCCGTTACTCTTTTTCCGAGTGCCATGGCGGAGAAACCGCGCAGGTTCACTCCCGCATCGCCCAACGCCTGGGCGATCATGGCGCCAAGGCCTTTCTTATCAGGACCTTCGATACGAAGGGCCTCGAGCTCGTCCGTCGTTTCAAATCCCGCACCCCTGGCTGCCCGCCCTTGAGGTGCCCCTTTGATAGGCGCGACAAACACGAGCGCCTTGCCCCGCTCCGCGCGCCGTGCCAGCACAAATTCAAGGTTCGCACCCGCTTCCGCCAGCGGAGCAAGCGCCGCGCCAAGCGCTCCCGGCTTGTCGTCAAGGGTTGCTACCCGTACGTTAATCCGCTCGATCGTGTAATGCATTGGACTTCCTCCCTTTCCTGCCTTGACTCCCTTTCTTGCTTTCCCCCTTTCTATCCATCATATGTGCGTGTTTCGCTTTTGTCCAACCATGGCAAATGGTTTGCGCTGGCATGAATTCGTACGGCGGCTGTTACGTTGAGAAAGACCCTATTGCGCTTCGCCGCTGGCAGATCATTGGCGCGAAACGGACGGGCAAAGGAGACCCATTGTCCTCCCTGCCTTGGAGAAAACAACAAGGCGCCCATTGGCTCGGGCAACATCGGCCGGATCCGCCGTCTTCCACACCCCCTTCGAAAACCTCTGCCCAGCAAAAGACAGCAGCAGACGTAGAGGACCAGACCTCAGGCTGCAACGCAGCGGGGAGACCCTAGACGGGATACTTGTCGGCCAGTTCCGCCAGGAGCTCGATATTCCGGGGCGGGGTTCTCGGAGACACTGAACAGGCTGTGCTCAGGATGAAACCGCCTTGGTCGCGAGCAACGTCCAGTCGTTTCATTGCGGCCGCGCGAACCTCCTCCTCGTCACCTTTGAGCAAGGTGTTAACGGGATCCAAGTTGCCCTTGATGAACGCCTTGCCGCGAAGCACAGCGGCGGCTTCCGGCAGCTCGATCGTGCCCAGAGGCGGCGGGTCGAGCGTGTCGATGCCGTTCGTGCCTGTCTCGAGCATAAGGTCGAGGCGGTCGCCGATGGCGCCGCAGGTGTGCGTGTAGACCGTCATATCGGGGTATTGCTCCTTGACGCCCGCAACGAGGCGGCGCTCATAAGGCAAGACCAAGTCTGTGTAGTCGTCCCGCGATATGAACCCGGCCCCGGCAAAAGGCGAAGAGATAAGGACGGCGTCAACGCCCGTACCCGCTTCCTTGCAGGCCCATTCGATCGCTCCTTCGGTGAGACGCGCGAGACAAGCCTTGACCTTCTCCCGGTCCATCATGGGGGCGATCAGCGCCTCTTGATAGTTCAGGAGTTCCAGGAACTGCGTGTGAGGGCTAAACACCTCGGCATGGATCGACACGTCGTTACGAGCGCGCGCCTGCACTTCCCGTATGGTGTCCAGATGCGTATCCGGGAAGAAGTCGCCCGGCGATCGGGGCTCTGTTTCGAGGTCCCAGCGGAACGGGTAGGTAATCCCCCCGAGATTCCACGGGTCCACATAATAGAGCTGCTCGGGATCCACTTGGTCGAAAGTCGGTTGTCCCGGAACGCCCGGGCCGTGGATCACCCGCGGGTTGTCGTCCGGCGGAAACAGGGTCTGGGACCCGTTGTCCCAGTGAACAATCGTGTCCTCGCCCGACTTCTCGATGCGCGCGATATGGTCCTCGGCTGATGGATCGCGTCCCGGCAGATTCACGAGGATCCCGTCAAACCGGTAGCGCTCCTGAAGCCGTACAAGGGCGTCCGCAAAACCGTCCGACCGCAGCCAGACGTCTAAGGGAGACACCCCGCTCTGGAGGAAGTAATGGCCGATCGACAGTTGGCACATGACAGGACACCGGCGGGGATGGCCCAATGCCATGGCCAGCAGCACCCGCTGGCGGGGCGACATATCCTCCGGCGCTCCCGCGCTTTTCTTCTGTGCGCTCTGGTTGATATTCGTCATACTCCGTCCTCCTTCATCACAGGTAATTCTATATTGTCGCTTCCATGAAACCTAATTGTCTTGAGCGTTTTCAGTGCATTCTTGTACGAATCCCGTAGATTGATCATACGCGGGCGCGAGGGCTGATTTTCCCGAGTCAGCACCCTCCCGCAGCAGGAAGTCGAGTTGCCCGGCTCGATAGTCTGAAACGGAGGTCTTGTGCAAAAAGGAATCAATGGAGCGGTTCCTTGCGACGCCGTTTCTGCGCGTTGCGGCCGGCGGACCCGCATCACTCTACGAAGCGTTCGCGATACTCGTGAGGTGTCATGCCCCGCGCACGCCTGAAAGTACTGCAGAAGTGGGCGGAATGGCAGTAACCGAGTTCGTGAGCAATCTCGGTGATGGAGTGCTTGGTGTTCAGCAATTGCCAGCAGGCATGCTGGATGCGGCGCTGTTGGTAATAAGCCATTGGGCTCCGGCCCGTGTTCTGCTTAAAGACGCGGCTGAAGTAGTCCGGTGCAAGACGGTAGCGGGCTGCCAGATCAGACTCGGAGAACTCCGCGCCCGACAAGACGCAGAGTTCAATCTCCTGGATGGCCTCTTGGATGTCCGGCCGTATCGGGACAAGGATGTCGTCCCGCTTCTCCTCGGGGTAGCTGCGGGTCAGTATCGTCATGAGCTTGAACAGGCTCGACTTCAGAAAGAGAAGGAACGGGGCGCTCTTGGCGCATTCACAGGCCAGTTGCTCCAATTCTACGAGGCACTCCTGAAAGACCTCGGGTCCAATGTGCCATTGGGGAACCCGAAGACGGTGTACGGTACTGTGCAGGGCCGTAGGCAGAAACAGCGCCGTCAGGACTGTGTCGGCGAGAATGTCTGCAAGATTGTGCATAAGCCAGTCCTGCAGATAGGCACAGTTGACAATATGCACCCCTCTTAGACCGGTGAACCCATGGACCTCGCCCGGTGCGATGGTCAGGACATCTCCTTTCGTCACTTGGAACGAACCGTGTTCGGTGTGATGCTCGGCGTTTCCGTCAATAACAAAGGCCAATTCGAAATGTTCATGGTCATGGGGTTCGACGTCGGCCTTGTCCCAGTAATCGTAGCGGCCTACGATTCGGAAGCGCTCCCCGTTTGGACGAGGCGCACCCGGATGTATCGCAAATCCCTGAGTCCAGACCTGGACCGGAGCGCGCACGCTGAGGTGCTCGAACTGGTCGTCGACCGTGTAGACGCGTTCAATGAGACCGGTCGGATTCATGCAATCTTCCATCCAAAACGGTGATGCCTGCGCGGACTCCTTTATACTGAGGATTGTGCCGCTAAGTCAACTTCGACGGGGTATGCCGGCACACTGTGTCTATGCATCGTCAGGGAACTACAACCTGCGCCGAATGCAAATACAGAACGGATCCGCCCGCGCCGGTCGGCGTACGAATGGGTCACGATGAATACGGGTGGATATTGAGTGGATTTCCACAGGCACGAGGTCGGAAACATGCAATTCTTTGTGAAAATACCTGATTTCGCATTACGGCCTGCATTGTTAGCATATAAGTCAGGCGCTGCTTCGAGACCCCCGGCAAGCGTTAGATACGAGCGCTGAAGCAGGGAACACCGAGCGCTATCCGAAGCGCCGGCCGGCCCCTTACACAGTCCGTGCAGCCAGGAACGGGCATGGGGCCCGTGGTTGGGAACTAATTGGGATAAGGATGTACAGGAACAAAAAGGAGACACTGAAATGAAAGTCACAGACATCGGGAAACGGCGAGGGAGTTCTCAAGGATTCACTTTGATTGAATTGCTGGTGGTCATCGCGATCATTGGCATACTAGCGTCGATCCTGTTGCCGGCGCTGTCGCGAGCCCGCGAGGCCGCACGCCGGGCTTCGTGTGCAAACAATCTGAAGCAATGGGGCCTGATCTTCAAGATGTACTCGGGAGAAGATCGCGGGGGAATGTTGCCGCGTAATTCGGCCGTCATTCTACCGCTCATATCCGGAGACCCTGGCGGCAATCTTACTTACATGGCGATGGGCGTGGACGGCTATTCGCTCTATCCCGACTACTGGACGGACCCGGCGATCAACGTGTGTCCGTCCGACTCCCGGGGGGATATGATCGGTAAGGCCATCGGCATTGAGGAGGACTATGTCGGACAGGTCCAGCGTGCAGGCCAGCAAATAACAACGGCAACAGACCAGCGATTGGCCAAGGCATGCCAAGACATGCTGCTATCCACACCGGTTTCGTACGTCTATCTGAGCTGGATGGTGACGAGCCTAGGGCAAATGACGGATTTCTCGATGTGCAAGCTTTGGTACACTTACAACAAATGGCTCGAAAGCTACAATAACGCCGCTGTGACCGGGCATTGGTGGCCCCTTCCTGGCCCCGTCTGCACGTGTTACTGGCGCGTTATCCCCGGCGTAGGCTATGGAGAAGACGAGATTTCGGGCACCACTTACAATCCGACTTGGCGGACCGGCGCCCCCTGGATGAACGACGAGTTTGGCCGGCCGCTCCCAAGCAGCTACCCGCGCCTGCGCGAAGGCATCGAGCGTTTCATGATTACGGACATCAACAACCCCGCTGCGGGCGCCAAGGCTCAGAGCAGCATTGTGCTTATGTACGACGCTTGGGGAGCAACCAACCAGACGTGGTGGGGCGCTCCAGTGGTCAACGAGAGCGCGGTCATCCGGTTCAATCATGCCCCCGGCGGCTCCAATGTGTTGTTTCTGGATGGTCATGTTTCGTTTCAGAGATGGAGCGAGAACAAATTCCCGTTGGGCGCCGGCGGAAAACCCGGCGGGGGCAGCATCTCTTTAGCCGCCCATAGTTACCAAGCGATGATGGGCGGGTTCGGTTGATCTTCTCCCGCTTGGGTCAGGGCGGGGGGCTGCATTTATGCAAAGGCGGCCCCCTCCGTCTCTTTGCCACGTCAGCAACGCACGAGTTGCTGCCCAAACCTGAAAGCCAACGGAATGTGCTCACACGTGTTGTCGCCCAAAAAGCCGCATGATCTGGATCTCGGCGGCATTTGGAACGTGACCGGAACCGGCCCTCGGCCCAAGCAGACGCTTTCTTTCGAGGGAACTGTGCCAGGGCAGATCCATGGGGACTTGATCCGTTTGGGGTTGATTCCCGACCCGTTCTGGCGCGACAATGCGGACGCGTGTCAATGGGTCGAGCACTGGAACTGGACCTACGAGCGCACATTCCAATGGACGCCTCCCCCTGACAACGGCCTGCCGTCTTGGCACGTCCTCGAATTTCAAGGCCTGGACACTTTCGCAGAAGTCTACCTGAATGGCGTGCATCTGGGCACGGCCGACAACATGTTTCTGGCCTATCGCTTCGAAGTCGACGGCGTTCTGCGGTCCGGTGAGAACCGGCTGCGCGTGGCGTTCGCGTCCCCTGCTGAGGCGATCCGGGAACGGCAAGAAAAAGACGGAGGCACGTACCGGGCTTGTTTCTCGAATGAGCGTTGTCACGCGCGAAAGATGCAATGCGGCTTTGGCTGGGATTGGCTGCGGCGGTTTGTCACAGTGGGCGTGTGGCGGCCGGTGCGCCTCTGCCGCCATGACGGCGCACGCCTTCTCCACCCTTATGTTCGTACCGCCCGTCTCGAAGAGGGGCGCGCGCAGCTCGAGATAACATGGGAGGCCGAGGTACGCTGCCAAGGCGCGCTTCGGGTCGATATGACCCTAACCGGCCCGAACGGTGCAGTACTCGCGACAGAGACCGTTCCCCTGCATGAGGGCGCCGGCGGCGTGGAGGTAGCCGTGGCCGCCCCCGAACTCTGGTGGCCTCGAGGGCTGGGCGCCCAGCCGCTCTATTCATGCGCATTCACCCTTAAAACTCCGGATGGGACGGAACTCGACAGTGCGAGCACCCGGTTCGGCATTCGCACCATAGTGATCGACCAAAGTGCAGACCCCGAACCGAGGATCCACCAGCCTGGCGGCCAGGCTGTTTTTGGACGCCATTTTGTTTTTGTAATCAACGGACGCCCGGTCTTTTGCCGGGGCGCCAACTGGGTCCCTGCGGACCCGTTCCCGGCGCGTATAGCGCCCGAAAAGTACAAGCACCTGCTCGGTCTTGCGGCTGAAAGCAACGCGAACATGCTGCGGGCATGGGGCGGCGGCATTTATGAGCCCGACGTCTTCTGGGACACGTGCGACGAGTTGGGCGTCCTTGTTACGCAGGATTTTTTGATGGCCTGTTCCGAGTATCCGGAAGACCGGCCTGATTTTCAGGCGTCGTTGCGCGAGGAGGTTGCTCAAACCATTCTGCGGCTGCGCAATCACCCCAGCCTGGCGGCCTGGTGCGGAGACAATGAACTTGCCATGATCTACCCCCATGACGGACGCGGTGCGGCAGGCAGAAAGACTGCCCGAGAGATCTCCGGTCCCTTGTGCGCTACCCTCGACCCCTCGCGGCCGTTTCTGGCGACAAGTCCCGACGGCGGCGCCGAACCGAACGACTTCCACGAGGGCGACGCCCATCTCAACTGCTTCATGCCGTGTTTCCAGAAGGATGAGCTGGATCCTCGCCTGGCAATCGACCAGTTGTGGGCGCGTTTCGTGAGCGAATACGCGGTTTGCGGCGTACCCGCTCCGCATGCCCTGTCGCGCTTCATGGACCCTGAAGACATAGCCGACCCGGACGGGAGGATGTGGGAATACCACATCGGCACGAACTGGGCGCCGCCATCGACGACATTCAGACGCATGGAACGCCTCGCGAAGCGGCTTTGCGGTTACTCATCCGACCCCGCGGCCTGGTCGCACCGGATGGCGTACAGCCAATACGAACTGGTCCGCCGTACTGCGGCGGCGCTGCGGCGCCGGAAGTTCGCCTGCTCAGGCGTTCTGTACTGGATGTTCAATGATTGCTGGCCCACAAGCGCATGGGGGCTGGTCGACGCATACGGAACGCCGCGTTCGGGATGGTACGCTTTCAAGAAGGCCTTCCAGCCCGTCGCGCTGTGCGTCGAGCCCCGAGCCGACGCGTTGGCCATCTGGGTGGCCAACGACGTCCTCGCGCCTGCCGAGGGCGGGGGCACGTTGCGCTTCTTGACGTTGCAGGGGGAGACCGCGTCGGCCCGAACTTGGGCAGTCCGTACGGACGCAAACGCCGTATCGCTCGTCGGCACGGCGGCGGTCAACCCGGCCGCACCGCTGGCTGTGATCGATTATGCGGGCCCAGGTGCGGCGGATCGGGTAACACACGATATGCTCGACCGCGAGACGCTCACGCTGCCGCCCGCCCGGCTCTCCTGGGAAGAGGAACGTCATGGCGCGGCAGGCTCCATTCGCATTCGAAGCGAAGCATATACACGTGCAGTGGTCCTTGACGCGCCGTTAGTCTTCGAAGACAACTACTTCGACTTACTCCCCGGCGAAGAGCGCAGCATCGCTTGGCGCGATCCTTGGGGAACGTTTGACGGACCCATTCCGGTCGCCTGCCTGAACGGGCTGGCCCCTGCGGAAGCAGGGATTGTGCACCGTGCAAATGATTGGAAGGCCTATGAGGAGGCGGAGAGTTAAGAGCGCTGCGTTCGGAGAGTGGCCAACGGCGTCGATCTCACGCCGACGCTCCTGGATTACGCCGGGTCCCCTGTCCCCAACCTGGCTGCGGCAACACTTGCGGGACACGAAGGATACGTGGGCGGAAGACTTGCCGCCATGGCAGACCTGATCACTTTGGAGGAAATGGCCATGCCTATGTCTTACATGTGTTTGGTAGCTGTCCTTTGCGGCATGGTGGGCGCCGACAAGGAAGAGCTTCTCCAGAACCCTGATTTTGAGGCCGGAAACGAGGCCTGGGATTCCTGGAGTTCGCACACGGATCCGGTCGAGGCCGTGCCCCTGTCCTCAGATGGAAGGGACGTGCTCTACTTCGAGGTCTTTCCTGACCCCCTTCCGGAATGGGGCGCGCCTATGTCCATGATTACGCAGTACGCCCAGGTAGCGGCAGGAGACGTGATAGAAGCACGGTTTGTAATGAAGGCCGCCGACGCAAGCAACGGCTGGGGCGCCATGGGCGCCGTCGGGTTTCAAAACGCGGCAGGGAAAGAGATCGCCACCTCGCGTACCGGGATCCTCAGCGACGGTGTTTGGCAAAGGCCAATGCTGGAGGCGGAGGCGCCGGCGGGCGCGTGTCGGACCCGCGTGTCGGTCGAGATCCAAGGACAGGGACGCGTCTGGGTCGATGCCGTGCACCTTTCTGTCCTTCGAAAGGCCAAGTCGGGGCCGCCGGCCGAACCTGCTCGGGTCCATTATGCGGACAACCCTGTAAACGCGCCCTTCCTCGGCTTCGGCTGGGAAGACGACGGCTTCATGTACGACGCCGTGCAGGAGGCCAAAGGAGTTACGCAAGAGGATCTTGCCTTGCGCGAGCGTCGGATCCGGTGGCTCGACCCGGATATCGTTCGCATGCAGTGCTGGTACGGCGGCTGGTGGCCGGAAGGCCCATCAAAACCCGATGCCTTCACGTTTGATTCGGACTACATGCGCAGCTTTTGCCGGACTCTCGATCTCTACCAGGAGCTGGGCGCCGCAGTAAACATTACCGGCGTCCATTGGGGCATGCCCGTATATACGGAGCCGGAAAGCGCCACGCACGCCATTGGCGAGCTGTTTGACGAGTTGATCAAACGGCGCGGTTACACGTGCATTCAGTATTGGACCTTGAACAACGAACCCAACGATACGGTCCTCAACAGGGCGGGTTTGCCCTTCGAGACCCTTGTCGCCATGTACCAAGGCGTCGAACACGAGTTCGAGCGCAGGCGCCTAAACGTCAGGATCATCGGATCAGACGACGGAAACACAATGGGCCTCTTCGAGCGCTGTGTAGCTGACCCGGCCTACGACGCCACCGTGGATGTGTACGCCTCTCACATCTATCCTCAACCCCATGAGCGGGTCGCCATACCTAGACTCATCGGAGACAGACTCGCCCTTCTCGACGGCGCGCGGCCGTTCATTCTGGCAGAATTCGGCCTTAAAGACGCACGCGCCGATGCCTTTGGAAACAAGTACATGGATACCCACGACTATGCACTGTACGCGGCTGATTTATCCATCCAGGCGATGAACCTCGGCGTGAGCGCCATGTCCATTTGGACCGTCCAGGAAATGTACTACAGCAAGGGCAAACCGCCCGGACGCCTCATGCAATATGGACTCTGGGCCCATAAAGACCGCGGTTGGGCAGTCAAGCCCGTTTACCACGCCTACGGCATGTTTACACGGCTGACGGAGCCGGGCGACCCGGTCTATGCAGGGGTCTCGACAGCGCCGGATTGGGTGAGGACCACACGCATTGGGAACCACCTGTTTCTCACCAACGAGGCAGAGCAGGACGTCGCGGTTATCGTTGACGGCCTGCGAATCAGCGCGCTTCACGTCTATGACACCTCAATCGAGCTAACGGACAGCGAATGCGGCCGAACTATCACGGTAGACAACGGCCGTTTCACCATGCCGCCTCGAAGCTATGCCTGGGGAAAAGTCGTGCCCATGATGCCGCGGAACAGCTAGCTGGGTATTGTGCAGGGTTGTCGCCGGGCGCTCCCGGATATTCCGAAGACGTCGTGTAAAGCCTCTCGGAGTAGAAATGGATGTTGGCGTTTTCAATCTCTGCAGTTCCAAGACCGAACCATCGCAAGCAGCATTTCGTTAGTCAGACACGGCCGCCTGAACGGCCCATCCGGGCAAGGCGACTCCAGAATTTGGTGAACGCACACCGTTCTACAACGTGAGAATTCCCAATCTCTATCTGCTTAATATCAATGTCTTTGCGCGCTACCCCAAGGACCCCCCGTCAGAAACTCCAGCTCCGCGGCGCCGACTTGCCAGTCCCGGGTGGCCCGTACTTGTTCGAGTTCAAAGCCCAGCAGTGTCTGAATGCTGTCAAGCAGATCAAGAAAGCTTGTTCCCAGGTCCCCAGCGGCGTATTGACTCTGCAGGCTCTCGTACGAACGCTTTGCCTGAGGCGTAAGGGAATCCCGGAAAAGCGCAAAACGGCGTTCAGCATCCTCGACGGCGAAGATGGTCATTTCGGCTGCCTTGTCGAGTTCCAGCATGCTTCTACGTTTCTCGTTAGTAGCTGCTTCTTTTAGCATTTGGGCTTCCGCAACACCAGCTCTGACCCTCTTTCTCCAAATAGGCAAGTTCACACTCACGGAAATCATGACGTTATCGTCGGGATTGTCCGGGTAGCTCATGGGTTCGTTCGCGGTGGCAATCGAATAGAGGTCGAGCACCGTGTTGGAGGCAGAAGGGAGTTGGAGAGGCTGTATTTGCTGCCCAGAGAAGGCCCTTTGAACCGCTTGAAACATGGACTGCTTCAGCGCTTGCCCGGCAGCGCGTTGGCGTGCCAAGGCGTTGAGCGTGGCGGGATAGGGGCGGTCAGGACGTACGGTACTCGGCGCGTCGATTGAGACGTACTCGAGTCCTAAGGTGAAGTTTGGGCATCCCTCCTTCTTCGCGAGTTTTACCTGCTTCGCTCGGCTCTCGATTAGGCTTTCCAGACGCGAGAGATCAGGGTTTGCGGTCCGAATCTGAGCACGAATCGTGTCTGCTGGCGGTAGCTTTTCCGGGAGTTCTGCTTCCTGCGGCCATGGTCGCTCAATTGCCACTTCCACCCCAAGAGAATCGTTGAGCCTGGCCATCAAAGCCGGCCTGAATTGCAGAAAACCGTCTCTCCTATCTCTGACCTTTGTCTTCTCGATGGAGATTCGCAATAGCTCATCTTCGCTTGCCATACCCACTTCGTACTTAGACCGGACAATATCTTCCATGTAATCCAGTACCTCGAGCTGTGACTCCGTGACGCGTATGCTCTCACCCAGGAATGCGTACTCGAAATAGGCTTTTTTGACTTCCGCGAAGACACGGTTTCGCTCATTGTAGAAACTGGCTAGGGCCGCATCCGCGTCAACTGCAGCCTTCTCGCCCCGTGTACGGAGCGTTCCGAACCAAGGCAGCTTCTGGGTAAGCATCACCTTGTAAGCATTCATTTCCGATTGGAGGAAGTAGCCGAAAGTGAACATCGGGTCGTTCAAAGCAGCAACCTGAGGTACGCGTTCAAGCGCTGCCCGCCATTCGGCATGCCGCGCCTGCAATACGGGATTATGGTCCCCGGCCTCAAGGAGGTACGCTCGCAACTCCTCATTCGCCGCATGGAAAGTCGGTGGATTGACTTCGGCCGCCACCAAGAACACCATGAGGGCTATCACGTTCATTGCTCCCAAAACTCCTTTCGGTTGAGTTGTCCGAGACGCATAGCTGCTTGTCCGCTGCCAATAGCCGCGCGCCCAGGGGAATCCCATCGCGTTTGATCCCCTTAAGGTACGCCGCACCGCCATACTTCTCGGGGTGGCTTCGGACAACAACGGCGGCATGTCCGGTGTGCGCTGCACTTTCCAGCATAGCTGCGCCGGCCTCAGGGCGCTTTCGAATGACGCCACTTTGCCGCGAGCTTAGGGGCTCTGTTGCGTCGCCCATCATCTTTGGCGTCCTTGCGTCACGACCATGACTTAATTCTGCGCGTCCCCTGCGGACTCTTCCATCCCGCTGAAACGGAGTTGCAGTTCCTTCGCCCAGCAGTAAAGAACTGGAACCAGGAATACCGTCATCAGAACCCCGAGCATCCCACCAAAAGAAGGTATCGCCATAGGCGCCATGATGTCCGAACCTCGGCCTGTCGAGGTTAGTACCGGCATAAGGGCCAGTATGGTTGTGCCCGTGGTCATCAGACAAGGCCGTATGCGCCGCGACGCGCCGAAAACAGTAGCCTCACGGACATCTTGAACTGTTTTTGGCGGCCTCTCGTTGAAGCTTTGATCAAGAAATGCAGCCATGACGACACCGTTGTCTGAGGCAATGCCAAAGAGGGCGAGAAAGCCCACCCATATAGCAACACTTAGATTGATCGGGCGGACCTGGAATAGGTCCCTCATGTTGACCTGAAAGACACTGAAATCCAAGAACCAAGGTTGTGCATACAGCCAAATCAAAAGGAATCCGCCAGCCCATGCCACAATAATGCCGGAAAACACTAGACTGGTGGTTGCAATTGAACGAAACTTGTAATACAGAATCATGAAAATGATGAATAGCGCCAGCGGCAGGACAACAGAGAGCGTCTTCTGCGAGCGGACCTGGTTTTCGTAGCTGCCGGCAAACGTGTAGCTGACGCCAGGCGGTACAATGAATTCCCCACTCGCCCGCTTTTCAGCTAGATAACGCTGGCAGTCCTCAACTACATCGACTTCGGCATGCCCCGGTTTCATATCGAAGAGTACGTAGCCCACGAGGAAGGTGTCTTCACTCTTCACAGCTTGCGGGCCGGGCACATAGTTAATGTCGGCGAGTTGTGCGATCGGAATCTGAACACCACCGGCTCCGGGCACGAGAATCTCCCCCAGCGTGTCAATCCTGTCCCGTAACTCACGCATATACCTTACGCGGACGGGATACCGTTCCCGGCCTTCTACTGTGGTTGTTATCTGCCGGCCGCCGATAGCCACTTCTATGACATCCTGGACTCTCCGAACATCTATGCCATAGCGGGCAATCGCCTTCCGGTCGATGTCAATCTCGAGATAGGGCTTCCCTACAATTCTGTCGGCGATAACAGCTTCGGGGAGGACGCTCGGTATTTCTTTGAGGAGCCGCTCGATTTCGAGTCCCACCCGCTCAATCGTCTCGAGGTCCGGCCCTTTGACCTTGACCCCCATAGGGGCGCGCATGCCGCTCTGCAGCATGACGATCCTGGCTGCAATGGGCTGGAGTTTTGGTGCAGACGTCGTCCCCGGAATTGTCCCAGTTTCTACTATCTCATCCCAAATGTCATCCGGAGTACGAATGTGGTCTCGCCACTGCCGAAAGGGTCTGCCGCGGGCGTCGGGAATAAGCTCCCCGGTTTCGTCTCTAACATATTCCTGCGTCGCTTCGTCGTACCGGAAGTTTATTCGATGGCCCTCCTCGTCTATAAAATGCTCGGGCTTGTAGTTTATGACGGTTTCGATCATGGAGATGGGAGCTGGATCCAACGGGCTTTCCACCCGCCCGATCTTGCCTACCGCCGAATCAATCTCTGGAATTGATGCAAAGGCCTCATCCTGGTACTGAAGCACATCCAGGGCTTCTCCGATAGAAGCGTGGGGCATCGTTGTCGGCATGTAGAGGTATGAGCCTTCATCTAAGGGCGGCATGAATTCCTTGCCCAGCCCGGGCATTGTCGAGGCCAAGGTGTTCCACACCCGGGAATCAGTGATCCGCTCCTTCGGGATTCCAATCCGATGGGCAAGGGTGGGGACGAACCCGAAAACCTTGCCAAAGCCCAACCCCGGGGCCGCGCCGGCAAGCACGATGAGAAGCGTGGTCAGCAAGTAGAGTCCCTTGTGAGCGAGGCACCAGCGTAGAATTGACGCGAATATGCGTTGGAACACAAGGAAGGAACCGAGGACCCCGCCGATGATTCCCGCAACAAAAACAAAGTTGCGAAGAACGCCCTTCTCGGGCCCAAGAGGCATCCAGTGTTGGGCCAACAGCAACCCGACAAACAAGACCGCGATGCCCGTGGAAAGATATGGTCCCAATGCCTTGAAGGATTCCGGGATATAGTCGATGATGACCTTGTATGCGCACACAATAATGACAAGAGTTCCCACATACCAGGGGGTCAAGAACAACAATGCGAATCCGGCCAGGCCGAGGATGGCGAAAAACAGCTTTCTCGAGGTCCGCGCTTTCTTGGCGTGCCCCAGAAGAGTGTGGGCAAGCGGAGGAATGATGACGATGGCCACTATCACGGACGCAACCATTGCGAATGTCTTAGTAAATGCCAAAGGCTTGAATAGTTTGCCTTCAGCGGCCGTCATGGTGAACACGGGCAGGAAACTTACAACGGTGGTGGATACCGCCGTTACCACCGCACCCCCGACTTCACTGGTCGCCTGGAATATGATGTGCCGCTTGTTCTCTTCCGGCCCGGCCTCGTCGAGTCTCCTAAAGATGTTTTCGCAAATGATGATGCCCATGTCGACCATGGTGCCGATGGCGATGGCGATGCCTGACAAGGCCACGATATTGGCGTCAACACCGAAGAGCTTCATCGCAATGAAGCACATCAACACGGCAAGGGGCAACAAGCCGCTGATCAGGATGGAACTTCTGAGATGGAGCATCATTATGAGCACGACGATGACAGTAATGAGGATTTCCTCGATAAGAGCGGAGTTCAGCGTTCCCAGGGTTTCGTAGATCAGGCCTGTACGGTCGTAGAAAGGCACTATCGCGACTTGACTCGTCGTTACCCACAAAGGCCATTCGGAGCGATTTGTGGTGCGAAGCCAGGCGAGCCATGCATCCTGGTTCAGCAGGGCGCCATTGTAGGCTTCGAAGCCTTTCGCCCTCGCATAGGCCTCCACTTCCTTCCGGCTCACCTGTTCTTGGTCAATTACGGCCTTGGTGGGCAACCCCGGCGCAATCTCGGCGATCTTCGCTTTTACGTTGTTGATGACTTCCAGCGGGTTCGCACCGTATCGCGCGACCACAACGCCGCCGACCGCTTCAGCTCCTTCCTTGTCCAACGCGCCACGGCGCAAGGCGGGACCCAAGGTCACATGCGCCACATCGCGAATTGAGATTGGGACGTTGTCATTTACCTTGAGGACGGAGTCTTCGATGTCCTCGAGCGATTCGATGAAACCGAGTCCCCGGATCACATACTCAACCTTGTTCACTTCAATGGTGCGTGCACCAACATCCACATTTGAGCGCCGAACAGCCGTGAAGACTTCATCAAGCGTGATATTGTTGGCCCGCATGGCGTCAGGGTCGACATCGATCTGGTATTCCTGGACAAAGCCGCCTACTGAAGCCGCCTCGCTGACGCCATTGGCTGAAAGCAGGCCGTAACGTACATACCAGTCCTGAATCGTTCTGAGTTCATGCAAGTCCCACCCGCCTGCGGGATTCCCGTCCGGATCAAGGCCTTCTAACGTATACCAGAACACTTGGCCCAACGCGGTGGCGTCGGGCCCCAGAGCGGGCTGGACCCCTTCCGGAAGCGTGCCGGCCGGCAAGCTGTTAAGTTTCTCAAGAACCCGGCTTCGTGACCAGTAAAAATCCACGTTCTCGTTGAAAATCACGTAGATCGAGGAGAAGCCAAAGAAAGAAAAGCTCCGAATCGTCTTGACGCCGGGTATGCCAAGAAGCGAAACGGTCATTGGATACGTAATCTGATCTTCCACATCTTGTGGCGAGCGGCCCATCCACTCCGTGAAAACGATCTGCTGGTTCTCGCCAATGTCAGGAATGGCGTCCACGGCAACAGGGCTTCTGGGCAGCCAGTCGATGTCCCAATCGAACGGCGCTACCATGACGCCCCATGCCACGAAGAAGAGG
>CAZBQH010000183.1:0-21433 GCA_964493915.1 uncultured Nitrospiraceae bacterium
CGAAGGCGTGATAGTAGGCGTTGTCGAACCATGGATACGGCACAGCGATTGCATCCGCACCGCGATCGACCAGCTTGTTGATTAAGGGCAGGTCAAAAACCGGCCGAGGGCCCCGGCCTTTCTCCCAGCTTGTCCAGCCCACGCGATCGGCGAAGTAGAGTGTGGCTGTGTTCGGGGTCGACGTCAAAACAAGTGCGTCGTCAGGCGTGTTCTCATGAATCCAGGTCCCGCAATGGTAATCACTGACGTTGGTCGGGGCATACATCCGATAGGCATTGAAGAGCGAGTAACCGACAGCCGCGAGAGCCAAAACTCCAGCGCCCGTATACCCGAAAATGGACCGCCGGCCTCCGAGAAAAACCAGCGTTTTCGCAGCAAGCATGGTCATGGGGGCCGCGAGAATGAGCTGGTAGTAGCCGTTGGTCTCCGCCCCTCCCGGAATAGCCACGAACAAGAGCAGCGCGCCGACGAGCCATGCTGCGCCTAGACGCGTGCGCTTGCATTCCCCGTTCACGAAAAGACCCGCTGCGGCCAGGATGAACACCACCGGCGTAATCGAGGCAAGAAAGATGGACGCGGCAATCTTACCGTAATAGGCCGGATCCGTGAGCCAACGCTTGTGCGCAAAATGCCAGGAGCCGGCCAGAGCGATTTCAGACTGACCGGCTAGGACGTCGTGTGTCCACCAAAGGTGAAGAAGGAACGGCGCAGCCACCAGCAAACCGAACAGGTAGAGGCGCCAATCCGTAAACGCCCTCCGGCCAAACCGTGCAAGCGTGAGGTAGGCCATGGGAACCACCATGATGCCCATGTGCGGTTTGCCGAGGAGCATCAGCAGCGCGAAGAGCCAGGCCAGGACAAAGCGGCCCCATTGAGGCCGATCGAGCCAACGCGCATAGAATAGGAGCGCCCCGAACGACATAGCATAGGCGAAGGACTCCGGCATCTGGCACCGCCCGCAGTAGAGGTAATAGGGTGAAACAGTCAGCAGCAGGGCAGCCGTACCGGCTAGAGGAAATCCATAGAAACGTTCGACAAGCAGAAAGAACAGCAGAACACCCAGCAAAGAGAAGACGATGGGCACAATCCGACCCACCCAATGCGCCGTGCCGAACGCGCAATACATCCAGCTCGTGAGATAGGGCACAACCATCAACTCCGTGCCACCCACGAGGCCCTTGTCGATGGCGCCCTCGGGTACACGGAAATCCACCTGCGGTTCGAAGAGGTTTCCCTCGCCCTCGTAGAAGTTCCGCGCAACCATCAGGGTCACCGTATCGCGCCAGGAGAGGAAATCATACGGCGGGGCCGTCACATGGTAGAGTCTCAGCGCCAGCCCCAAGAGCAGGAGAACGCCGAGTGCAGCGATGCGCACCCATAGAGCGCCGGGCCTTGCCTTCGGCCCCGGCTTATCGCCTTTGGAAGACGCCTGCGCCGAGGGCGTCTGTACCGCGTTTGTCGTGATGTCTTCCGTGATGTTTGGCCTCATGTCCCATCCGCCACGATGACGCCTGCAGCCACCCCAAGTATGCTGCGTCTGTCGCGATGGTCGCTAAGAATTCAGAGCCCGCCCTTTTCTGGCCGGTTTCGCTTCTATTGCACCCGGTTCGTGCCTTTCAAGGCGGGCCTTTCCTTTATCCTTCTTCTGTTTATCGGAGTTCGCCTTGGATGGACTGGATGGCGAAGCTGCCCGAGGCCGTACTGTTAGCGGGGTCGATGCGGATGCTCACGATAGTCTGGCCCTCCCAATGGGGGTGGCCGGCCAATGGGATCCGGTAAGTGTGGAACGCGCCGTCAGGGGCAACAGCAAAGCTGAGGGTCTTGTCCTCGTCGTAGCCGGGCGAAGTGACCGTGGTCCAATAGAACTGGCCTGTGCCGCCGGCGGTCACGCGCATGGTTATGAGGACTGCTCCGATTTGGTCCGCCTCGACATTGAGGAAAGGGCGGAGCAGGTAGGGGTCGGGTCCACTGATTTCACCGCACAGTGCATCGTCGCGCACAACCATCGAGGAAATGTGGTTGGCTGGAACCCAACCCTCGGCATCGCGATCAAACGCGAAATCGAGGTTATTCTTCTGCGCAGGCAGGCGCTCAATATACGCATGGCCCGCATCCTCTATGCGTAACTCAGCCGGTTGATCGGTAGGTACCTGAACCGTCAGGTAAGCAAGGGCGTCGTCGTAACGCCAGAGGGGGGCGGCGCTCTCCTCGACGTCCGAGCCCTCGGGCACGGGCTTACCGTCGAGCAAAACAGTCCCCGGCCGGGTCACGTTGGCCACCATGACGCGGCCTTGTTGCCCGTCCGGGAAATCGACAGTCGCTGTGATCACGCTGTCCTGCCACGCCGCTTCTGTGACGGCCGCTGTCGAAGTGATGGGTATGCATTGGTCGTCGGACCGAAGGATGAAACTCATAGGGTCTTCGTCGCGGCCGATCAGTTTGAGGATATTGCGGATGATCTGGCGGGGCGCAAAGATCCACGCGCACCGCTCGCCGTCAATGGCGCTGATGTTGTCGGGCCAGAGGGCGACCTCCTCGCCGTCGGGCGCTTGTTGGTGGATGGCGCTATGGATGATGAGGCGGGCAATGTCTCGCCAGGGCAGCGTATCGTCATGGGGGGCCAAGCTCAGCAACGCATTGGCATACCGCAGCCCGTTCCACTGCACGGGCAGGCCAAACCACGATCCGGTGAAGAAGGTAGCGCCGAACACCGGGATGCTGGCGCCTAAAAGGAAAGGCTTGTCCTCCTCGCCCCAAAGGTAAATGAACGGCAAGCCACGCCGTGCCCAGGTGACCGCATCCTGCAACCACCGTTCATCGCCCGAGAAGCGGTAGGCCTCGATATAGGCGTCGACGGCGTCGGCCGCAGCGAGCACGTCGGGCGTGTGGACCGGAACCTCCCAAACCTGAGCAGCACGCGGCACGCGGAACTGCTCCATCAACTCGAGCGTCTTGACCATGCGGTCGTAGGTCGTTTGGTCGCCTGCGATCCGGGCGTAGCGCAAGATCTCGAAGGCGCTGCGTGCGCAGATGCCGACCTCGATGGCGTTGTCCTCCCCAAGGACATGGTAATCGACGCCCTCAAAAGGCGGCCCCATCTTACGGTCTGCATCGAAGCGCCATGAACCGTCGTCGCCCCGCGCGGCCAGAAGATTTGCGGCAGCGTAGGGGCTGGCGAGGGCAAGATCCATCCGGCCGGGGATCCGTTGCGCTTCGATGCGCGGTACACCGCCGATTAACCCAAGGACTTCCTCCGCCCGCGTTTTCGCGGCCTCACGCACTGCAGCATCCGGGCTCAGGAGCGCCCCGACAAGGCAGTCGGCCACGTAAGCGCGCGACCGTTGCAGAATGGACATGTTGGGCGGCCCGCCGATAGACATCCACCATTTCTGTTCTGCCGGATCCCACAGCGATTCGAGATAGGCCCGCATAGAGAACGAGATCTCGCCCTCGTAGGAGCCGTGGGGCAACGGCGTCGGACTTGGGATACCGTTGAGCCGGACGTACGCCTCCTCCGCCGCTAAGGCATCTCGCGCCGTTGCGTCGGCGTAAATGAGGCACTCGATACGGACGGGCTTTTCCGGTTGCAGGAGATATGGTTTGGCCGCCTCGCGCGTGTTGCGCTCGAGATATTCCGGCACAGACGGCAACATCAACCCCATCAGGTGGCTCCGCTGGTTGTTGAATCGGTCTGGAGACGCAAACACGGCGGCGGGCTTTTCATGGTCGCCGTCCCACCGCTGGCGCATGTCCCAGAGAAGCCCGACTGTCCCCATGGTCGAATGGACGCCCATGGCGGGGATGGTGATCATGTTCGGATGGACCACATACCGGATGCGGTCAGGGTGATCCTCGTCGATGTCGAGGTTGCTGGACGACAGTTCGTCCTCAACAAGCCACTCGAGGCCCGGATAAACCGCCTCATCGCGCTCGAGCGCGTAAACCATCGGCCCGTCGAACGCCAACAAGTTGCGCGACTCGCTGCAAGCGAGATGGTGCTGAACGCTTACGGTGTTGCTGTCTTCGGCGAGGGAGAACGTCGTGTGCACCGTCCACACGGCGCCGCCCGCGTCCTCGAGCGTCCGCTCGAAGTCAAGGCGGGCCCCGTTCGAGTCCGCAGTGCGCGCAGGCGCCTCCGCCGTCAGGACATGCCGCTGCGGCTCGCCGTCGATCTCGAACACGAGCCGGGCCAAGCGGGGCAGCCACGCAATCGGCGTCCATGAACCGTTCTTGTTGACAAGCATCTCGCCTGGCCCGTAGCCGAAGGCGTTTTTCCGGAACCCTAGGCGAATTCTCCCATTTTCGAGCACGGCGCACTCCTCCGTGACA
Organism: uncultured Nitrospiraceae bacterium; assembly: GCA_964493915.1. Classification (GTDB taxonomy): domain Bacteria; phylum Hydrogenedentota; class Hydrogenedentia; order Hydrogenedentales; family SLHB01; genus CAZBQH01. The sequence goes on from CAZBQH010000183.1 coordinate 4,330, forward strand.
GAGGCGTTCAGCCCGCCTGCGGCCTCTGGCAACGCCACGGACGATCCCACTACCCATTCCGAGGCCGCAAGGGGAAGCGAACCCGCGTTCTCGGTGGTCGCCACAACCGAAATGGGCAGGGAAACGGTCTCCTCAAGCGGTGTGAACGAATGAGAGACGACGGACCGCGTGCCCGGCACCAGTTCGTCCACCAGGACCTCGGCAGTCTGGCCGCCCGCCGTAAAGGAAGCAGTAATTCCTTTGACAATTACGTTGCCGTCATTACGCAGGACGCACTCGAGCGTACCGGGGCAGCCGGCCGCCGTCACCGGCGACGCCGGACCAAAGCTCTCGAGCACCAAGTCCGGTGCAAGGGGCAAGCGATAGACAGATTGGACGTCTTGGGCTTGGGCGGTGATGTTGAATGCTCCGGGCTCGGTCCGTAGCCCCTCGACGGTCCACTCGACCAAGACCGCGCCCTCCGGATCGACGGCGCCGATCGCCTTGGGTTCAGGTGGAATAGCCAAGTCTGAGGGTCCAGTCAGCACGACGCTTGCCCCTGGGGCGGGTTGATCGCCCACATTCTTGACCGTGGCGGTGACAGTGCACTTCCGGCCGGGATGGGCAACGTCTTCGTCGAGGCGCACGCCGGTTATCTCAAGCAACGGCCCCACCTGATCGACATACGAGATGTCGTCAAGCAGCAGTTCACCGGCGGCGCCTTGAATCCGGGCCCCGAAATGGACCCATTTCACCTTGGGATTGTCTGTGAAGTCGAACTTGAGACGGCCATGATGCCACTGGCCGTCGCCGATCTTGTCTTCAGGGACCTTGAACATTGCGCGTTGCGAGGAGGTCTCCTCGAGGGGTTTGCCGTTCATCGGGATGACCATCACGACCAGTGCCGTGCCCTTTCCCGACACGGCTTTGTACCAAAAGTCCATGCCGCCCTTCGTGCGGTCGATCAGAGCGCCGAGCTGCCCGCTTTCTGGCTGCCAGCCCCGGTTCAGACCCGTCTCGACCGCCTCAGTGTCCATGGTTCGGAGCAGCCGAAGGGCGTGCTGACCCGAATGGGCGTCCGATACAACTTCGACGTTCGCGCCCACCGCCTCCCAGTCGACAGGAAGTCCGTTCGGGTTAAGTTCTTCGAAGGAGCCATTGGTGCATAGGTTAACCTCAACGGCCTGGCCGGCGGGCATAAAGGCGAGTACGGCGACAAAGGCTGTAAAACGCATCGCAGGACTCCTCTCATGCGTTGTATTAGAACCGCAGCGCTCAGTCTAGCAAGGACCGTCCTGCCCATCAAGGACGGGGTCTGACGCATCAACATATGGGGCAGCAGCCATCTATTCGAGCATCGTATTCCTGCAGAGATGCATTCTGGTTGAACACAAGACCTTCCCGACTTCCCAACACAGAAGAGGGCGACTGTCCGCATTGCCGGGCATGTGTTGACGGAGTTGGGACGCAGTTGAAAGCAGGGCGCACGTTGTATATCCTATCGAGGATCCACCAATAGATGGAGAAGTTGAGGGCGTCCTCATGGTAAAATGAGGGAAGAAGCGGGGCGGGAAGTAAGCACCGAAGGGAGACATTGTGATGAAAAAGGGCCTGAGATTGTTGTGCGCTGCTCTGTTGTGCGCTGCCGTGTTCGGCTGCGGGTCAAAGGAAGTCGAGATCGAGATGCCGGAAGCGACGACGCCTGAGCAAAAGCAGATGCAAGACCAGATGCGCAAGATGCAAGAGCAGATGATGAATCAGATGCAGAATATGCAGCAGCAAATGCAGCAGCGCGTGCAGAAGCAGCAGGGCGGTGCAACTGGCCAGAGGCGGTAGCCTCGTCCGTACCGCGTAAACGTTTGGGCGGCCCGCGCCTCTGACCCGCGTAGCCAGCGGTTAGCAGGGGCGCTAGGGCGGTTTTTTCTTTTGCCTTGTTTTGACCTCGAGAACCGATTTAGAGGCCGTAGGCGCTCGGCAGAAGCCCATCTTTCTGAACAGCTTGGGGGAACATGTGGGCTCGGCGGAAGGCTTCAGCAAAGGTGCAGCCGGTTTGGAAGCCCCGAAAGCGGTTCTGGGTCTCGACATAATAAACGGTAGGCGTTCCATACTGATTGACGAGCCACTCGTCCTGACTCTTGTGGCAGCGGACGACGTTCAGCTTGGTCTCCCAGTGATCCGTTATGTCGACATAGAATTCCGGTGTGAAGTTGATTCCGGCCAGCGTGTCGTAATACCAGATCTCGTGGATCTTCTCCGTCGGTACGTGCTCAGTCCGGATGTTGGGCACGGTGATCATTTTATGGGTGTCCCAGACCAATTGTCCCGTGCGCGTATGGTCAGGGATGTAGTCGTTGTCCTTGTCGGGACAAAGTACAATGTCGGGGCGAAACGCGCGGATGACGTCGATGAAATGCCGGCGCACATCGGGCGAATCGTAGAGAAACTCGTCGTCGTATCCCATGAAGAAGAACTCGGCGCCGAGAATAGCTGCTGCCGCGCGGGATTCCTCGACGCGTATTGCGGCAATCTCAGCCGGCGGCAGAGTAGGCGATCCCACGTTCCCATTTGTTACCAGTACAACGCCCACGTCGTGGCCGTGCGCCTTATACTTTGCGAGAGTCCCCGAACAGAAGATCTCGACATCGTCGGGGTGCGGGCTAAATGCCATAATGCGCATAAAAACCTCCTCAAGACCATCCCGGGCCAGGCGTCTGCACCAGCCTAGATCCACGGTTTGGCGTTCGCGTCCGGCGTGCAGTATTTCCCAAGCACAGCATTGATCCGCTCCGCTACATGAAGGCAATCGTCTTCGGTGTACCATTGATTCACGCCGACGCTGACCATACGGTCAAAGAGTTCATCGGCGACGGGGCAGTCGCCGCGATGGATTCGGCATTGATCCTGCAGAGGGTACATATAGGAGTAGATGTGCCAGTCGGGGGCGCCTCGCTTGCCCCGGGTGGAGGCGTTTAATTGCACGGCTTGAAGCCCCTCAGCGATCAGCTCGCTGAGTTCGCGCGTCTCCGGGAAGAAACGCAAGGTGTAGCCTACCTCTCCTCCGGGGTCGTTCGACCGCTGCGGGGCGATCTCGCGGAATCGCTCGAGCCGCTCGAGGATGCGGCGTTTGGCGGTCCGGAACCGGGCAACCGTGGCAGGCATCTTGCCTAACTGCACCACATCAACGGCGGCTTCGAGTTCCGACATGCGGTAGTTAGTCCCCGGGAAGAGCTCCCCCTTGTATCGCGAGGGCGCAAACCGATCGGGGCGCCACAAGCCGCCGCATTCGATTACCTGGGACGCCCGTTCCCAAAGCTCTCTTGTTTTGGCGAGCAGCAGGCCGCCTTCCCCGCCCCCTACAACTTTATATGCCGAGATGCTGAAACAGCCGTAATCGCCGAAGGCGCCGGCATACTTGCCTTTGTAGGTTGCACCGCAAGACTGCGCGCAGTCTTCGATTACCTTGAGACCGTGTTTATCTGCAACTTCCATGATGGCAGCAATATCATAAATCCCCCCCATGACGCAGGTCGGCGCCACCGCCACCGTGCGGCTGGTGATCAGCGGCTCCATCTTTGCCGGATCCATATGAAGCGACTCGTCGACATCGCAAAAAACGGGCGTTCCACCACAGAGCGCGACCGCGTTGGCTGTCGCGAAAAAGCCAATGGCGGGGCAGATAACCTCAGTCCCCGCCGTGACGCCCGCGCCCACCATGGCCGCATGAAGCGCCCCGGTGCCGGAACTGACCGCGATGGCGTACTCAGCCCCGAAGATCTTGCGGGCCACGCGCTCGTAGGCCTGAACCTTGGTCTCGGATAGGTTCGAGTAGTAGTTTGCAAGAAAAGGCCCTGCGCCCCAATCCTCTTTCTCAACGACAGCGCGGATTTGCGCCAATGCGCTGCGCGACAAACCGAAACGCTCACAGACCGACATGAACTCGTCGATGCCGATCTTGGGTTCCCCCTTGGCCTCGATCCGCGTCGTGGCTCTCAAGCTTTCCTGCAACGCCGCACGCTGCGCTGCCCGTTGATTTCCTGTACTGTCCGGCATAGCCATCTCCCTAGGGACGCCTTAATCGAGCCCGGGTCTGCCATGTTGAAGGGTCGTTCGGTATAATAGACAGGCAGGGTTAGGTAGGTCAAACTCAGCCCTGCGTGTACTGGAATTCCGTACAAAACCGCTCGAAAAGGGTGCAAGACCTATGAACGCAACTCTTCATTGGCAGCGAAAACTCGCAGCCCTCCGGAAAGAGAAGGGCGTCAGCCTGCGGGCCCTGGCATCGAAGGCAGGCGTGTCGCCTGCAAGCCTGTCGGCTATCGAGCGCGGTCAAAACAGTCCGACATTGGCCACGCTGAACCGGATCCTGAGAGCGCTGGACTCGGATTTCGCCGCCTTTTTTGACGGTGAAAAAAACAGCAGCGGTCCGGTCTTTTCCGCGCAAGAGATGGCGGCTATCGAAGATGCAAACCGACGCTACACATTTCTGCTGCCTAAGAAGGGAGACGTGCACTTCGAGATGGTAGACGAGACGCTGCTCGCGCAGGATTCTGAATGTGAATGGGAGATTCATAGCTGCGACATGGCAGGGGTCGTAATCAGCGGAGGTCCCTTGCGTGTCGAGGTGGCGGGCAGGGGCGAATGGATGTTGCGCGAGGGCGATGCGTTCTACATCAAGGCCGGGCAACGCCACAGGGGATGCAACGCCAGCCCGGACGCGATCCGGCTTCTCACCGTATATTGCCCGCCGCGGTACTGAGTAGGAAGGGCAGAGCCGTCCCCAACAGTGAATTGGGGCTGCCGGAATCCCTGAGCTGTTCACGAGTTGCCCCATATGGAAAAGGCGCAGTTCGCTGCGTCGCGGATGGGTCTGCACTCCCTGCGGTTACACAACAACAGCCCATCTTGGCAAACACTGGTAGGATTGCTTCCAGGACGTTACAATAGCGTCCCGTATCACGCTATTTGTACCGGGTACGCCAACGCTTCGCGGAGGGAGAGGGGTTCCTGGTGAGGTATTCGGTTCTGCTACTGGTTTTGGCGGCTGCCGCGGCAAGCGGGCTCGAGGAACTATGGACCTACGACCTGCCTGCCGGATGCGATTGTCTGCCTGTGGCCTTCGACTGCACAGGCGACGGACTCCTCGAAACCGTGCTCACGACGCGGCACGATGGGCGGGTCTGGATCATCGGCTCACAGGGGGAGCTTGTGGGCCGCTTTGCCCGCGACAACTGGATCGAGGGCGGAGCAGCGGTCGCGATCGACCCGCTGTCGGAAGGACCACTTATTGCCTTCCAGGAGACGTCAGGCGCGCTGGACGTCTTTGACTACCGGGCGAGCATCAACCGATGGACGCCCTTGCCGGGCAAGCCCGAGGCAGGCGCAGCGCCCTGTTTTGGGGACCTGAACCGTGACGGCGTGTCCGAGATTGCAGTTGCCCGCAGTGACGGCGTTGTGACGGCGCTGGATCTCCAGTTGCGGCCTCTATGGCAATTCGCGGCGCAGCCGCCTTTCAACGCGCCGCCGGCCGTGGCTCCCGTATTCGAGAACGCTGCGGCCGTATATGTGCAGAATGTGCGGGGCACGCTCTTCTGCCTACGGGGAGACGGCCTTCCAATGTGGCGTTTCCAAATGAGCGGGCCGGGCACGACACAGCCGGCTTCGGACGGCCCGCTGGTCGTCCAACTTGTAAAGGGGACGCCGTCGGTTCTCGTAAGCGATCAGGAAGGGTGGCTGTACGCAATAAACGCTGTGACGGGGGCCGAGCAGTGGCGCCTTCGGGCTGGTGCAACCAGCCTGGGCGTACCTGCTATTTTTGACGTAACGCCGCAGGAAGGCCGGGAGATCGTCGCGGTTGACGCGCATGGCGCTGTCTGTGTTGTTGATCCTCTGGGGAAGGTCATCCAGACTGCCCGCTTGCCTCGAGCCGACTACATTCCTCGTCCCCTCGTGGCCGATATAGACGGGGACGGCGTCCCGGATATCCTGGCCGCCGACGGGAATTGCCACGTGGTCATTGCTTCGCTGGACGGCCGCGTGAAAGAAACCGTCTTGCTCGACGGCGACGCGCCCCAAGGCGTTATGCTCGCCGACCTCGATGCGGACGGCCGCCTCGAACTCGTGGCGCCGACCGAGTGCGGCACTGTCCAATGCTTCAGGACGCGGGCCACCCACGGTTGGACGCACCCCTTGACCGGCGCCGGATTGAACAAGGTTGTGCCGCCCTTGAGCGTTTCAGCGGCTCAACCTCGACCTGCAGCCCGCAAGTCCGTGCGCGTGGATTCTATGGCGGCCGTCTATCCGCGCGAGGACCACCCTTTCGGCAGCGTTGCACTGCGCTTGAATTGGCCGCGGGGCGCACATTCGGCGATGGCGGTCGCACGACACGGCGAGGTCATTGCCGGAGCAGCACTGCAGCAGCTCGCTGAATCGAGCACGCGCAGAGCAGACATGCTCATACCGTTCGTGCTCGTGAAAACGGGCGAGCGCCTGGTCATGGACCTTGTCATTTTCGACGCATCAGGCGCCGCGACGGCAGTTACCCGGGGCATCGAGGTGGAAAGCCCCGCTGTCCGGCCCGTCAACTTAACGGCGCCCGACGCCTTCAGACGCTTTCTCGAAGAGCGCGGCGCCGCCTATCGCGCATCCGACGCCTGGGAGCTGCCGAAGGTGGAGGGCTGGACATTCTGGCATGTCGTCGACCATATGCCTAAAAGGTGGGAGCACTACGGGCTTGCGCAGGAGCCCTTTATCCGGGAAGCTGTTCCCCAGATTTGGGCGCCCGCCGACGAGCATGGAGAGAAGGTCTTCGGGCCTGCCCATCCTGCCTGGGACGCCATTCGCATTGACGACAAACCTTTTTTCATTCAGAACGGTGCAACCGTGCCCGAGAAGCCCTATCCGGGCGAGACGGCGGCTGCCATCCGCGGCATGGCGCGCGACCGTTTCCTTGGTTTCACGGTCCATGAACGGCTTGGCCCAATGCGCACCAATTCGGACCTTGGTCGGGGTTCGTCCGGCTGCCTCGGCACGCAAAACATGACGGAGCTCAAAACGGCCTTCGATATGACGCTGAACCGTTGCAACGGCCGCGTGCACCTCGTCCAGAACCAAGCTCTGCTGCATCACCAAGCCTTCAGCTGGGGCGCGCATTCCGGTGCCGCTACGGTGGCAGGCGATGTCGCTTGCGCGCCGTTGCGTTTCGCTTTCGCCCGGGGCGCGTCGCGTCAATTCGGCAGCAAACCATGGGGGATCAACCTGTCGAACTGGTTCTGCGACAGCATCGCTTCGACGTTCGGGGCACAGGTTGAACAGCGGTTTTACCAAGGAGACAGATGCATCTTTGCGGGGTCCGATTGCGGCCACTCCGTCTCTCTCGAAATGCGCTTGGCCTTGGCGGGCTATCTGGCGGGCGTGACTTTTGCCCATCATGAACCCAGCTCTCTCGAAGGATCGCTTTTTGTCGAGCATTTTAAGGAAAACGACTATGCCATCTCGCCCTACGGTAGAGTCATGCGCGCACTGTTTGCGCTCTCCCGTCTGCGTCCCGATCGAGGAACGCCTTTCACGCCCGTGGGGCTACTGATGGACTTCAATTGCGCGTGGCGCCCTGAGAACCCTATGGAGAACAGCCCGCAGTCAGCCGGCGAGGGTCAAGCCATCGCGGCCTTTTTCCAACAGATCTACGGGTGGGACGGCAGAGTAGACTTTGAACGGGGACACCTCACAAGCGGTCCCTACGGCGACATGTTCGATGTGTTGACCTATCCGGCGGCCGGAGAGATCTTGCGCAAGTACGCGGTTCTGTGGCCGGTCGGCCCGATTGGAGTAGACGCTGCATTCGAGCAAGCTTTGCGGACCTACGTGGCCCAGGGAGGGGTGCTTGTCGTCGAGAGCACCTTAGGACAGAGCTTGTCGAGGGCGTTACTGGGCCTCGAGTTTAGGAAACACGCCGCGTATGCCACCCAGATGCAGACGGCCCTTTCAGAAATGCCGGTTCTCGATACGCCCTTCAAATACCTGCCCATGCGTTCTTTCAGCCGCGACGTCGAGGTGCTGGCCTCGACGGAGACGGGCGATCCCTTGCTGGCATGGCGGCCGTACGGTCTGGGCGCCGCCGTGGTATCAGGCTGCCGGCAATGGGTCGACGAACGCGGCAGCATCCTGCCCTTGGCTGGAGTGCTGCTGCGCGCGTTCTCGGAGGCTTACCTGCCCGTGACGACGTCGAGCGACGTCGAACTGCTTGTGAATCGGAACGCAGAAGGCTGGGTGATTGGCCTCGTAAACAATAAGGGCGTCTCGAAAGTGCCCACTGAGCCTGGCGTCCTTGATTATCGCGAGGCTCAGGAATGCATACTCAAGTTGAGGGGTCGTATCCCGTTGCGATTTACGCCTTGGCTCGGTCGGTTCCGGTGGAGCAACTATGCGAACGGCTTGATTACGAATATCCAGCCCGGCGACGCCGCCATCGTCGCGCTGGTCTTGTCGCAGCCGAGGGAAAAAGATGAATAGGCTGGAGCGTGGATTAGGGTCGTGGGTTGATTGAGCGGCATTCTGGCGCAATGGCGCCGGGCCGTCTCTTGATCGTAAAGGATTTCCTGACGGATAATAACGTGTGTGGATGAGCCTGCAATTAAATGTTCGCATTACACAGGCTGGTGAGAGCTGTAGGCGGCGATACATGCCCTCAGGCCCAGGCAGCCGGCTGAACTGCCAAGGCGGTGTTCGCACCGTGAGAGCCCCTCGATTTGACGCTGCCGAACGGTTTGCGGCTTGCCAGAAAGCGTTGACAGCTGCGAGCCGCCTTCGGATTCATGTAGATCTAAAACAGACCGAAAGGAGTTTTATGTTGCGGCGCGCTGTTGCTGCTATATGCATCCCGCTTCTCCTGTGTTGCGCAGGCTGTGCAACGACAGGCGTGGCATCGGAACATGCGGTTCTTCGCGCCAAGAACAGGGTCGCACCTGCGCTGGTGCACATTCGGCCCGTAAAGGAAGTCTACACCGGCGGGAAGCGCGAAGAGTTTCTTGTCGTGGGCAGCGGGTTCATCATCAGCCCCGACGGCTATGTAGTGACTAACGAGCACGTCGCCGGGCAAAGCAAGTTCGTGCGTTGCGTGCTGTACGACAAAAACGAGGTCGAAGCCGCCGTCGTGGGCGTCGACGCTTCGACGGACATTGCCGTGCTCAAGCTGTCTACGGCTCGTACCGATCTCCCCTATGTAAGGCTAGGTTTCTCCGCTGACCTGAAGGCCGGTCAGACCGTCCTGGCGCTGGGGAGTCCCCATGGTCTTGCCCGATCCGTGTCTAAGGGGATTGTCAGCGTGACGGACCGCTATCTGGGCGCGGCCATGGACGGCGGGAACGCCCCCTATAACACGTGGATTCAGACCGACGCGGCTATCAACCACGGCAACAGCGGCGGTCCCCTCGTCAACCTGAAAGGGGAAGTTGTGGGCATCAATGCGCGCAAGCTCGAGGGAGCGGAGAATGTGGGGTTTGCCATCCCGATTGACACGGCCAAAGATGTCATAGACGAGATCATCCAGCACGGCCGCGTCCGGCGGAGCTGGGCGGGCCTTGCCTTGCAAGAAATGACCAGTAAAACGGACGATCCATCCCAGGAAGGCGTGGTGATTGCCGATGTGGATCCTCTGTCCCCGGCCGCTCAAAGCGGCATCCTCCCGGGGGACATTTTGCTTGCAGTGGCAGGCCAGAGCGTGAATGCGCGGTTTGCCGAGGACCTGCCCGCTGTCGAGAAGGCTGTCGCGGAACTGCCGGTCGGCGAATCGGCCGTGTTCACGGTGATGCGCGCCGGGCAAGAGATCGACATCGAACTCATCACAGCGGACAGAAAGGATTTTACAGGACAAGAGGTCGAGTTCGCGGAATGGGGATTCACCGCATCCGAAGTAACGCCGGCTATCGTGCGGCTGGCGCGGCTTCCCTCAAATGAAGGCGTGTTTGTTACCGGCACGCAGGTAGGCAGCGTCGCAAGCGACGCCCGGCTGAACCGGGGTGACATCATACTTGCAGTGGACGGCGCGCCCGTCGCCAATATTGCGGCGTTCCGTCTGATCTATGAGGAACTGGTCCAATCTGCAAAGGATCTCGTGCTGCTGGACGTGAAACGCGGGGCGCTCACGCGTTTTACGCTGATCAAGCAACGGGAGATCGCGGAGACGCAGGGGGACGGGCCCGAGGAGACTATGGAGATGGGTCATGCTGAGTAATGCGCTTGTTGCCTTGTGCCTGGCCGTCCAGTGGGGGAGTCCTGCCGGCGGGTTCTCACAAGCAGTCATTCAGCAGGCTTACGAGACGATCACGCCGGCGATTTGCATGGTAAGCTACACCTCCGAGGTCACAGATCCTGCCACGGGCCAGGTGGGCCGCCGGGCGAACCGTGCGTTGGGGGTCATCTGCACGCCGGACGGGCTGGTCCTTGCCCACGGGCACATGGCGCTCGAAAACTCCGAGCCGTACAACATCGAGATCCAGGTCGGACAAGGCGATGCACAGCGCAGCTATGAGGCAATGCTGCTCGAGAAACCTGACGACGTGAACCTGGCCTTTCTCGAGATACAAGCAGACGAGCCCCGCCGGTTCCCATACGTAGAGTTCTCACCACGGACCCTGGCGCTGGGCGAGCCCCTGCTGATCCTGGGCATTATGGGCGAATCCCTCGATTTCGTCCGGGCCATCCAGATGCGCCAGGTAAGCGCCATTCTGGAAAAGCCGCGCCGTACGTATTGCCTCGATCAGCCGATGCCTTTCGGATTCATGACGGGGCCCGTTGTCGATGCGAAGGGCGTCCTGGTCGGAGTCGTGGGCCTGGATTTATCGCCGGAACAGGGCGGCGAGCTCTATACGCGCAGCCAGCACCCCCTGGTTTATCAAGCGGACCTCTTTGTTAGGTACCTCGAGGAACGGCCGGGCGAGACCGTTGCAGGCGAGGAGCCCCCTGCGTGGCTCGGCGTCTTCTCCCAGCCCCTCACCGACGACCTGGCTGATTACTGGGGCGTGCCTCAAGAAGGCGGGATCGTCGTGGCTACCATCGTCCCCGGCTCGCCGGCGGACGCAGCAGGCATCCAGCGGGGCGACATTATCACGCGTTTTGACGACACGGTGGTCCGCCCCAAACTTGACCGCGAGGTGGTGACTTTTACCAAGCTCGTGCGCGAGACAGGGGTAGGGAAGCGCGTCGAGGTAAACCTGCTGCGCAACGGGAATCCGACGACGGTGCAAGTCGAGCTGGTCGAACGTCCGAAAGCGGCGAGCGACGCGGGTGAATATGAAGACGAGGTTTTCGGGCTGACTGTACGCGAGATCACGCAGGACGTCCGGATCCTCCTGAACTTGCCCGAAGACATCCAAGGCGTCATCGTGCGCCGCGTGAAATCGGGAAGCGTGGCCGATGCCGCCGGCATGGCCCCGGGCGTTATCATCCTCCGTTTCGGCGAGCATCCCGTGACCAGCCTTGACGAGTTCAAAGACGCCATTGGCAAGGTAATCGAGGAGAAACCCAGCGAGGTCGCCGCCTTCTGTCGATTTGGCCCGCGTACGGGCTATTTCCGGCTGATACCCAGGTGGAACGGAGAATGATAGTCCGCTTGCATGCTGTGCTCCGGCATACAGCGCTGCTTCTAGCGGCGATGCTGTTGGCATCGTGCGGGCCAGCGCCCTATGACCGGCCCGAGACAACGGGGTTGAAGGGGGAAGACCTTTTCAAACATGCGGAGTACCTTTGCCTCGAGCAACGCTGGGACGAGGCGATCCCCATGCTGAAAGCGTTCCTGGTCGAGAACCCGAGTCACGCCGGCGCCCACTTTTACCTGGGCCGTTGCTTCATGCTCTCTCCCGAACCGTGGTTGGCCATTGCTGAGGGAGAGTTCCAGACAGCCCTCTACTTTTTCATTGAGAGCGGACGCAAACTTCCGATCCAACGTTTTAACGCGCCGTCGTACTTCGAAATGATGTGCCACGTCGAAACCGGCAAGATCTATTATGAGCAGCTCGCCAAACTGTTCGAGATGGGGGGAGCTTCATCCTCCGCCGTTGGTGAACTGATCGGCAAGTTCCGGAACGCTGCGGAACAAGCCAAGAAAGTTGCGCCGGAAGCGCCGGAGGTCGGTCAGATGGAGGAACGGCTCGAGGAACTCAAGCAGATCGAGTTGTCCTTGCCCCAACATCGAGGCAGTGAGACCTACTCGATTTGAGCCCGTGCATGGGCTAGATCTCCACCTCCCAACGCCGGAGGCCGATACGGGATAAATAGGTCGGGATAACCTGGAAATGCGGGTCAAGTTGTGGAAGATCCTCGATAAAGGCCCGTTTATCTTCGCCGGCTGGACCGCAGAGCACCGTAACTGAGCCGCCCTCGCCTCCTGCACCATTGACTTTCCAGCCCACGGCGCCGTGGCGTTTGGCCAAGTTCATCACGGCGCGGGCACCTTTCGATATGAGTCCCGGATGGAGCCGGGCTTGAGCTTCGGTGTTCTCGATCATCGCTTGCCCGAAGGCCTGAAAATCCCCCGTAGACAACGCGTCTTTGCCTTTTCGGGCGGCGTCCCGCAAAGGTTCGAGGGCTGACTTGTCGGCGCCGTCTTTCTCGAAGCCCTTGATAACTTGGCGATGGATATCGCTCGATGAATGGGTCTGACCAAGATAGACAAGGACAAGACGGCGCTCCAGCTCCCACCAGAGGCTATTAGGGATCACCACTTGCGACACGGACGCATGGGGGTACTCGAACATCTCGATATAACAGATGCCGCCGTAGGCGGAGCAGAGCTGGTCCTGGATGCCGCACTGGAGTCCGAGTTTCTGCGTCTCGACGCTCTGGGCGAGGGCCGCCACCTCATGAGGCGTGCGGCGTCCGTCGGTCAATAAGTCCAGCGCCCCTAATAGGGCAACGGTCACGGCTGCGGAGGTGCCGGTCGAACAGCCTGCCGGGGCCGCTGAGTAGAGATTGACCTCGAAGCTAAGGTTTTTCGGCAGGTTCATGATGTCGATCGACGCCTCGAGCAAGGGGTGGCGGTCGTAAAGGATCTGTTTCGGGTCGATCTCGTAGCGGTCCCCGAAGTTCTCCGCATTGACGGTAATGCGATCTCCATGCGACTGGTCTTCCCGGACGTAGATCTGCACCTCGGCGTAGGGGTAGACACCAATGTTAAGCACAGCCCCGTATCCGGCGAACCACGTGTCCGTCCATCCCCCGAGATCGCAAATGCGGATGGGCGCCATTGCATTGATGACGCGGACGACCCCAGGACGGGTATCCATATTGCTGGTCCTCCACCTCTTGTACAGCTATTTCCAAGAATCCAGTCAAACTCCGCCTGACGCGCCCACCGTGTCCAGCGCAATCCGGGCTTGACTCCTGATATACTCATCAGCGGCCAAGGCAAGGACCCTCTCGAGCGCCCCTCTAGTCTCTGCGGGATATTGGGCGCCCATCGCCTTGGCGAGGTCAATCACACATCGCGCTGCGGCATCCCCGAGCGCAGGGTCCTCGAGATATGAAACGGCCAGCGCCAACGCTTCAGGAACAGGCGTCGAGGCAAGCCCCTGCAGCGCCGCTTCCTTCACTTCAGTGCTGGACGCCGCGTCGAGCGCCGTATGATACATCGCGACCGTCTCGCTCGCGGGACGATCGCTCGGGAGACCTGCAAGACGCACATAACCTTCAAGTGCGGCCTCACGAACCTCCGCAACCTCCGCTGTCTTGCCAACATGGAGGAGATCATCGGCAGGCGTTGAGTCCGGCCATCGGCCCAGCGCTCGAGCTGCTGCTTGGGCTGTCGCCGTATCGGAACTGCTGATCTGACTAAGGAGAAAGGCGCGGGCGCTGTCGGTGGGCGCGGCGGTCGCCAATGGTAGAAGCACGTGTTTATTTTCAGGCGCGGCCCCGGCAATAGCGCTGCTGATCGCTTCATAGCAGGCCTTCTTATCTTCCGCCCGGCCGCAAACAGCCTGCACGGCCGCAGACGCGGCCTCCCGCTCCTCAGGACGTTGCGCGTCGACAACCAACTGGATGAGAGCAGGAAGCGTGCTGAGATCGCCCAAGCTTGCGACGGCGTCCAACGCGGCCAAGCGCACATCACCGTCGCCGTCGCGCGCGAAACGCACCAGCTCGGGAGCCGTCACGGCCGCATGGCGCTGCTTCAGCGCTTCCATCAGCAGCAGACGCGCCGCTTTGTCAGCGGTTTCAGCGGCGGACAACAAGGCGGCGTCGACTCCTTCCGCAGGCATGCCTGCAAGTGTGTTCAAAACGGCCTGACGCTCCGGCTCTGCGCCCGTCAAGAACGGGACGAGTTGCGGCACAATCTCGCCGCTTCCCAGCGTCTCAAGCGCGTCAATAGCCGCTATACGTACCGCTTCGCTGGGATCGCTGAGCAACCCCAGCACCGCCGTTCGCGCTACAAGGTCGCCACGGCGACCAAGAGCCGCCAGCGACGCGATCTTGCCGGCCTCGTCGAGCTCGGGAAGCTTGCGCGCGACGGCTTCCGTTGCCGCCGCGCCGCGCAGCGTATCGAGAGAGGCAATCGCCGCAGGACGCAAAGCCGGGTCCGCGAGGCTGTCTAGCAACAACGGAAGGACCTCGTACTTGCGCGCCTCGGCAAGGCCGCGCAGGGCTGCCATCCGGACCGGCGCCGGCTGTCCCGCTTCATAACAGACCTGGAACTGGGCGACTGCAGATTCAGTGCGGCCCGAGGCTAAGGCGTTGTATGCAGCCGCAATCCGCGCTTTGGCAAGCGTCGGCTCGAGCGCCTCCGGCACGTGCGTCGCCATCAAAGCCTCGTCGGCCTCCGGACCGCCGAGCTTGCCCAGCCCGGCGATTGCCGCCGAAGCGACCTCCGGATCGCTGTCTGTCATCAGCTTGATGAATGAGGCCGCCGCACTTCGGTCGCCCAATACTGCCAGCGAGTTCATCATGCCCGCTTTCAGAACGCCGTTGGCGCGCGGCATAGCATCGCGCAGGGCCTGTATTACCTCGGCGCCGCCTGTCTGCTCGAGGACATGCCGCGCAAGGTGCGACAGTTCCCCGTCAGAAAGCAATGCAGCGACGGCCGAGACCTGCGCCTTCGACTGCAGGACTGCAAGCTGACGCAAAACAAAGCGTTTGCCGTCCAATGTGGCGTCGGAATTCAACAGGGCGGCCAAACGCCCCGCCATCTCCTCCCGTCTCGGGTCGTCGCTCAGGATGGAGCGGATATAGCCGGACAAGAGGTCAAGCTGCGCAGGGTCCTGACCACGCTCATAGACGTGCACCGCGGCCATAGCCTGCTCGAGCTCCGCCGCGCTGAGATGGAGTCCCGCGTCTTCCCCTTCGCTCTCGGCGGGATCGGATGCAGCCCAGCGAATTGGCTGGCGCCATCCTCTATCCTGAGACGGCGCCGCTTTGGCGGCATGGGATCCCCCGACCGAACCCGCCGTTGCCAGAATACCAATAACGGTTCCCAGACCTATCGTGAATCTGCTCATGCCGGTTGTCTCCCTTCGAGCACGGACTGCCTCTCCGGTAGCCCCTTTCAGTAACGAGTGTAGCCGTTCAGACAAGAGCGTGTCCATTACGAGACAGATCCTTAAGCACGGGCGAAAACCTGGAGAAGGGCGGCCCGTTCTCGCGCCGGATGGATTCTTCCCTCGGCCTTTGTTTTAATAAAGGGGTGAAGTCTATTCTTCAAGCATAGTCAACGGCTAGCTGAGGAGAAGGGTTATGCCAATCCAAGCCGTTTCTCACCGTGCGTTTGCTGTTACGACCGTGTGGGTCACGCTGACTGCTCTGATGGCGGCGTTCCCGGGAAGGTGTGCGCAGGCGCAGACTCCGCCGGGCGCCTTCGTAGTGCAAGAGTGGAATTTCGAGGAGCGGGACACTCTCGGTTGGGGCGGGGAGAATCACCTTACCGATGTCAGCGTGCATGACGGCGCGTTGCACGCCCGCAAGACAGGTCCTGACGCCTATATCATGGTGACGGGTCTCGACATTGACACGAGCAGGGTCACCCACGTCGAGTTTCGCATGAAGACCGCCGTGCCCGGTTCAACTCAAATCTATTACGCCACAAGCACAGCGCCGGACCCTGCCACGAACGAGATCCCCGTCATTTCTTGCGCCGCGGACAACGCGTACCACGTCTACGACGTCCCGATGGAGGGCCTCGACGGCTGGAGCGGCACGTTAAACATGCTCCGCCTGGACCCCGTGAACGCCGCAGGAACGGGCGACATCGCCATTGACTACATTGCATTGATCCGCGTGCCTCCCCGGGCGGTTATTACCGCCTTCGCCCCGTCCACGGTGCTCGTGCAACCGGGCAGCTCGGTCGCCTTTACGATCACGGCGGCCAATATGGGAGGAGGCAGACTTCCGGAGACGACAGCGGTCCTCTTTGCGGAAGGCCGGGACGAGCCGCTTGCCCGCGAGACCCTCGTTCCCGGCGAACGAGAGAAGTGCTATGAAGCGGTCCTTAAGGTGGATGCCAGCCAAGAGAAAATCCAAGGCTTTCAGGTTACGCTCTTGATGGACGGAGAGCTCTGTGCGAGCGCGCAGACCTACGTGCTAGCGGTCTCGCCAAACAGCGCGGGGGCGGAAGGGACCGGCGTTGTCACCACGGAGAGCGCCACGTTCATCCAGGGGGACAAGACAGGCATCGAGCTCCTGAAAGGCGACGCCGGATATGTGGCGGGAATTGTACGTACCCGTCTTGCCCAAGGGCTTCCCTGGAAAATCGCAGGCGTGTGCTCCCCTTTGTGCCACCTGGTCCTCGACGTGGACCGCGTTCAGCGGTGGCTCTGCCCCGCTTTCGAATCGGCGTCGGCAAACGGCGATTCCTATACGTTGACGCACCAGCTCGACGACAACCAGGTGACCCTTACCTTGACGCCTCATGCAGCCGAGGCCGCTATCAACGTTTCTGCAGAACTGCGTGCCGGCGCGCCGCTTCGCGTGATGCGTTTCGGCGGACCGGTCTTGCTTGCCGGCGAGGGCAGCTATGCCAACGAGAAGACGGCGGCCGTCTTTCCGGGCATCGAGTATCTTGACGCAGGGATGCGCAGCTCCGACACGGAGATTGCCGGCGCCGCGCATGGCCGGCGCCCCGTTCCGCATCCCAAACAAGTGACGGTTC
>CAZBQH010000184.1:0-3946 GCA_964493915.1 uncultured Nitrospiraceae bacterium
GCGGGTAACGCTCCAGCCAGCGCTCCCACGACTACACAAAGTACCAATTTTCTCATACTCAGCTACCCTCTTTTCTTTGGTTCGTGGCAACGCCACAACGTTTACTTTACTCCAACCTTCCAACCTACCGCGTCGGTTGGGGGTTTTAACCTCATGGATAGAAAGTTAGCAGTTTTCGTGCCAGACCTTACCATCACTGTAAATTCTTGGGCTGGAAATACTTAGCCGTTTTATGCACAAACAACTGGTCTCAACAGATCGACCAACCGTCTATTAGTTTGTCAAATGTGACAAATAGTGTGGACGGGCCTACCACTTTTTGATCAGCGCGTCCGGCCGTTACCCCGTATTCCGGACCACCAAAGGGCGTGCTGCTTCCCGCATCGTCTTCCCTTCTGCGCTTGGGTCACCGGCACGACTGCGCGGTTGCCGTAATGGCAATGCCGTCTTACGATTAGGAAACACAGTAAGCGGCTGTAATCTGTTCACGGTCACGCCTGGTGCCCGTCCGTCGTCACGACCATTGTCGTCGCCGACCGCAGCTTCGGAGATGAGCGCTGGATACGCGATGTCACAAAAGCGGGAATGGCGGTTCGTACAGCGTCTTTCACTGGGCGGGAGCACTTCTAAGCTGTGAGGCATTCGTAACAGTAGCGCGGTTGCTGTACGTGTTTCCTCGTCAGCTAAAGTGGGTATCCTAAGAAGCTCCTTCCCCAAGAGGAGATGTTCCGGCACGCCGCTCACACCAGCTTTGCGCGTTAGACGGAGCACATAAGGTTTGGGCTTCGCATCCCCCCGCTAATGCCGCGACTTGGACGCTTCGGCGACTCGTCACGGTCTCGGAAGTGTGACACTCTCCCCTGCCTGGAGTTCGACTTTCCGCCACTTCCCTGGTACAAGCTCAACACGGACGCTCTTGGACCCTTCGTTGCAGAAGATCTCGATCTCGGTCTTGTCCGCAGACAGGTCCAATACCACGCCTTGCCATCGGATGTTGTTGATCCGCAACTCGGGCCAGGCATCGGGCAAGGCCGGCCGCAGCGAGAAGCCGTCCGCTTTCGGCGTGAAGCCCATGAAACCGTAGAGCATGACCTGGGGGAACAGCACACTCTCCAGGAATTCCACATCTATTCCCTGTCCGCCGGGCCCGTAGACCAGCCCCTGCAGCGTGCCCCGCTCGGGTTTGCTGTAGTAGGCAGCATAGCCGCCCTCCCGCCACACATCATGGAACCAGTCCGTGACGGCCTCCAGACGCGACCAAGCGTTGTTGGGGCCGTACACCTTCAGCCGTGACATGATGTCGTAGTAGGAGAAGCCGAGGACCGCGCCCCCGTCTTGGACCTGGCCACCCCAGGGTATCGATTCCGGTCCCGTCCATCCGGAGAAGTAGTACTCCGTATTCCGCAAGGTCGTCGACCGCGGACCGAAGCGCCAATGATAGACATCCACACCGGGCGAGGTGTCGCCGGACACAAACCGCTTCCCTGATATCCAGTCCATTATCTCATTCGCTTGTTCATTGCTTGCCAACCCGTAGTAGATGGCTTCAAGATTCACGAAGGTGAAGCCGTAGTCGTACAGATGGTTGTGGACGTCACGCGCTGAACCAAACCGGCCGGTCTCGGGGTTCCAGAGCCTTTTCCGGGATCGTTGCTGAACGGTCTGACGCAGGGCGGAGAGCATGTTCGGATTCAGTTTCCCCGCGTCGGGGATACTCCATTCCGGATGTGAGACCACGCTTCGTTCCAACTCAGCGACGGTGCCCAACGCGTCCACAAGGTAGGATGTGGCAAGCGTATCGTAGCCGCCAAAGGGGATCAGGTCCCAGTAGTTGTTGCCAATGCCGTATCCCGGCCGCACGATCTTCTGGCCGTCCCTGAACTCCAATCCACTGGTTCCGTCGTGCCCGAACCACGGCGTGAAGACACAGCCGTGTTCCTCGACTCGGAACTCTTCAATCGCGTACTGCAGGGCTCTCCGTATACGGGGCATGGCGATCCGAAGAAACTCAACATCACCGGTCCAATGGAAGTAATCGGCACAGGCGCGAACGAAGGCTGTGTTGTTCACGTTGTGCCGGGAATCAGCGGCGGTCATGAACGCCTGCACACACACGCGCGCGGGTTCCGGATTCCCGAAGCCGACGCGGAAACCCGTTATGGGCAGGTCCTCCCGTACAAAACGCCACATTTCAGCAACAGAATAGGTTTGATTCTCGAAGGTGGTATCTGGCGTCGCCTCCGCGATCTTGTCGAAATAGGCACGCCGGGAATCGTCGAACTCCGGGTGTTCCTCAGTTGTCCACTCGACATAGGGCTTGGCCTTCGCCATGCCTGAGAGAGTCCACCAGTCCATGCGGAAGAAAGGCGTCGCGATCCCTTTCACATCAACTCGGGGCAGTTCCAGCACCGCGTGCGGACCAAGCTCGAAGACGAAACCTCGTTCCTCAAGTTCGGATGCCAGCTCCATGTTCTGCAAAGTCCAGCCCGCCATGGATTCCACGACGGGGAGCCCTTGCACGTAGGGCATTCCCGTTGCCGAGAAGATCCAACCCTGCCCACCGGTCTGGCCGTAGACGGGAAATGGCCACCCGCCCGGGTGGGCCAGCCCGCGGTGCTGATGTGTGGAGACGTAGCCATCGGAGTAGAACTCGCGATTCAGCAGCCACGCGCGGGTCGCAGACGCCATGCCTTCAGCCGAAACATACTTCGCCCCACGCACATCGGCATGCGGCATACCCGTATCCGCAGACAGCTCTTTGCAGAGCGCTGGGCTGAACTGGTCGTTCGGCCACAAGGTGGAGCAGGGAAGCCATAGGCCCCAACTCGTGCTGCCGCTTTCCAGCAGAACCTTGTGCTGGAAGAGAAGCTGGTTCAGCATGCGCATTGCACGCTCCTGCCCCGGCACCTGGAAATATTCGGGCGCCTTGTCGGAATGGTTGTAGACCGGCAGGCCTTCCTGTTCTGCCGCCACGCTCTGCGCATGGATGACAAGAATCCAGATAAGAGACAGCTTCAGTGACTGGCAGACACGTTTGTTCACCCGGAAGACCCTTTCCATGCTTGGTTGCTCTGACGCGCATTCGCGGACTCTGTCGACGGCGCCTAAGAGTGTGGCGCCACGCTCCAGCGCACTACGACGCACTTCATCATCGTGATGATTGCCTACACTGTACTGTCCGCTTTCGGGCCGAAGCAAGGAATTCGGCGAACAGCTCAGGCGAATACCCGAGATGATGCTTGTTGTGGTGGCGGCACTGACGACTCAGTACAAACGGATTCTTAGCTGCCGTTCGTCAAAAGCGATGGAGATTTCCAATGCGCACACAATGGCTGACTTCAAAAGCAGTTGCATAGAAACGTTATTAACCGCAGCGATGCGCTCTGTGCCAACATGGCCGAGGGCTCCGACGACGCAGCAGCTGGCACCTCCGATGCCGCTCAGCGGCATCGACCACGCAAGCCGGCTGTCCGTGGGTTGGACAGAACCGGGCCACCCTCCCCGTAACGCGCGGCTTTGCAGATAAAGGCGGACTCCGATGCCTGGCTCTATTGAACCAGCCGCACATCACGTTGTCGGATTAAGAATGGGCATGACTCTCGAGCCACCGTGCGCAGTCAATGGCGGCCATACAGCCGGAGCCGGCAGCAGTAACGGCCTGACGGTAGACTCTGTCCTTGACATCGCCCGCTGCAAAAACGCCTTCGATATTGGTATACGTGGAGTTGGGCCGCGTGATGAGATAGCCCGTCTCATCCATATCCAGAACATCTTTGAAGAGGTCCGTGTTCGGTTTGTGACCAATCGCGCTGAAATAGCCGGTGCAGGCGATTTCCCGAATCTGGCCCGTCTTGACGTGCTTGATGCGCACCCCCGTTACCCCGTCTTCATCGTTGCCCAGCACTTCCTCGACGACGCTGTTCCACTCGAACACAATCCGTTCATC
>CAZBQH010000185.1:0-8715 GCA_964493915.1 uncultured Nitrospiraceae bacterium
AATCTGAGCATTGTGGAGAGAACACGAAGCGGCAGTCTCAAAGGAACCGCGTCTGAACCCTTGTGTCCAGCCCCCTAGCGCCGTTCCGAGGACACGACCTGAACAGCCGAGACCGGGGTCAACCGAACAGCCGCGGCACGCTTAGGTGTTCTAATATGACAGCAGTAAAAAGAGATCGGATGGTAGCGTTTTTGCTGGCTGTATTATGCCTATTCGTGGGTTCAGCCATCTACATCCTTTTTCGGCCAACAACGCTTCTGATGTTCCACTGGGCAGACGCAATAGATATTATGCATTGTATTAGTCCGTGGCGTGCCATGGTCAGCAGTGTAGAAGAGTTCTTGCCCAGATGGTTTGTTTTCTCTGTACCGTTTGCTCTCTGGGTCCTTGCTTACTTATTCTTGGTTATAGCACTATGGGAAAAGTCACAATGTTGGATAGGGGCTATGTGGTTTTGGTTCCTCCCAATTATTGCAAGTTGTGCTGAACTTGCGCAAATGAAGGGGATTGTTCCAGGTACGTTCGACTGGGGAGATTTCGCGGCTATTATCATTGCCACAATCCTTGGGTGCTGCACAAGAAGTGTGATGAAGGCCAAAGAAGGAAAAACAGAAAGATGAGCACAAACCTAAGGCGCCACATTGCATCGTTGTTACTTCTTGCGGGATTCGCTGTACTTGCCGTAGGCACAATGGATACCGATACAGACACAGCGATAGTCGAGTCGCAAGCGGCAAGTTACAGGCTGTCAGCAACGGAACTCTACAATGAATACAGTAGTAATGAGGTTGCTGCAGATTCTAAGTACCAGGGCAAAGTTGTTGTTGTATCTGGAAGAGTCCAGAGTATCGGTAAAGATATTATGGATAATGCATACATAGTCCTTGGTGGCGGTGGCTTCCTTGATGGTGTTCAATGCATGTTCACAGAGGGTCAGGAGTCTTCGGTCGCTCGCCTGTCAAAAGGACAGCAAGTGGTAATCAAAGGAGAAGTTGCCGGTAGAATCGTGGGAAATGTTTTGGTCAATAAGTGCACGCTACAGTAACACCTAACAAGCGGCTAGACCTTAGAACTATTCCATTCCGCTCGGTAGCGCGAGCCAAAGTCGCTCTTTAGGCGGCAAGGGTACGAGCTGAAAGATGTTCAGGACATCCATAGTAATCCTTGTGTTCTTGCAACTCGCCTCACTGGTGTGTTGCGGGGGTCGTACCGAGTCTCCGGAGAGTGGCGGGGAAGCGTCGCAGAGGCCTGCTCACAACAGGACGGGACCTGCTCCAACCATACAGGATGCGATGCTGGCGCCTGAAGGTGCTCTAGCCTTTGAGATCGTTCAACGGGAGCGTATAAAGAAGGGGGGCTCGCTTAATCCGCTACGGCCGCCAAAATACGTTTTGCTTGTTGTAAAGGCAACACTGAGTGAAGCATGCTCGGACCTCTCCGAATCGGAGGTGAGAGCAACCCTTGAAGTGCTTCTAGATGAGGTCCGTTCCGAGGCCGGACGCCGTGGCGAACAGATCGATGGAGTGTCGGCTTTCCTCTACCAATCGCGGGATCATATCATTGGTGAGTCAGCGGCTCTCGGTCAGGCAGAATGGTGGCCCAAAGGACATAGCTTTAATCCTGAAAACACTTCAAATATCAACAACAAAGCGACTTATGTCGAGGTGATCGACGTCTTTTCCTCATTATTGCCCAAACGAGAGGAAACAGTCGTTGATCGCTTGTCCGTGGACGAGCGGCGAGGCATTTTCACCGAACTCGTTAGAGGTGAAGACCGCGCCTGGCGCGAGGCAGAGACCCAATACCCGACGGCTCCTTCAGGGATCCCAAACAACAAACTCAGTACATACGATTTCAGGACTGCCCTGGAAAAGAACGAAGAGACAGCGAGCAAGTTGCGCGTGAGGTACGAGCGCGAGCTTTTGGAAAAACACGGGCTGACCCAACAGGAACTCAGTGACATCAAGGAAGAGGCTATGAATGAGCGGTGGCCCCTCCCCCGGTACTAAGTTCATACACTACTCAGGTTGCTTATTCGGCATTTGATTCAGGGTAACGGCGTAGGACCTCCATGAAATACGAGGTTCTCGCAACGGCCTGAGGTCTCGATCCTTTTCTTGGCCCGGTTGCGGGGTCCGAACAGGCGCCTTAAACAGTTGCGCCTCGGGCCAGCCGACGGGCCGGCGCGCCCAGCGGTATAAAAAAGGATACAAGCCTGCCTAAGGACTTAGCGTGGCGAGAGGCAATTCACAAGATTCCCGTTCAACCGCAAGGTCATTTCACTTTGGTGACATTAAGAGGCCGATGATTTCTGAGGGACTGTGTACAACGGTAATCACTACCGGCAAAAACGCGCGCCGCGTTGGAATTCGTTGTACAATGGCCGGTGAAGGACAGCGTATTTGGTCACGGGAGCGCAAACGGAATAGGGTGATTTGCCATGACAGGAAAATGGACGATCAGACGGCATTGGCCGGGACTTCTGCTGGGGGCCGGCATCGTATGGAGCGTTTGGGCGGATGCGGACGCTCCTGACGGCGGCTGTGCGGCGAGGGTCTTCCTGTGCGGTTCAGATCTGTCGGCATGGAGCGGAGACATTGGGGAATGGGTGAATGCAGGCGGGGCGCAAGTCGACCCGCAGGACGAGACGCGGCTGGCGGCAGAACCGGGCGCCGGCACGCTGGTCAATGGTCCAAGGGGGCAGACAACGCATCTCGTCAGCAAACCGGAATTTGGAGACGTCGAGGCCCACATCGAGTTCATGGTTCCGAAAGGATCGAACTCAGGCGTCTATTTCCAGGGCCGGTACGAGATACAGGTTCTGGACAGTTGGGGCGTCGAGGACCCGACTTATACAGACTGCGGCGGCATTTACCAGCGGTGGGACGATCGACGCGATCCCCCGGGCTATGAAGGGCATGCGCCGCAGGTGAATGCGCCGCTGCCGCCGGGACAATGGCAGACGTTCGACGTGGTGTTTCGCGCCCCCCGGTTTGATGCACAGGGCAACAAGACAGCGAATGCGCGCTTTGTCCGGGTGCTGCATAACGGAAAGGTCGTGCATGAGAACGTCGAGGTGACCGGGCCGACGCGCGCAAGTCTATATGAAGACGAGAAACCGTTGGGACCGCTGATGCTCCAGGGCGATCATGGGCCGGTGGCGTACCGCAACATCCGCCTTGTCCCGCATAAAGACCCGGCGAAGGGTCTGATCAATCCCTTCTTCGCCATGGATACGGGGACCCGCGACGAGGCGCACACGACCTTGGCGTCGCAGGCCGCCATGCTCGCGGAACTTGGCTACGACGGCGGCGACCACACGGGAGGCCAAGACCTTCCAGAGCTGTTTACCGAATTGGACCAGCGCGGGCTTCGGCTTTTTGCGGTTTACACCGGATTGAAGGTAGACCCCGGCGAGAGCGCATGGCAGTCGGATCTCGAAGAGGCGCTCGAAGTCCTCGCCGGCCGCGGGACAATGCTTTGGACGCCGATTGTGAGCGATACCTATGGCGTGTCGTCCGACGAGGGCGATGCAGAGGCGGTGACGCTGCTCCGGCGGCTGTCGGTTCTGGCCGCGGAGAAAGGGCTGTGCGTGGCGTTGTATCCCCACACGGGTTTCTGGCTGGCGACCGTAGATGACGCCGTCCGTGTTGCGAAAAAGGTGGACCGGCCGAACGTGGGGGTCACCTTCAACCTCTGTCACTGGCTCATGACGGACGGCGAGGGGCTTGATGCGCGCCTCGAAGAGGCGGCGCCGCATTTGTTCATGGCAACTATCAACGGCGCCGACGCAGGGGGGCGGGACTGGAAGACGCTGATCCAGCCGCTCGGTCAGGGTACATTTGACGTGAAGCCGGTGTTGCGCAAGCTTCACGCGCTGGGTTACCAGGGTCCTATCGGGCTGCAGGGTTTTGGCATCGGCGGGGACGTTCACGAAAACCTCGAGCGGTCCATCCAGGCGTGGCGGGACTTGTCGACGTCCTTCGCGGAGAAGTGAAGGAGGATCTCGTGGAAAGCATTTCCAAACAGATGCCATCGGGCGAAAGCCTTACCCGGCGCGGGTTCATCGGAGGCGCGGCTGCGGTCTTTTCGGTCATGAGCGCGAGAACGGCCCTGGGGTCTGAGGCGAACGAGCGCGTCACCGCCGGTATCATTGGCCTGGGCGGGCGCGGCAGCATGATCGCCCAAATGCTTGAGGAACACGGGGGGTATCAGATTGTCGCTGTGGCCGACTATTTTCCCGAGGTTGCCGAACGGGCCGGGGAACGTTTCAAGACGCCGCAAAACAGACGCTTCACAGGACTCATGGGGTACCGGCGGCTGATCGAGAGCGGCGTCGACGCCGTTTTTCTCGAGACGCCCCCATGCTTTTTCCCAGAACATGCCGAGGCGGCAGTGGCCGCAGGATGCCACGTCTTCATCGCCAAACCGTTGGCCTGCGACGTGCCGGGCTGCCTGGCGGTCGAGGCAGCCGGCAAAGCAGCCACAGGCAACGGCAAGGTGTTCCTGGTGGATTTCCAGACCCGGACCGACGCGCTTTTCATCGAAGCCGTACGGCAGGTCCGGGCAGGGGACTACGGGAAGCTGGGTCTGTTGAGTGCGCTTTATGCTGACGAAGCGTTCTCGGACCCGCCGTTCACTGAGACTATCGAGAGTCGTCTCCAACACCTTGTCTGGGTAAACGACACCGCCCTCGGGGGCGGGTATCTGGTCAATGCCGGCATTCATGCCGTGGATGTAGGGCTCTGGATTGCCGGGGAGGCGCCAGTCAGCGCCATGGGCTGTTCCCGGGTGATCCGCAATGAGCCTCACGGCGACGCCCATGACGTCTACTCGATCACGTTTCAGTTCCCCTCAGGCTTGGTGCTCAACATGCGCGGCGAACATCTTCGCAATCGATTTGGTTTCGCCTCCGACTGCGCCGCATACTGTCAGGAGGGGTATCTTGAAACCCAATATGCCGGCCAGGTCCGGATCGTGGGCAACAGCAAGAGCTACGAGGGGGGAGCTGTCGAGGCGCTCTATACGCGGGGCGCGCAGCGCAACATTGACGCGTTTCATCGGAGCATCGTAGAGGGCGACCCGGAAAACGCGACCCTCGCGCCGAGCGTCACGGCCACCCTCGCAACCATTCTCGGGCGTGAAGCCGCGCTGCGGAATACCCAGCTAACCTGGGATGAGGTGATGAAAGAAAACAAGAGGCTCGAAGTCGATCTTGCCGGACTCAAGACGTAGTTCCTGCTTTTCAAGCGCGGCTATGCAACGGGATCGCCGGTCGCGTAGTGCTTTACTTCTTCCAGATGCAACGGTAATTGAACCGGCGGTTCGGGGCGCTGTCGCCGTTGATGCAGAGCGATATGAGATCTTCGAGCCCGGCGGGATTGTCGCACCAGTGGAAATCAAAGGTCAGCGCGTCGCCATTCAGACCCAGCACGTTGCGCGGTATAGCCAGTTCGAGTGCGTTGCCCGCATAGCGGTACGGCACTTTGGCCGCTTCGACCCAGGCGCCCCCCGACGCAGACGCCTCATAGCGCATGAGGGTCGTCGTTTCGCTGTCTACGATGTCTTTGTTGACAAGGTAGTCGTAACCGTACCATCCCGTATCATGGTTCTTGTCGGCGTCAATCAAGAGCAGCATCCAATTGTTTCCGGTTGACGGTGTAAGCGGCTCGCGGGTCTCCGCATAGAAGAGCATATGGTCCTTATCGACCGCAACCTTGCAGGTCACAATGTCGTTGCGGCCGGAATCGTTGGTGTAGTGCAGTCCCCCGTAGCCCTTGTAGTCGCGGTGAAAGGTGTCGCCGACGGTGTCCCGGTATTCGACCTGGACTTGTTCCCAGTCGGCGAAGTCGCCGTCGACCTGTATAGCGGACTGTCCGCTCAGCTCCGATGTGGGGCGAATGCCCTTGTAGCGCCGGATGTTTTGAGCCATCTGCATGTAATAGTTGTCGGTGTAGCCACCTTTCATTGGCTGGACGCACCGATTAAACTCTGCGTTGTATTGGTCTACGAAGAAGTAAGGGCTTTCCCGCCGCAGGAATTGGGTGGTCCCGCTCTCGGGGTGGTACTTGCCGGCGGTCCACTCGTTCCAGTCGTTGATGTAGATAAAGGGCGGGTCCGACTTGATTGCTTCATCCCAGCGTTCCTGGAAGTAGATGCCGTACCCTTCAGGATGGTCGACGGTCTTGCCCAGCCACGGTACGTAGGCCGGTTCCGGGAGATCGTGCTCGTTCAGAGGGGGTTCGCCGTTTTCGCGGCTCCATGATTTCCCAACTATGCTGGTCGGGTGCTGCGCAGGCGTTACGGCGGCCTCCTCGTTCTTGCCTTCGTGTCGCGACACCAAGTCGTCCGGGTCCATCGCCTTGACCGGCTCATGGGCGAGGTCGTAGCCGAAGCTCCAATTGTCTTCGGTTCCGACAAAGCGTTTGCCGGCCCATTCGTAGTAGCCCCACCACATGGTGCGCAGCGTGAAGAACTGTTTCACTTCCTTGGTGTAATCTTTGTAGAACTCCTCGGCATAGTCAGGATCGCCGTAATGGGCATGATTCGGATCCGTCTTTGCCGCAGGGTCGTAGTGCGGGTTCGGATGCTGAATCCCTTGGCGGTTGGCATCGACGTTGGGCGTGCCGTTGTAGAGCAGGAGCGGCTTGCCGTCCCAATAGAACCACAGGTCCTTGTACTTCCCCGTCTTATAGATGCGGTCGTAAAGGTCTTGCACGACTGTGATGACCGGCCCGTTGAATGCCCAGAAGCAGAACTGAGGGACCTTGTTGCCTTCGGCTCTCATCTTTTCCATCACTGGGAAAATGACGTCCCACTCGTCCCAATAACGCACTGCATTGGTCACATCCATTACGAGCACGTCTACGCCTGCATCGGCCAACATGGACATGTCTTTGCGGATCACCCACTCGTCCTTGCTCAGGAAATAGCCCATTTCCGGTTCGCCCCAGTGATAGCTTCCTTCCGTCCACAAGGGGTGTTTTGCATCGAACCGCGCACTGGGATCGGCGGCGAGAATCTTGCTCACGTCGGCTGCATAGGGGCTCTTGCGGTCCGCATGCCCATCGCTATGCCACGTGATGTAAAAGATGCCGACGACCCGGCGCTGGCCGGTTTTGACGGGCCCCACACTCTCGAAGTCAGGCATGGTTCTGCCTAAGGCATCGGTTGCCACCCAGGTGTCGGGATAGATGTCGCGATAAGACGGATTATCTGGGTGCGCCGCGGAAGCGGCACAAATAAGAGCAACGATAACGGTGAAACTGCACTTTTTCATGACTTGCTCCATCTGGTTCTGCCGAGAACTCGAAAACAACAGGGTCTTTGTCCCTTCAGTCTTGTATTGTAACGGGGGCGCATCACAAATGCTACGATTCTCCGCACAAATGCAAGGATAGCACAGAAGACGTGCAAGAGCACCGCAGCGCCACGTCGGCATTCGCGGCCGCTCAGCAGGCGTCAAGGGGGAGGGACGTTTCTGCGTTTGTTTTTGCGGCTTTCCGTCGCAGCAGCCACTGTGTAAGAACGCCGTGGCGCGGTGCGAAGAACACTGCTAATACATAGAACACCCCGCTTACGGTAGCCATAGCGCCCGCTATCGAGCCGTCGACTGCCGATGCGAGGCCGTAGCCGCCTACCGCGCTGGCAGCCCCGACGCCTACGGAAAGAGCGACCATCAGCCACAAGCGGTCGGTCAAGAGATAGGCCGTATTAGGCGGGACAATCAGCATGGCCACGACCAGAACGACCCCGACGCTTTCGAAGGCCGCCACCGTCGTTATCGAGACGAAGGCCATCAGCAGATAGTGCCACAACGCGACGCGAATACCCATCGATGCTGCCAAGGCCGGGTCGAAGGCGCAGACCTTGAGCTGTTTCCAACAGAGAATGACGAAGCACGCATTCGCTGCGGCGACGAAGCCCATTGTCCAAGCCGAGCGAGGGCCCAGAGCGAGGCCCTTGACCTCAAGGATGTCGAAGGGGGCATAGAGAATCTCGCCGTAAAGCACGCAGTCGAGGTCGAGATCGACCTGGTCTGCGTACTTGCTCACGAGAATAACGCCCAAAGCAAACAACCATGTAAACGTTACGCCGATGGACGCCTGCTCGTGGAGCTTGCCGTGGCGGTTAAGCATATCGGTCAGGAAGGCCGTCAGCAGCCCGAGCGCCGCCGCACCCAATAGCATGGGCACGATATGGCGGCTGCCTGTCAACATGAAGGCGAGTACGATCCCAGGCAACACGGCGTGACTGATGGCGTCGCCCACCATGGACATCCGTCGGAGTACGAGGAAACAGCCCGCCAGAGCGCACGCTGCCGCCACCAATATGCCGATAAACATGATCCAACGGCCGTCGGGACTGCTGAAGACTATCGCATCGAACATCCGGCGGAGCAATTCGATGGGTCCCATCAGGTCTGTTCCTTGTGCGTTCCGCCGTTGACCTCCGGAATCCGCCTGCGGTGAGGGTCTTCTTCAGGATGATCGAGAGCGGCTGTGAGACGGGCTTCGAGTTCGGGCGTGATGATGTGTTCAATCTCCTCCGCGTCGTCGTGCACGTGGTCGGGGGCCAGCTCGAGTTTGCGCGTCAGGTACAGCTCCCAGAGCCGGTGGATCCGGGTGATGCGGGCCGCTTTGTGCACTCCTTCAGCCGTGAGCCCAAACAGCCCCTGGCTCGTCTCGCGCACCAGCCCTTCCGCCTCCAGCCGCG
>CAZBQH010000186.1:0-18023 GCA_964493915.1 uncultured Nitrospiraceae bacterium
CCAAGCCGCAAACCAATTGCAACGCTTCAACATCGAGGCCCTTGTGGTCATCGGCGGGGATGGGACGTACCGGGGAGCCCAACTCCTCCATGAAGAACACGGCATTGCCTGTCTGGGCATGCCCGGCACCATCGACAACGACATCGGCGGCACGGACTACACGATCGGCTACGATACGGCCCTCAATATCGCCATGGAAGCCATCGACCGCGTCCGCGACACTGCCGAGTCCCATGACCGTCTCTTTTTCGTCGAAGTAATGGGCCGCCATAGCGGCTATCTTGCCATCATGAGCGGGATCGCTGGCGGCGCCGAGGAGATATTAGTACCCGAGACCCCGACCGATATCCCAAAACTGACCCAACGGCTCCAGGAAGCCCGCCGCAAGGGGAAGCTTTCCGCCATCGTCGTCGTCGCAGAAGGAGACGACGCGGGCAAGGCCATCGACATTGCCCGCAAGGTAGGAACCTACGACCCCGGTTTTTCAAGCTCCCGGGTCGTGGTCATAGGTCATTTGCAGCGCGGCGGTCCTCCCACAGCTTTTGACCGTATCCTTGCCAGCCGGCTTGGCGTTCTGGCTGTCGAGGCCCTGCTTGACGGGGAAAGGGACAAGATGGTTGGCATCTCCGGGAACGCCGCCGTACTCCGCCCGTTCTCAGACACCTGGGAAAAGCGAACCTGCTTCGACCCGTCTTTTCTCCGAGTCGCCTCGATTCTGGCGACCTGACGTCGCTTAGACCCGCAGTTTCGCGCCGTATCTGCAAGCCAGCCGCCGAAACGGCGGGTCTCTCGGACGCGTTCAGCATAACTTACCCGACCGGGCGCCCATCCAACCTTCTGTGCAGGCGAATGAGCGGACATCGCCAGAGACCTCGCTCCCAGCCCATGTCCATGTCACCAATATGTATAGAAAAAGGTCTCCGTAAACCAGCTTTGGAACGCCAGGAATGCGACCGCAGCTGCGAGCGGCGCGTCCGTTCCCGCTCGCCGGACCTGCTCATCGAGGTAATGCGCTGCAGGGACCACGACAAAAGGAAGCACATACATAGCCGATCGCTCGCCTTCACCCCGTCCAAGATAGAGCATGGACAACACAACAAAAGTAAAACCGAACACAAGAAACAGACACTTTGTGTCCTGTTCCGGACGAAATATACGGCGTAGGGCCAACAACGAGACTGGAATCCCCGCAAAGTAGAACCAGCACATCGGGTTCGCGGTTTTCCAGAACCATGGACCATAACGGGGCGTGAACTGATCGAGATTGGCTTGGTCAAGACTGAATTGCCCCATCGCAAGCTCAAAACAGGAGGCCATCTTGAAGCCAGACCCCGCCCAGATCAGCACGTGCAACCCCACAAACGCCGCAACCATGACCAGCGCCGTCTTGACCACGGTGAAGCGCATCTGCTTCTCTCTGAAACGCCACAGACCCACAATCCCGAAGAATGCGCCCATCGTGAGAAGAGAGAACGACAGAAGCGATAAGACGGCGTATAGAAGACCCGCCCCGACCGCGTAGACAAGGGAGGGTCTGTGGATTGCCCGCCAAAACAAAAAAAGCGTCGCGATCACAAAAGGCATGAACAGAATGTCCGCGCTCGTTGCGGTGAAAAGCACGATCGACGGCATCAACACGTACAACGAACAACAGATAAGGGCCATCTGCGCATGGAACATGTCGCGTACCCAGAAGAACAGCGGTACAACCGCCAAGGACCCAACCAGCATCGTGGCAAGCGACAAACCTAGCGGGCTGCGTCCCGCCACAAACGAAAGAATCCAAAGGACTGCAACAGGCCCTGGCGGATGGACTTTCGCGTGCATCGAAAGATATGGGTGCAGCTTTTCGTATTGGCACAAAAAACCCGTGATGCTGCCTCCCAACCCGATGTCGCCAATATACTCGTGCGTTTGCCGGTCGTAGGCCTCGGTGACGCCTCCAATCCCGTCCCGCAGCCACGCAATCGCCCCAGAGAAAACGAAGCAGAACAATACCAATCCAAACAGCATCCAAGTAAGGCTGCGCCTTTGCAGGCGCCTATCGAGGTCACCAAATCGACGGACCGCTTTGATCCATAGGATCAACGCAACACAAAAAACAGCTACCGCCTGGAGGTTCCAACGTATCTCGCGCAGGGTCGTCTCAAGCCATTCGGCCCCGGCTTTCCTCGCCTCACCCGCCAGCGCCACAGCGAAAAGCAACAAGACCAGACCCCACAACACATAGCCCGCAATCTTGCGACTCCGTGTGAATCGAGACGTTTCGTAAAGGGCCGCCTTTGTCGCACGGCCGCTAGCCCACATTGCCAGCAACGCAGCAACGGGTGGAAACACGGACGTAAATGAGGGGTACAAAAGTGCGTAGAAAGGTGTTGGGTTTTCGTAGATCCCTTCTACGCCCACAAGCCACAAAAGCCACATCCCGAAGAGGTAGGCCATCATCCATCGCGCCGAGGAACCGGCCAACTTCCGCGCAGGATGCTTGTCTTCCCAATATGTCCAGCGGGTATTCGACATTGGCCGGGATTCTAACGGAACCTAAACCACATTGCGAAGCAGGTCCCTTGATATCGGAGAGCAATTTGCGCAACTCTTATGCGGGGTCGTCAACAACTACCGTGGAAGATGCCAATGAAACGCCTTGCAGCGCCCGTCTTTCTTATCTATCTCATGCTTCTCCCCGGATGTCAGCGCGGGCTGCCGATGATCGAGCCCTCGCCGCCAGCCATTGTGCAACCTGTCGAACCGCTGCCACTGCCCCCCGAATTGCCGATGCCGGATATGACCCCCTTAGCTGGACGAACAATCTGCATCGATCCCGGGCACGGAGGGAAGTGGCCAGGTGCGATCTCACCGTCAAACCACCTTCGCGAGAGCGACGTCAATCTCGAAGTTGCACGCGATCTGGCAGCGTTGTTACGCGACGGCGGCGCTAAGGCGGTGTTGACACGTACCACCGATACAGCTCTAGGTGCTAACCTTTCCCGCGATCTCGCCGCGCGCAGCGAGATCGCAAACGCGGCCGGTGCGGATGCGTTCATCAGCATTCACCATAACGCAGACATAATCCGAGACACAGAGAAGAATGCCCTCGAGGTTTTCTACAAGCTCGACGACGACGCGGCGAGTCTCGACCTCGCGCAGGCACTGACATATTCTCTAGCTCTGCGGCTGCGCTGCAACGCCGAGGCAAAACTCCTCCTCCCCGGCAACTACAAGGTTTTGCGCCTTTCGGAACGTCCCGCCGTCCTCCTTGAATCGTCCTACATGACCCATCCGGCCAATGCGGCTCTCCTTGCCACAAAGGAGGGATGCCGGGCTGAAGCGCGGGCCATCGCGGCAGGCTTAGCGGAATACTTCGCGCTGGATCCGCCGGTTATATCGTTAGTTGAGACCCGGTCCCTCGATGGGGGGCGCACTGAGCAGATTGTCTGCACATTCTCCCGGGGATTGCCGCTGGATCCAGACTCGGCTGAGATTGACCTGCCAGGAGTCCAGAGTAATTCTTACTTCACAGCACGCGGCAACACCCTCGAGTGCACCTTTTCCAACGCCCTGCCGAACGGCGTCCACCCAGCCCTGCTTCGCGTGCGAAACAGACGGGGTGCAGCCGTTACAAGACTTGTTGAATTACACGTGAACAGGCCGCCCCAAGTCCTTCTAATCCGCCAGGAGCCGGTCGATATTCTCAAGAACAGCGCCGGGGAACTTCTAATCGAAGTGCATGTCTTGGATGCCTTTGGAATGCCGGTCGCAGATGGCACAACCGTTGCTCTCGCCGGCGAGGAACGCACCGCTCCCACGCAAAATGGCACAGCCAGGTTTTATCTCGGTTCTCATCCCGATGTCCTCACGTTCAAATCCGGCATGGCTCAAAAGGACTACATCCCTCAATATGGGAACACGAAGTACAGCACTTTCCGAACGGTTGACATACGCGATGACACGCCAATCCCTCATGTCTGCGTTGGGGTCAATGGCCGCCTGGCCGGTTTCACGAATCCGCAAGGCTGGTTTTCCATCGTCGCCGGCAAGAATCATGTTTTGCTTGAGCACCCGGGCTACAAGGCCTTAGATATACGACTGAACACGAACCATCCGTTGGTTGGCCTCGAGCCGGCCGAGGCAGGCGTTCTTCTCGGAAAACGCATTGCACTCGACCCGGCGTTCGGCGGCGTTGATGCCGGTGCAATCGGGTTTGGAGGAACTCGAGCTTGCGACATCAACCTCGACGTGGCGCGTCATCTCAGCCATCTCCTCAGAAATGCCGGCGCGTTAATCACGCTAACGCGGACAAGCGACATGGCCGTCACAAACATGCAACGGTTGGCTCTCATCGAGGACGCCGCGCCCCACGTAGCGCTCTCGTTGAGTTTTGGCTCGCCTGCCGGCAGCGTGCGTTTACTCGATAGGACAGGTCATATGGACCAAGAGGAGTCATCGTTTGTCGGTCATTACCCAAACAGCCCCAATGGCCAACGTCTCGCCCAGTGTCTCGCCTCGCGTCTCGGCATCCGCTCTATACAACCCTCCGTGGCATACCTGGTGCAGCAAACGGGGTGTCCCTGCGTGCTTGTACAGCCAGGGTCTGTAACTTGCCGCGAAACAGAGAGGATGTACAGGGACGTCGCGTTCCGGCGTGATGTTGCTGAATCCCTCTTTACGGGGATGATCGATTACTTTGAACCCCTGGAGAAGTAGCAGTGGTTGCGCAAAAGGCGGTAGTGAAGAGGAAATTCTTTACCGGAGACAATATCCCATTTATAATAAGAAAACTACACAAGGGAGGAATCAGGAGGTCTTCATGACAGATAGACAGGACAGAGAATCCCTCGGCGAGCACCTGGTAAAACAAGACCTCATTACTCGAGAGGAGCTTGACGAGGCGCGCCAACGTGAACAGAAGAGCGGCATTCCGTGGTTTCGATGGCTTTTGCAGAGCAAGAAGGTCGATTTCGGGGTGATGAACTTTTTGAAATACGAATATCACCCACGATCGCTTCGTGAAAAACACCAGAGTCTCGGGAGAGCGTTGGTCGAGTTAAAGGCTATTACCAAAGAACAGCTCCAAGAGGCTTTGGCTGAACAGCAGCGAAACGGGCGCCTGCTCGGAAACATCCTACTTGACAGGGGATTGGTAACCCGACGCACCATCGCGCTTGCCTTAAGCCGGCAGCATGGGCTCGAGTTCGAAGAAATCGAAGAAGCAATCAGCGACCCTAAAGCCATCGAGGTGCTACCCGAGAGCATGGCTCGGCGAAACAACATGATCCCCCTTCATCTTGAAGGCGATAGACTAACCGTGCTTATTACCGACCCTCAGATACGGCATCAACTCGAGGACGTCGGAGTCCTTCTTGGAAAACGCGTACATCCCGTCATGACGTCCTGCGACAATATTCAAGAAGAAATCACGAAAAGATATGAGGCTGTTGTACCAAAGCATGGACACGGCCTTTTCCGGAAAAAGGAACAAGTCGTAAAGGCCCCAAAAGAACCCTTCGTTCTTCAGGAAGCAGCTCAACGCCAGCAGCAGGAAAAGACAAAGCAAGAAGATAGGGAAACATCCCGCAAGGGAACGCAAAAAGCCAAAGGGAAAAAGGAAGAAACCGTGGAAACAACACCGAGACGTCAAGAACAAGGCGCTGAAAAAAAACGGTTTGAAGAGATTGCGCGGGAGGCCTCGGGTGCACCCGTTATGAAGCTTGTGAGCACTATCGTCGAGGGCGCCGCAAATTCCGGAGCTACGGACATTCACCTCGATCCCCAAGAGCCCGAAATGCGTGTCCGCTACCGCATCGACG
This sequence comes from uncultured Nitrospiraceae bacterium, assembly GCA_964493915.1. GTDB lineage: Bacteria > Hydrogenedentota > Hydrogenedentia > Hydrogenedentales > SLHB01 > CAZBQH01. The sequence goes on from CAZBQH010000186.1 coordinate 5,808, forward strand.
GGATCCTTCATGACGTTATGAGTATTCCAGGCGACATCGAAAACGCCGTCATTTCGCGCGTAAAGATAATGTCCGACCTGGATATTACCGAAACCCGACGGCCTCAGGACGGTCATATCAGTCTTACCGTAGGGGACCGCGAATTTGATATCCGTGTTGCAACGCTTCCCACCTTTCTTGGTGAGCGTGTTGTTCTGCGTTTGCTCGACCAGTCGTCAGTGCTCCAAGGGATCAAGGATCTCGGCCTCGAATCCGAGGATGAGAAAAAACTGACCCAACTGATTCAACAGCCCTACGGCATGATCCTCGTAACAGGGCCCACTGGAAGCGGCAAAACAACCACCCTCTATGCCGCCTTAAATCAGAAGAACGTCATTACCGAGAGCATCGTCACGCTCGAGGATCCGGTCGAGTATCAACTCTCAGGAATCAACCAGGTCCAAATCGACCCTGACATCGACCTTTCTTTCGCCAACACCCTGCGCGCATCCTTGCGCCAGGATATCGACGTCCTTCTCGTTGGTGAAATCCGCGACCCTGAAACGGCTCATATTGCCATCCGCGCCGCCATGACGGGCCACCTTGTCTTCAGCACCCTTCACACAAACGACGCTCCTGAAGCCATCAGCACCCTGCGGAATATGGGCGTTCCATCTTATCTGATTGCCAGCGCCCTCACAGGGATCGTCGGTCAACGGCTGGTCCGCACCATATGCGACAACTGCAAAGAATCCTACTCACCAACAAAGACCCTTCTGAAATCACTCCGTCTTCCTGAAAACACCGGTAAACTATACCGCGGCACAGGATGCGAAGTCTGCTATCACACGGGAAACAAGGGCCGCACCGGCATATTCGAGGTACTCGAGGTCACACCGCAAGTCCGAAAAATGATCGCCGACGACATGCCTATTGACAACATTGCCAAGACTGTCAAGCTCAAGACCATGGCAGACAGGGCCCGCCAAAAGGTCAAGAATGGCCTGATAACCGCTGAAGAGTTCCTGCGCGTTATTAGAACGTAACCTTCAGACACTAATCCGCAATCGGCTGAACAATAACATGGCCCTTGTCTGATCTCGCACCGTCGCCGGCCAACTCACCTTGGTTATGCTGTTTGACGAAGCTCAACCCTGTAGCACTGTTTCACAAAGCGACCAATTGAATACAAAACCAAAAAGGGAGCTTCTTTTATACGTCTGCCCAACTTACCAGGCGCTTTCCTTGCTTAAACGCCCGCTGTTTCCAATGCTTATGAAGCAACCAAGAGCGACGACAAAAGCGGTTGCTTTTGGGGCAAGCCTTTGTTAGCATGGCAATGCTCCAAGGAACCGGGGCCCGGGCCCTGCAAACAAGTAACGGGCGACCAGGCAATTCTCGTCATACGATGCTTGCTCTTGGCGCCTCACAACCTTGTTTCTTTGATTTTAGTAGAGATTTCAGAGGCCTCGGCGACGTGACACTGAAATGTCGACCGCTCCAAGCCTTGCACGCTCGAGTAGTTAAGGGCCCATACTCTCGACTGGCAAATGTGCGCTGATGTACCAAGCAAGGTTGTGAGCACGTGGGGGAAAGTGGGGTATCATTATCCACTGGAAACGTCCGAAAAAGACCTCATCAACTTATGGACGCAGTCTTATGAAACAAGATTTTGAGGAAATGTGCATAGCTTCTCAAGAACATACCCTCCTTCATCAACAGGCTAATCTTATGATAAACCCTGGGTTATGGCGTTCTCCCCAGATTCCCCATCCCTTACTATCATTACGATGATTTTTAGACTGAAACCATTGTCGAAGAACGTGAACAAAAGGTTTCTGACATAAACGGAGAACCGGGAATGAAGATCCGAATTCCGCGCCACGATCTGTATGATGCTGTGAACAAGGTCAAGACCGTTGTATCTGGAAGATCTGCGTTGCCTATTCTGGCTCATATACTGATCGAAACGAGCGAGAGCGCCATTCGGCTTACGGCCACAGATCTGAAAGTAAGCATTGAGTGTTTGGTTGATTGCGCAGTCGATGAACCGGGTTCTCTTACGGTTTCGTCGCATCGCCTTTCGTCCATTCTTAACGAGCTTCCAGACAGTGAGATAACGTTAACCTTGCAGGAAAACAACGTTGTGCTCCTGAAATGCGGACGTAGTGAGACAAGGCTGTTCAGCATGTCGCCGGACGAGTTTCCCCCTATCCGTTCCTTCGAGGGTGTCGAGCCGCTGGTTTTGCGGCAGGCCGTACTGAAAAAGCTGTTCGGAAAGACCTCCTTTGCCATTTGTACAGACCAAGCCCGGTACAACCTTACCGGCCTTCTGTTTGAATTGAAGGAGGGACGGTTGACTGTTGTTGCGACAGACGGGCGCCGAATGAGCATGTGTTCAGAGACGGAAGACATCCCCGAGGGCATTGAACTTAAGGTTATTGTGCCGGGCAAGATGATTAGCGAGCTTGAGCGTCTTCTTGGTGATGAAGGGGAGGCCAATGTTTATATTGACGAAACCCAAGCTGCGGTTTCGTTTGGGAGTGTCCGTTTGGTCACAGCTCTAATCGAAGGAGCGTTTCCAAACTATGAGATGGTTATACCTAAAAAACATGACAAAGAAGCGCACCTGAATACGGAGGCCTTTATCGAGGCGGTCCGTCGTACGCGAACGATGACGAACGACAAGTTTAACTCAGTCCGTTTCCATTTGCATGACGGGACGCTGACTTTGAAAGTTGTTACCCCAGAAGTTGGGGAACATGTTGAGGATATGGCCGTCGATTATTCAGCGGAAGAGGTTGAAATTGCCTTTAATCCTGACTTTATTCTCGACATTGTCAGGCATGTGGATACGGAGCAGGTCGCACTTGTTTTAAAGGATGCTGGTAACCCGGGCCTGCTGAAGCCTTTTACAGCTGATGTGTCCGGCGAGTATCTTAACGTTATCATGCCGATCCGGATCTAGATGGTTGCTTCTCAATATCTTGTGACGTCGTTGTTAATATAGGCTTTAATAGGGCTGTGGATAACGTGTGGAAAAGGCGTACATAGGTTGTTGGCCCGCAAGTCCTTGAACTTTTCTTCTTCTTTGGAACCCTCCCTTGATACTTTCGTAACATGTTGAGTAAGAAGGGGTTGTACAGAACATCTTACTCTGCGCGTTGTTTTGAAGCGCTCTTCTAATTGTTATTGGTTCGCGGAAAAAGCGGATTAAAGGCTGTGTATAAGTCTTCTAAGCCCTGGAAAAACAGGCCTACCCTAGATATTGTGGTTCATACGAAAGTATGCCTTAAAGCGCGCAGAATCGTGACTGAGAAACCAGCCTTTTATCCCGTTATGTGATATCGTCAGCGAAGGCCTTTTTCCCTTTGGCAAAGAGGCCTGCAAGTTCCAGTTGGCCTTTCCCATAAACTGCTTCTCTGGCACCGTCAACCTCAGGGACAACATACCGGTTGAACCAGGCATCCAATTGTTCTTTCATTGTGTTGACAATGGATTGTCTCGCCTTGTCTTCAACGAGGTTTATGCGTTCGCCGGGGTCGTTCTTAAGGTCATAGAGCTCGTTGGGACCATAGGGGTAGCGGTGCACGTATTTCCATTCATAGGTGCGGATCATGCGCACCGGCCCGTACTCATCAAAAACGACGATGCTCTGGCGGTCGCCTAATTCCTCGCCGTGCAGCAACGGCGCAAAACTCTTCCCAGGTAAGGACTGGCCTGGGTGGTATTCAATACCCAAATAGTCCATCAATGTTGGCATGAAATCATAGTGACTTAGGAGGGCGCTACTGACTTTGCCCTCGGGTATAGCCCCAGGCTGGCTGATGAGAGCCGGCACCTTCACGCTGTTGTCATACATGTTCAATGGGAACGTCCCGTTGCCTTTGCCCCAGATCCCATGATGACCGCAGTTGTACCCGTTGTCTCCCGTGAAGAAAATGAGCGTGTTCTTCGTAATACGGAGTTCGTCGAGCTTGTCGAGAACACGCCCCACATTGGCGTCCATGGCTGTGACCGCCGCAAAATAGCCTTTGAGGTGTTCCTTGGGTTCTTTGTAAACGCCCACCGGCACCGTGTTGTAAAGAGCCCAAGGGTGCTCTTTTTCGACAGGGCAGGACTCAAAAGGGCAGTCGTCGTATGAATCGACGATTGCCTTGGGATGGTTGTCTATCCAGGGACTGTGCGGCGCAGTGTAATGAATGCTCGCATAGAACGGTTTTCTTCCTCGAGCATTTTGGGTGATGAAATCAAGAGCATCGTCGGTAATGACGTCTGTAATGTAATCCGGTTCGTTGATCGGCTTGCCGTCGCGGTACATAGGTGCATTGTAGTAAGGCCCGCCGCCGCACTGATGGGTATACCAGTGTTGGAAGCCGGTTCGCGGTTTGGCGCTGTTGCCTAGATGCCACTTGCCGCTGAACCCGCAAACATATCCATGAGCGGCAAGAAGATCGGTGTATGCCACTTGTCCTTCGAGATAGTCGATGGCGTTCTCGATCTCGTTTCCTCCGCGTATCCAGTCATGGACGCCATGTTGCGAGGGAATGCTCCCCGTAAGCAGCGAGGCCCGTGCGGGTGAGCATACAGGAGAGACGCAGAAGAAGTTCTCGAACCGCATACCCTGGCGAGCAATCCGGTCGAGGTTTGGCGTGCGGATCTCGGAGTTCCCTGCGCATCCCATCGCCCAAATTCCCTGATCATCTGTTACAAAGACAATAACGTTCGGCCGTTGCTCAGGCATTGTCCTTCCTTTCTACTAAATGATTGCACGTCTTATTTCGTAGAATTACCCATCAGGAAAGGGGTTTTCAAGATATCGCCGCCTAAGCCTCCCTATGAAAGAGGTCTTATTTTAACTTCTACTGGTTTTTCTTCGTTCGTAGCGGAAAACGTTACCTCTCTGTTGCCGAAGACGTAGCGCATCTGGCTCGAGCTGCCCAGAAACGGTTTGATCAAGGCAACAACAGATGGATCGGTGACGTTGTCCGTGACGATCCACCGGCCGAGGCCCACTTTGTGCAGCCGGTACACTTGATCCTCAGGGAGAGTCAAGTCCTCTGGCGCGAGATGAGATGGTACGACGACGGTGAGACCTTCCCTGGAAACGAGGTTCTTGAGGGTCTTCAGGCACCCGGCACTGACCGCTTTGCCCGTGAGGAGCACAAGTCTCGCGGAGGCATAGAGTGTTGGGTCTGCCGCCAAATGGTCGTAGACCGCTACATTGTTTGCCGGCCATAGAAAGCGGAACCGGTCGCCCATCTGCAGATTATTATAGTTAAGCGCTACTCTGGGCAGTTCGCCGTGGGTCAGGACATGCCATATATCGACCCAGTAGCGTGTCTGTTTGTCAGGCAGTAGGTTTTCCGCCCCATACAACCAACCGGTGATCCATGTGCCTGTCTTCTCCTGGCCCCAATCCGAGTCAGGGAATCTTACGACAATGATCTCGGGCGCAAAAGTCTTCGCATCGACCCTGCGGGGATGGAAAGGCAAGTAACCGTGCTTGAATTCCCGTACCGTCTCCCCGAGCGCTGAAAGACGTGGAGGGCCTTCCTCTACAGAATAGAGGCTGCGATTGTACGCAAAGTTCTCGACGTACGCGGATTGCGCCCCTGTCCAATAGGCGAATAACAGGGCCGACTCGAGGTCTTTGGGTTCATGGCCGGGATAGGGCCGCAGATGAAACCACAAGTCCAGGCACGCCCAGTAGGGCAGGTTGTATTGCTTAGCCGCTCCCAAAGCCACGGCGGCGTGGACGGGGGCGATGGACTCCTTCAAATACTTGGGGATAGGTACAAAACCTGCTCGGGCGAAGAGATGGTGGAGAATGGGGAATACATACTCTGCTCCTATAACGGACATCTCCCGTTTCTTTGCATGGGCCTTGAATCCGGCATCGAGGGTGTCCATGAGCACCGAGGCATTGCGGAAATTGCCCTCGTAGGCTTCAAAGAGGGATCGGCCCTTGGCATCATAGAAGTAAGGGGCATACTTGCCGGTCTGGATCGTGGGCCACGCGCCGTCTAGAACCCAGTGGGCCAACTCGTCATAGATAATCCCCATAAATCGGGGCGACGCCACGCATGCCTTAATCAAATCGGGGCCCGGTTGTGCGAAGGCGCCGGGCCGGTCATACTTTGCTGGATTGCCTGGTGTCACTTCGGCGCCGTCCAGATTGAGCAGGTATCGGGCGTGCGCGCTTCGGGCCCATGCATCGAGACGGGCGACATGGTCGAGCACGGTTCGGCCCTCGATGGGGCCAGACATCTTGTGCGAGAGAAAATCGAAGCCGATCTGGGCAAAGGCGTCTTGCGCGGCTTCATCATTCCAGATCGGTGCTTCGCTTCCTGCATCGTCCACGCCCAGCCACATCGGGTTAAGTCCCTCTTCCGCCGCGCATGTTGCAGTGCATACGAGCGTGGCGCAAAGGGCGAGCAAAAAAACGGAAAGGCGACTGTTCACAGTTGTTCTCCTTTGGCACGGATCATGAGAAATCCTAAGGTGATTTGAACCGATCAGCGCCAAAGATGTAAAGAACCGTCCTGTTCCTCGACATGAGCTTGTCGTGAACCAGCGGAAAAAGAAATGGGAGAGATACGCGATGTATAACGGCCTCAACTTGAGCCTCGGCAACTTATCAAGGCTTTCCAATGCTAAGACGCGGTCAATTTCCGCGGAGAACTTCACGGGGGAGAAAGGCACAGGCGGCAGGGCGACTGAAGGCCTGGGTAAAGAGGCGGCACGTGATTTGGGCCGCGGATGGAAGATATCCCCTGCAATCAAGGTCGAAGCCGGGAAGACCTTTGTACTTGCCGATATCGAAGGTCCGGGCGCCATCCAGCAGATGTGGTTCACGATTACGGGTCATTGGCGTTTTGCTATCTTGCGTATTTGGTGGGACGACGAGCAGGACCCGAGCGTTGAGACCCCCGTCGGCGATTTCTTCGCGAATGGCTGGGGCGTCTACGCCCATGTCAACTCGCTGCCCCTGTGCGTCAACCCGGGCAGTGCGTTCAACTGCTACTGGGAGATGCCGTTCCGCAAGCACTGCCGCGTTGCACTCGAGAACATCGCTGCCGAGGACGTCGTTGTCTACTACCAGATCAACTATGCTCTGACCGAGGTGCCGGAGGACGCGGCCTATTTCCACGCCCAGTTCCGGCGGCAGAATCCTTTGCCCTATAAGACGGACTACACCCTACTGGACGGTGTTCGGGGCAAAGGGCATTACGTAGGGACCTATATGGCTTGGGGCGTGAACAACAATGGCTGGTGGGGAGAAGGCGAGATCAAGTTCTTTCTGGACGGCGATGAGTGGCCGACCATCTGTGGGACGGGCACCGAAGACTATTTCTGCGGGTCCTACTGCTTTATTGCGGGAGGGCAGTACAAGGAGTACAGCACGGCATACGCGGGTATGCCTCAGGTCATCCGCCCAGACGGGGTCTACTCATCTAATACGCGATTCGGCTTGTACCGGTGGCATGTGATGGACCCGATCCGTTTTGAAAAAGACCTCCGGGTCACGATTCAGGCCTTGGGGTGGCGCAGCGGCGGGCGCTATCTGCCCATGCAGGACGACATTGCATCGGTGGCCTTCTGGTACCAGGACGAACCCCACGGGCCGTTCCCTGCGCTGCCTGATAAGGACGAGCTTGAGATCGTCTGACAAGTTGAAGACGGGTCTTCCTGTAGAGGACGGGGCCTGCAGCGAGTGAGACGCATAACTGGTGCTCTAGGGGCGCGCCCCGGGCTCGCGTCCCGCCCTTTCAGTCGCGCATGAATTGCTTTACGAAAAACCATGGCAATACATTGGAACGCGCGTTTGAAGTACTTCCGTTCTACATGGCACAATATGTTGCCTACCACCACTAAGAACGCGAGGGTTTTGTATGGAGTCTGATGAAGAACGCGAATTGATAGAGCGCCCGAGCGGAATTGAGATGCGCTTGATCAAGTCCCGGACCATCTACATCGCCGGCCAGATTGACCAGGATATGGCCGAGCATGTCATCACACGTCTGGTCCTTATGGATGCTGAGAATCACGACCCGGTCCGGGTGATCATCACCTCTCAAGGGGGGCATATCGACTCAGGGTTTGCCATATACGACATGTTGCGTTACATCGACTCAGAGATTGTCTGCATCGGTGCGGGATGGGTCGCAAGCATTGCCGTGCCCATTCTGTTCGGCGCCAGAAAGAAGGAGAACCGGCTGGCTCTGCCGAACACCAGGTTCCTCCTGCATCAACCGAGCGGGGGCGCCGGAGGGTATCTTAGCGATATCCGTATCGAGGCGCAGGAAATCCTCAAAATCCGACAGCGCATCAACAAACTTATTGCCGAAGAGACCGGCCAGCCTGAAGAAAAAGTGGCTGCAGACAGCGACCGCAACTTCTGGATGACTGCTGAACAGGCCCTTGATTACGGCATTATCGCGCGGATTATTAACACCGCCAAGGACGTGTAGAGGCGACACTTCAAGCCAGGCCCAGCGCTCAGGTTCTGAATCATGCAGTATGGAAAACGCAAGAAGGGCGGCGCGCTCCAGAAGCCACAAGGCAAAAGGCGGTAGGTAATCCTCGCGGCACCGCGGGTTCCTTCACTTTGGTCACGCGATTTCATCATGCGCCGCAAGGTATGCATCGAGGGCCGGCGTACAAAACGAGTCCGTGCTGTCGGCGACCTTCTTCATCAGCCTGAACCGGTCCACCTCTTTTGCGCTCACGCATAAACTTGTGCTCTTTCTCCCTGAACCTGGACAAAGAGGACATTTCTACTTTCTCGGTTGACACAAACGGCGGGAAAGCCCTTGTCCGATGGGGCTGTCGAGGGCTATAATATCGGGCTCTTACCCTTTTTGCTGCGACTGCCCGAGCTTTGAGAGGTGATCAAATGCGCCACACGGCCAGCCTCGTGGCGGCCATGGAGGGAATCAGCCGCCCGGCTTTCCGGATTGCCAAGGAACTCGCCCAGAATAGCCGATCAGGTCTAACGGTCCGATTTCTATCCAAGAAACTTGAACTGCCCGAAGAGGAAATCGAGTACCTGGTCGACGTGAACCATCGGCTGTTCTTTTTCGATATTACGAAGGTGCGGCTTGCTGTGGAAGGTCCGAGCGCCGTCAAACGCATCCTGGCCGGTCTTGAGAATCATGGGGACGTCTCCTCGCTCTTCCGACTGGTTAAAGAGCTCGAGGCCCATGATCTGCGGCAACTCGAGGACAAGGTCGGTCTGGAAGAGCCCGGCGGGAAAAAGCGGGCGGCTCAAGCCCTCCTCGACAGATACTACGCCCGCCCTGAATCGGTGGTCGAATATGTCGCGAGCCGCGGTTTCTCCCCGCGGTCCCAAGAGCTTTTCGACGTGGTTTGGCAATCAAAGGAAGGCGTCGTGCCTGTCCCGAAGCTTCGGACCATCTATGACGGCGCCGATTTCGAGGTCGAGCAGGCCCTCTGGGAACTATTCCGCGGCTATGCGCTGTTCGAGATGTTTCGCTTCGATCCCGAGGACCGGCTCGTGCGCGCCGCCGGATTGTTGTCTGAGATACGCCAATGGCGGGAGAGCCGGACGCAGCAAACAAAGGGCAAGGCCGCTTTGCACCCCTGCCGGGGCAAGACATGTTCCTGGGACGTCCGGGGGCTTGATTTCTCGGATCGGGTGTGTCGCCTCGTCGGAGCAATTGCAGCCCGCCCCGCACGGCTGCGGGCAGACGGCGAGCTTTTCCGCGAGGACAGGCGGCGCCTGAGCGAAACGGTTCCCGAGGAATACGAACCCTCGCTTCCTACGGTCCTCTGGGCGGCCCAAGGCATGGGTTGGCTGGCCCGTGTAGACGACGAGCTGCAAGCCGCTGACCTCGAGGCTTTGATCCGGGCCGGCAGGCTGGAACGCCACCGCCTGGTCTACGACTGGTATATGGCGCAGGGTGAACAGGGTATGGCGCGCCGGATGTTCGTGTCCTTGCTCGAGGATCTCGAGCCGGATGCAGCGTACGCCGTGACGGATTTCATCGCCTATGCGATGCGTGTCAATTCGGAAGACGAGCAGCCCGTTTTGCGTCCGGCGGGCGGCCACTGGCACTACGTAAGCCCTAGCGCCGCACCAAATGCAGAGCGGCTCCTGGCGCGTGCGCTCGAGGAGTCCTTTCTCTGGCTCGGTCTTGTCGACCGGAGCGAGAACGAGCAGGGCGCCGTCTTCAGATTGACCCCCCTTGGCCGCTCCCTGCTGTCGGGCGAAGCTCTGGATAAATTGAGTGACAGCTTCGCCGGGGAACCCGCCGAACTGGTTGTGCAACCGAACTTCGACGTCGTCGTCTCCGGCCAGGACGTCGACCCGCTCCTGACGGTGCCGCTCGAGCAGTTCGCCCGGCGCTCGAGCATGGGCCAAGCCGCGGTGTATACCCTCACGAAGGAGTCTTTTACACGAGCCGTGCAGGATGGCCATGATGCAGAGGCGTTTGTGCGGTTCCTGCTCGAACACAACCGCGACGGCGGATTGCCCACAAACGTGTTGACCACGTTGGACGGCTGGCGCGGCGGCATGAAACGGGTGCGTATCCGCACAATGCATGTCCTCGAGACCGAAGACCCGTTTGTTCTTGCAGATCTGCTGCATCGCAAGAGGCTGAGCAAACATTTCGCCGAGCTTGATCCGGACCGCATGGTTTCCTTTGGCAAGATATCGAAAGGCGAACTAGCCAAAGTGCTCGAGAAGGAAGGCTTTGTCGTCGAGTGACCGTGTCGCGAGTGCATCAAGCCAACCAATCCTTGCACAGATGCGGCAAGACCTGTACCGTTCTCCCATGATACGGCTGTTCGCGATTACCCTTTTCTGCTTGGCCGGCCAAGGAGACGCCGCTGGCATTGCGACTCCTGCGACCTCGTTCGCGGTTGTGCGAAACGCCGTGTTGATTCCGGTCTGGATCAACAGCGTGGGGCCTTATCCCTTTCTTCTTGATGCTGCGGCCCAGCACACGGTTGTAGACGGAAAAGCCGCCGCCTTTATCGGTCTGGCCGCCGTCGAGCCGCCCGTTCGGATTCAGATCGGTCCTTCCGATCCGGCGCCGCGCCTTTTCCCCAATCCCCACGTTGACGCTCTGATGCAAATGCCGGCAGACGGGTTGCTGGCACATGTGAAAGAGCTTCAGATTGCCAACGCCTTCACAGGCCCGCGGGACGTCCTGGTCATGGACCTGAGTGGATTCGCAATCCACCTGGGGACACCCGTCGGCGGCATTCTAGGGCTCGAGCCGCGCCTGGGAGAGTTGACCCTCGACTTTGCACGGAACAAAGTGACCTTGGCCGTCGCGGCCGGCGACCCGCCTGCCGATGCACTGTCCTTCGAGCGGGACGCTCGAGGCGCTCCGCTGGTGAGCGCATTGATTGACGGACGCGCTGTTCAACGTCTCGTGATAGACACCGCGTTCGGAGAGACGATGCGTTTTCCCGCTTCTTACCTCGACAAAGAAGGGCTCTTGACGGAAACAACCCCCCGTATGAGTCTGCGGGATCCCGCGAGCGGGACGCCTGTTCCCATTGCCGTACGGCTGTCCTCTTTGTCTGTGGGCAGCGCTTCAATCAGAAATCCTCTGTGCATTATCCAGAATGGCGCGGACCCGGCGTTGGGTCTGGGATTTTTGCGCCATTTCCGCGTTACGCTCAACTGCGAGCACAACTGGATTCGCCTGGAACCCTTGGGCGCATCACCGCTCCAGGACGCAGCGGTACAAGGCACAGGGCTCGTTCCCCTGGCCTGGTCCGGGAAGGGATGGACTGTGCACGTTGCAGTCGATTCCCCGGCGGACAAGGCCGGGATCCGCCCCGGCGAGCTGGTGGCGGCCGTCAATGGCGAACCGGCCGCGGCCATGCCCTTTGCCTTATTGGCCGCCAAACTCCGGGGAATGCCGGGAGAATCCGTCAACGTTGAAATGGAACGGCACGGTCTTCGAGAACGCTTCTCGCTGGATTCGGAGACGCTGTTCTAGGAGCTGGTCTTTAGGTATACTTCTGCAGCGGCAGAAGTCCTGCCGCGAATAGGAGATCAAACACGCATGACACGCTTCTCCCCTTGGATCTGCGTCCTGTTCGCCACCTTAGCCGTCTCCGGTTTGGCCGCCACGGAGAGCCTCGCAAACGAGGACGTGCCATGGGGGCTGCGGGATCACTATTTTTTTTTCTTCCTCCACAGGGGGGGGGGGGTTTCCGCTGGGGGGGGCGGGGAGGGGGGTGTGGGGTATG
>CAZBQH010000187.1:0-2847 GCA_964493915.1 uncultured Nitrospiraceae bacterium
GCGTTTGTTTGTGGTTATCGAATCACCCTTGTGGTGAGATCCGAGACAAGGGTTATTCCTTCGGGAGCGCCAACGGCGCGTTGACATATCAGCCCAGCCCGAAAGGGCTGGGTAGAAGGAGGCTAAATCTTCCAGGCTGTAGGCCCGGAACATGGCGGGCCTCTGTGTGCGGATGTTACGGGCTTTCAGCCCTCCCGTCTTTTTTAGCCCTCTTCCTGGGCCTTTAGCCCAGGCTGATATATTTCGCGCCGTTGGCGCTCCAGAGATCCGTGCAACCGTAGACCTCCATGTAGCACCGCTTCCAACGGCACCGATGTTGCGGATGTTTCCGCGATCTATCCGGCGATTTCAGTCCCTACTCGTGCTTGAGCCTCCTCCGGAAAGCCGGTAAACTATTGCCGATCATACCATTGCAGTTACCCGAAAGAAGGGGGTGCACCTAAGTTTTTCACGGTGAAGGCCTATGACCGAACGGATTGACCACAAGAACACAGACGATACACCTCCCCTGGACGCCGCGCGCGAGGGCGCCTACGACGAACAGCTGCGCTTTGATTCTCCCCTCATGCGGCCCCCGGCGATGGTGCGCACCGTCATAAAACGCGACGGCCGCGAGGAGCCCTTCGACAAAAACAAAATCGCCGCCGCGATCTTCCGGGCTGCCGAAACCGTCGGCGAAGGGGACCCCGACCGGGCCCTAAGCCTTGCCTCCGGTGTCACCATTTATTTACGCAAGCGCTTCGAAGGACGTGTCCCCACCGTCGCCCAAGTCCAGGATGCTGTTGAAAAAGTGCTTCTCGAAATGGGACATACCAAAACGGCCCTTGCATTCGCCCGGCACCACCGTAAACGCACTCGCGTCACCAAGCTTCGCCAAGGCGATCTGCAGTCCCTCCTCGATGAGTTCGACGAGGCGCAATGGGAACAGCGCCTGCGTGACGAAACCCATGAGGGCGCACTGTTCGTGCGCACGAGCGACGACACCCTTTCCGGATGGGACCGTTCCCGCATTGTAGATGCCCTCGTCCGCGAGACGCGGCTGGACCAACAACGGGCCGAAACCATTGCCGAGGAAGTAGAAACCCAGATCATCTCCGCGGGCGTCGGCCCGTTGACGACGGCGCTGGTCCGCGAATTGGTTGACGCCAAACTTGCCGAGCACGGCCTCGAGGAATTCCGGCGGCGCCACATGCGGATTGGCGTGCCTCTCTACGACGCCGAGCGCATTATCTGTATGCCGGGCGAGACGGAACGCATCACCCGGCAGGACCCCGAAAGCACCGACCGTCTGTTAGCACAGCGCGTCAAACGCGAGTACGCCCTCACGCACGTATTCTCGGAGGGCGTGGTTGATGCCCACGTATTTGGCGACATCCATCTCGGCGGCCTCGGCTATGTTGACCGGCTGCATGGATTCTCCGCGAATCTCGATGTTCTCGCAAGGTACGGAGCAGGCCTGCCCGGCGCAACGGGCGCCTATGCTCCGCCTCAGGATCTCGAGACCTTCCTGGTGCAGCTGGGCAGGTTTCGCACGCAGCTCGATGCCCATTTCGCGGGGCCGGTCACGTGGGAACTGCCCCACGTGCATCTGAGCCCGTTTCTCAATGGCGCCGATGAAGAGACAACCCGCCGTGCCGCACACATTCTGCTCTTTGTCCTCGGAACCGACGCGTCCGAACGCGCCGCCAAACCCGAGATCACCCTGAGCTGGGGCGTCCCCTCCGCCATTGCCCGTCGCCGCGCGGCCGGGCCGCCAGCACGTGTCGGCGGCAACACCTACGGCGATTATGAAATGACTGCTAAACGGTTCATGGACGACATTCTGGCCGTCTATCTGCAATCTCAGGCAAGAAGCCTGCCTCTTCTCCGCTTTGTCGTTACTCCCACGTTCTTTTCCCAAGAGGGATATAAAGACGTTCTCGTTCGCGTTGCGGAGACCGCCATTGCGCACGGACTCCTGGAAATCGCCTTCGATCGGAGCCGCGACGCAGCACCCGGCTATACGGCGCCGCATAGGGGCGCCGTGGCGCAGGTGGTCAACCTGAACCTTCCCCGGATGGCGTTTCGCTCCCCGGATGAAGGCGCCCTCATGGAAAACCTGGCAACCCTAGTCGATTTTGCCGCGCAGGCGCATCAAGAGAAAAGTGCCTTTCTCGAACGCCTTGCCGCTCTGCGCGCACTCGGCCCCCACGTTTTTCTCGGGGAAACCGCGGCACGGCCGGTCCTCGCGGACCTCTCGAAATCCGCGTATGTCATAGCCGTAGACGGACTCAACGAATGTGTCGAGACCCTTTGCGGAAACGGATTGGCCGAGTCGGACCCCGCGCGAGTCTTAGCTCTGCGCATCCTCGCCCGTCTGGTCGAGCTGTGCCATACCGCCCAGGAACGGATCGGCCTCCGCATCATCCCGGCCCAAGCCCGCTACGAATCGTCGATACGCCGTTTTGCGGCGCTTGATTTGCGGCCCTTTCCCGAGAAAGCCCGACGTGTTGCCAAGAGCGACCCTATTACGCAAGATATTCACTACACCGCAGGCGCGCGCCTGGCGCGGACGGCCTCCTGCACGCCGAGCGAACGCGCCACACTTGAAGGCGACATGCATGAACTCATTCCACACGGCGCCCTTACGCGCATCTCCTTACCCGACATGGAAACCTCCCCTGAGGCGCTTGCCGCCTTCATCGAAACCGCATACTACCGTTCTCAGGTTGTCCACATGCTGCTGGAACGTCCCGGCGTGTCTTCAGGATTTCTCCCCCACGAATAGCCTTCCGGGCACTGCATGAAATGACATCAACTTAAGAGTCTTAAACAGCTATCGCCTGCCTCAACCTGAATTCGGCAGTC
>CAZBQH010000188.1:0-1693 GCA_964493915.1 uncultured Nitrospiraceae bacterium
GGATGTAGTCGGCCAGGTAGGCGCTCATCGAACGACGGATCTGCGGACTTCGTTCCGTGATACCGATCATTTTCGTGGGGTCGGACCAACTCAATTCGTCATCGGTACAGCGATGGCGACCTTTGGCCGTACCACCGCGACGCGGAGACCGGCCGCTACGATCTTGACCGCTTCAACGAGCAGTACTGGCAGCGTTTCGACAACTTCCTGCGCATGACGCGCGACCGAGACATCATCGTCCAGATCGAGGTGTTCGACCGTTTCGACTACGCCCGCGGCTCATGGGATGTGAACCCTTTCAACCCCAAGAACAACACCAACTACACCGCCGACGAGAGCGGCCTGCCGGAAGCGATATCGAGTCATCCGGGCCAGCGCGAGAACCCCTTCTTCCGCAGCCTCCCGGAACTGGAGGACAACCCAAGCCTCTTGGCGCGCCAGGAGGGCCTGGTCGAGAAAATGCTCTCCATCTCGCTCGGCTACGGCAACGTCCTCTACTGCATCTCCAACGAAACGAACGACTCCGAGGAGTGGAGCCGCTACTGGGCGAAGTTCATCCGCGCCAAGGCCGCGGAGGCGGGCGTGGGCGTCGAGGTCACGGAGATGTGGGACGCCTGGGACCTGAACAGCCCGATGCACCGCCGCACCTTCGACCACCCCGATCTCTACTCCTACGTCGACATTTCTCAGAACAACCATCAGGTGGGCCAGACGCACTGGGACAACATGCAGGCGGCCCGGAAGCTGATCGCCGATCCGCCGCGCCCGATGAACAACGTGAAGATCTACGGCGGCGAGCGCCACGGCGGCAGCGTCGTCGAAGCGACGCGCAAGCTCTGGCAAAACGTCCTCGGCGGGTGCGCTTCCGCACGCTTCCACCGTCCGGGGCCCAGGCCCGGATTATATGGTGTCGGGCTGAGCGAGCTGGCGCAGACGCACCTGAGAAGCGCGCGCCTCTTCACCGCCGAGTTCGATGTCTTCCGTGCCACGCCGGACGTCGATAGTCGCCTGCTCCTGGATCGCCAGACCAACGAGGCCTACCTCTCATACATCCCCGGACAGCAGTACGCCGTCTATTTCCCCGATGGCGGCGAGGTGAAGCTCGATGTCTCCGCTGCGCGGGGCACGCTCCGGGTCCGCTGGCTGGATATCACCCATAGCGCCTGGCAGGAACCGCAAACCATTGATGACGGCGGAATAATAGGTTTGAAAACGCCGGGCAAGGGCCACTGGGCGGCGCTTGTAATGGCTCGTTAGCAATCATTATCAATTGGAAGGAGATCGCGAGATGTTTACAGAAAACGACCGCATTCACCGGATCGGAATGGTCGTTGCGTTGGTGCTGGCGATGCCCTGGGGAATTGTCGCGGCGCGGGGAAACGAGGTGGATCGCATCCAGCCCTACGCCGAGAACCCCTATTACTGGCAATACCAGGGCAAGCCCGTGTTGCTGCTTGGCGGCAGTGGGCAGGACAATCTGTTCAACCATCCGACCGGGCTTCAACCGGGCGATGCGCTGGAGGCGCATCTGGACCTGATGGTTTCCGTTGGTGGCAACTACGTCCGCAACACGATGAGTGCGCGCGATGACGGGAATGTCTTCCCGTTCTACCGTGACCCGGATACGGGGCTGTTCGACTTGGACTGCTTCCATGATGCGTATTGGAAGCGGCTTGACGCGTTGCTGGCGCTT
>CAZBQH010000189.1:0-7424 GCA_964493915.1 uncultured Nitrospiraceae bacterium
CCCCTGTTTTCCCGGGGGCGGGCTTCGTTGACGGTGATCGTCCGGCCCTGCAGCGAGCTGCCGTTCAACTCGCTGATGGCTTTTTGCCCCTCCGAGTCAGAGGCCATTTCGACGAAGCCAAAGCCGCGGGAACGGCCTGTCTGTCTGTCGTCGATGACGCGCGCGTCGGTCACTTCGCCGTACTTCTCGAAGGCTTCTTTCAGTTCCGCATTGCCGGTGTCGTAGGAAAGGTTCCCTACATAGATGTTCATTGACTCATCCTTTCTGGATTGGTTTGCTGGAGAACGGTCGTCAGCATCAATCGTAGCCAATCCGGGGTAGGTATGAACACCATGTACGGGATCAGATACAGAAGGATGTCTGAGGCGCACAGACTCCACTTCCTTACGTGCAACCCTTGCACGCTCTAATAGTCTATACGAAAATCTCGAGCAACGCAAGGATTTTCGTCTGGCCGCTCAGACTCAGCACCTCGCGGCTGCAGAGCGCAAAGAAGAAGACTATGGCACGCTGCGTCCGGATCGGCCTAGACGCTTTCCCAGGCCTTAAGCCAGTTCGCATAGCCCTTTTTCATATCCGGTACGGGATTGTCCGGGCTTTCTTCATACTCCATCACGATTGGCCCGTGGAAACCGACGGCCTTCAGTGCGCGCGCTACCGCGACGAGATCCATGTCGCCTTCGCCCAGGATCTGTTCTTTGCCACCGTGGATCCAATCTTTGAGATGAACCGAGATGACGCGGTCGCCCAGCGCGGCGATCACGTCTTCTGGCGCTTCGCCCGAGCGGATCGCATGGCCTGTATCGACGCAAGCGCCGATCATCTTGCTGCGGTCTTGTACGGCCTCGAGGGTGTCGTTTACTTTGTCGTAGCGCGCACCAGGACCGTGGTTATGGATGGCGATTTTGACGTCGAACTCGTCGCAGAGCTTCTCAAGGTTGTTAAAGGCATCCGGGCTGGGATCGGCGGAGAGAACGCTAACGCCCAAGGCTTTGGCAAACTCGAACTTCTTGCGGTTGACGGCTTCATCGGGGCCAAAACCCTCGACGCCGAAGCACGGCACTTTGATGCCCGCTGACGCAATCGTCTCTTTGACGTGCGCGAAGCCTGGACTGTCTTTGTCAGGCGGGAAATGGACGGCGCAGAACTCCATGACGTCAAGGCCGAGATCCTTTAACTGCGTAATCGAATCTTCAAAACTGAATTTGCGAAAGCTGTAGCTCTGTGCGCCCATCATGATCCCCTTTGTTTCCTCAGCACCCACGTGCTTCGCAACCAAGCCGGCTGCCGGCAGAGCGGATGCCGCCGTTGCCAGGAAGCCCCTTCGACTTATTCTAGACATAGCACTGTTCCTTATCTCTGAATTTCGAGATTCTGGAAGACAGAACAGCGTCGAGTATACCATCGCGAGGCCCGGGAACCAACAGAGAACACAACGGGGCTCGGTGCGCGTATCACCGCGTCTGGCGCCAAGCCGCCTGATCGGACCGGTAACGTGCGAGCAAAGCCTCAGGATCGTTCTCTATAAGGTAGATCTTCCCACGCCATGTGTGTGCAGCGCCGGGCGCCAACTCCTCAACGGGACCCGGTCCCGTATGAAGGCAGGGGTTGCCGCAGTTGCACATCAGCGTCTGGGCGGGCTTATCCCACGTGTAACCGCATAGGTGTTTGCCGTCGACGCTCTCCGCCGCCATGAGGTTTTCGTCGGCCACTTGGTCGACCAGCCACCACGTCGATGTGACCTTTGGACCCGGGAACGAGTCCTTGCCTTGAGGCGTGAGGATCAGCAGCCACGGGTCGCGGCCCATCTCGGCGGGGGTCGGCGTTGTGCGGGCGAGGCTCTGGTACTTGCCGTCGAAGACCATAAACAGCTCGTCAAGGTCGTGGCGGCGGTTGAATGCGGGGCTGTAGCGCAGCATGAGGCACATGTTGGGCATCACGAAATGCAGCGGCTCCGAGCGGTGGTTTTTTACGTAATACGTCAAATGGATCTCGTCCGCGCCCGGCTCAGCCCGTCCTCCGAATTCGAGGCCCTCCTTGTCCGTGTAGCTGTACGACAAGGCCCCGGTGGTCTCGTCGCGCTGCCATTGCGGGAAGGGGTCGGGGTCGCTCAGAGGCTCGATGGTCGTGCGGTAGTGGTCGAGGATGTGGAAGCCCAAGTTGGACTGGAGGGTTTCCGGCATCCGCAGTTCAACAGGGCCGTTCATCCACGGGGCCTGGGCCTGAAAGGCCAGCCGGAACAGATCGGTTCCGTCGCGCATGCCGGGGGCGCGCTTTACGGGCGTTGAAACGACGGGCGTTAACACAATGCGATCCTCCTGCAACGCTGCCGGACGCACCGGCTCGCCTGGCTGGACGTTCGCACCTCCGGCCTGCATGTTGCCGTTCTTGTCCCAAAGGACATAGTTGTAGGGCTCTATCGAGACGCCCTGGGCGTTGCGCGTTTCCTCTGCGAAGTTCACCACGATCTTGGCGCCATTGGCAAACTCGGTCTGCTGGAGCTTCCGGTCGTCGCTGAGAAAAGCGTGTCCTGTCATAGGCGAGAAGCCTACGGCCTCGAAGACGGGTTTTAAGAACTGGTCCGTCTGCACGATCCGTTCGCGTTGCTCGAGATACATCTCCTCCTTCTCAAGGATCATATAGAGGGGTGGCGTGGCATAAAGCGCATTGAACAGGTTCCGCAAATGCCACAGCTCGGGGAAGGTGTTGGTGGCGTCCCCCCAATACCAGTACGACACGGTGCAGTCGTGGTAAACCAGCTCCCAGAGAGGCGCGCGGGCCGCCGGGTTCAGCATGTAATTGAACGTCGCCTCAACGGGCGCCATGCCGGCGAGCAAATAACCCGCGTCTGGATTGCGATACGGAACAGGACTCAGCATGCCTTCCGAATAGCACAGGACGGGTACGGCCCAATCTACGCCGATCTCGGAGCCGGCCATGAGACCGAGCTCGCCAAGATAGCCCAGCAGAGCCAGGCGGCTTGCCTTGTCCTGAGTGCGCGTCATGGGATGTACAGGGCTGTAGCATTCTCCGAGAGGATTCGCCGTTGTTGTGTCAATGAAGTGGGCGGTCATTGTACGTTCCTCAAGCATCGGCGGAATGCGGCGCTTGGCCCACTTCGGCTGCTGCGTGGGGCACAGTTCGTAGCACGGGAAATCGCCATGCTCGGTCTTC
Source organism: uncultured Nitrospiraceae bacterium (assembly GCA_964493915.1). Classification (GTDB taxonomy): domain Bacteria; phylum Hydrogenedentota; class Hydrogenedentia; order Hydrogenedentales; family SLHB01; genus CAZBQH01. Next base: position 3,175 of record CAZBQH010000189.1, read on the forward strand.
TGGACCCAGCCTCGCTTCATCTTGCCTGTATAGAGGATCTGGACGTCATCCGGGTAGCCCCAGGTCCGGTCGGGCACATTGGCTTTCGCCGCGACCTCCGGCGGCCATGACGCCCCATAGAGGTCGTACCGGCTGGTGAGCCAGCCCCATGACAGGACCTCTTCCGTCGAGTCGAGGCAATCGCTGGTCGAGAAGAGCATCCGCTCGATGCCTTGCTCGTGGAACCAGCGCAACGGTTCCATTCGCTTCGCAGGGTCTGGATAGTGCCAAAGGAAGTTGAACCAGCAATTGGGCGCGCCAAGGAGTCTGGCGATTTGGGGCAGCTTCTTCTGTTTCTCGGCCAACGGGACGAGCCGGCCCCGTTCGAAGGCGTCTTGCCGGTAGCGCTTGCAAAGCGCCACGTAGCGGCCTTGGTCGGCGAACCAGTAGCGGACGGTCCGGTCATATCCCCAGCGGTTCTTTTGCGACATCCACCCTAACATGTGCGTCCCGGCAGCCTTCTCGCCCTTGCGTAGATAAAGGAGACGCGACAAAGCGTCATCCTCGTCATGGGTAAACCACATGACCGCTGCCCCTGTCTCATGGTCCACCACGCCGGACCACGGCATCGTCAGGCCGGCCCCGTCGCTGAGTTGGAGTAGGTGCATAGGTATCGTGGGATCGTCGGTGGGGTAGAGGAAACCCTCGCCCAGAGGCACGGCGAGTTCAGTGTCGGGCGAAGGATCGCATATCGGGGGCGCCGTCTCGACGAGCGCAGCCCAGATAGGCAGGGGCGTGCCGGGATCCATCGACGTGGCGATGTCGAGCTCCGGCTCCTCGGCAACAAGGGTTGCATCCAGCTTCATGGGCGTTGCGGTCGGCAAGTAGACGGCGTCGAAGACCAGCCTGCTTGGACTTGGAGTGTCGACATGCAAAACGATTACTTGGTCCGGGTTGGGAAAGGTGTCCCACCGGCGGTTGCATCGCTTGTCCACGGCCGCGAAAGACCATGCCTCGGGATCGAAAACGATTCGCAGGAGGTCGTTCTCAATAACAGCGGGTCTACGGGCGCTCTCCTCGATTCTGCCCGCGATCGAGCCGGTCTTTTCCAACGTCGGCGCTCCGACGAGCGCCTCGAAGGGCTGTTGGACCCAGAGTTGAAGCTGCGCATGGGTGCAAGAGGGCGGTACAGCGCATTTCCCTGCGATCTCTTGCCATCCCTCGACGGTGAAATCCGGCATGGCCGGCGCGAATAGGTTGTTCACCACGGCGCCGTCTTCGCCCATCAACTGCACGCTCAGGAAGAAGGCGCAGTTGGGATCGAACGAGTCCAGGCGGACGTCCGCTCTATACGCAAGCGTATCGAAGGGCGCCACGCCGATCGGTTCGCCAAAGTGCAGTTCATAGAGCCCCTTCCCATCGTAGACGCAACGTATTGCTGATCCATAGCCGGGGGCGTCGGTCTGTTCGGCAATTCCGCTGCCCTCGGTGCTGGTGACGGCGAAGGTCCCGTGTGTTGAGGATGAGGGGTCCATCCCAGCGACAGTCCAAAACAAAGCGACACACCCCATGAGCATTGTCGGGAACATGTGCCCTCCAAAAGCTGTTGCTATTCCGTAAATTGAACCACAAAAGATGCAAAGGATGCCGAAGTCAGACCGGGATCCGTGTATCCCGGACTTAGTCTTTTCGAGTTCTTGCTGTTGGCGGTCCGTAGACTACTCGGTTCGGTTGACAGGCTGGCCGAATATTGTTGTGCGCTCGAAGACGGGCAAAGGCGACGGCTCGATCAAGGGGCCGTATCTCTGAGGCCGTCTATACGCGTCGCCCCAGATAGATGTGCGCCGGTACCCGCGCAGGGCGTCGAGGTCAACCTCCGCCATTACCATCTCCTCGTCCGGTCCAGCCAAGGCAAGTTGGCGTCCGTCAGGACCATAGGCCACAGACCTCCCATTCTGGTGCGGCGCCGGGTAGTTGGTCATGAACACGGCCAGCGAGTTCTCGTACGCACGGGCTTGAAACTGATTCAACCGTACATCGTCTAAGGGGCAGGCATTGGGCGTAAGAATGATCTCGGCCCCCTCGAGCATCAATAGGCGTGCGCTCTCCGGGAACTCGCGGTCAAAGCAGATCATGGCGCCGACCCGTACCGGCCCGCGGTGCGTATCGATCGTCGCAGCGTGAAAACCCTCGCCCGGACTGCAAGCCGCCTCGAAGGCAAAGTCGCACGTATGAACTTTGCCGTAAGTGAGCACCGGTTGGCCATGCCTGTCAGAAAGCATCAACGCGTTCAGGGGCGCCGGCTTGTGCGCCAGAAGGCAGGTCGCCGCGATGGCCATGTCGAGTTCTCGCGCCAACATGCCAAAATGCTGCACCCATGAGCTGGCGGGATCGACAGCCCAAGCCTGCCACTGTTGGACCGTTTCGGCATCGGTCCCATTGAACCCTGTGTATCCGATGTTGAACATCTCAGGAAGCAGGGCGATGTCGGCCCCGGCTCGAGCGGCCTTTCTGCACCACGCCTCAGCGATGTCGAGATTGGCCTTTTGGTCGCTGCCTTCGGGCAGTATTTGAAGCAGCGCTATGCGCAGCTTGCCGCCTTGGGCTGGCGGCGTCCCCTCCGGGATGGCGTACGAGATGTCAGTGAGCCTGTCGCCCGACGCGGATTGGGTCAGGCGGAGGAAACAGGCGCTGTTGCGGCAAGGCTTCTGCGGCCGTTGAGGGCGATGCACCAGCATGAGGTCGTTGTCGCCTTGCCTCAGGATGCCTTTGAAGTCGTCAAGCAGGCTTCCATTGAGAAACACGGCCGGGATGTCCTCGCGATAGCAGAGCAACGAGACAGGCTGTTCTTGGGGGCTGGTCACTGTGGACCGCAAGAGATAAACGGGCGAGCTGTTGGCGAACCAGTTCCCCTGGGTGCGGATCAACTCGACATCGAGAAAGGACTGCTCGATGTTGCCGTCGTCTGGCTGGGCCCGCCAGGCAAGCACCTTGCCGTCAGGCAGCGTCCACGTCGCAGGGATGCCGCCAGCTTCGACCATTTCATGCAGCCCGTCGAGGTTGAACGCCTCTTCGGGGATCGGTCCAAGCCGTGCGAACCGCCCTTTGGGAAACGAATCGCTCTCTTGGCCAGGGACGCTGCACGTTGCGTACAAACGGCCGGGTTCGTCCCCGAGGACAAAATCGAGCTGCGCCATGAGATAGACGTCGCCGGCAAAATACTTGGCGTCAAGGTCGGCGACGGCTGGCGTGAAAGCGTCGCGCCATGTTATTCCTGATTCCACGCGCGGGGCCTGTATTCTGCGGATGCCTTCCTCGAACTGCAACGGAAGCCGGTACTGCACAAGCAACTCATGAAGCGCCTGATCTGTGCCGTTGTGCAGCTCAAGGCGGATGGCGCCGTCCCGATATGACAGGAGCGCTTGAAGTCCGGGGAAATCGCTGTTCTGATCGTTTTTGCGCAATGCGAGCCGGTTGACTTCGTTGGCGACCCAGCCGATGCGTTGGGGCATCTGTTGGGTGCGGTCGTGGCCAATGTTAAACATGGCGATTCCGCCTGGGTTGCGGGCGGCGGGCCTGATGCCGGCCGTGTCGCAGGCCGCGCCGGCAATTGATTCCGGCGCGACGCCCGTGATCCCCAAAGTGACTGGCGTAGGGTCGTTTAGAAAGGTCAACGGAGGCCGCTGTACGCGGACACGAACGGTATGACCCTTCCTTTCAATCACTTCCGCGCTGCCGTGGAGGAACTGCCAGCGGTATGCTGCATACTGGTTGTGGTTGCATCGCCAGACGTCGTGATAGGTCTCGAGATGCTTGATACGCCTGTCAAACTCGTCCCAGCCATAGGACAACAGGGGCGTGTCATACCATGCATGCATGCTGATCGACACGCCAGGGAAACGCTCTGCCACTTCCTTGTCGGCGAACGCCCACCTCGAGGCCTCCTTGAAGGTGTCAATCGGCGCGTTCTCAGGAGGAAGGACAACGCTCAGCAGCAGATCCGAAGGCAGGTCGTCGTAAAAGGTCTTGAACTCGGCAACATGGAAATATCCGGCGCGTTCGAGCAAGTGGATCATGTCGCGTTGCGCCGCGTCGCCTTCCATCTCGTTGCGGTAATCTATAAACGAGAAGGTATACGAAAGGAGCGGCGTGTCCAGCGCCGCTTCCCACTCGATGCGGACCCCTGCCATCTCCTGGAACGCTCTGTTTCGGCTTACATAGGTGATATAAGGATGGCTCAAGCTGTGACCGCCGACGCTGTGGCCTCCCTT
>CAZBQH010000190.1:0-2975 GCA_964493915.1 uncultured Nitrospiraceae bacterium
ATTGGCGGCGGCGCCGTTTGTGTGGTCGCGCATGATGCGAGCTGCTGCCGAAACCGTAGGAGGAGAGGACGCGGAAGGAGGAGCCCGAGACGTGTTTGCAAGAGTCGAACCGTCGGACGTTGGCGTTGACGGCAACGCGTTGGAGAAGGCCGTCGCCTTCGTCGCCGCGGATTTTGAAAGGGGGACTTATCCAGGGGCCTGCCTGGCGGCTACGCGCAACGGCTCGATGTTCCTCGAGCAGTATTGGGGAACGTGCGCGGGACGGACCGGGCCTGCGCTTCCCTATAATGGAAGCGTGCTGAACATGCTTTTCTCGTTCTCGAAGGCCATCACAGCTACGGTTGTGGTCATGGCTCATCAGGACGGGTTAATCGACTATGACGCGCCCGTGTCGCAGTACATTCCCGAGTTTCGCGGAGGCGGCAAAGACGCTGTCACGGTCCGCCATTTGCTGACCCACGCGGCGGGCATCCCGAGCGCGCCCTCGATGCCGGTCCACACGGAGGAGCAGTGGGACGCCGCCATCGAGGCGCTGTGCAGGCTCGAGGTTGAATGGGCGCCGGGCAGCCGGACGCTCTACCACGCGATTACCGGTATGCTGCTCGCAGCCGACATCGTGCGGCGTGTTTCGGGGGGCAAACTGTGGCAAGAGATCTGTCAGGAACGCCTGTTCAAGCCGCTGGGTGCAGAGGGTTTTACCTTTGGCATGCCTTCCGAGGACGCAGACGTGGCGCTGGTCCCGCCGCCCAGCACCTTTCCGGCCGAGCTTACCCCAACTACGCTACAGTTTCTTGGCAACCCTGCTGCCGGAGCATTCGGTCGGCCGGCCGACATGCTTAAGCTCCTCAATTTACATTTGAACAAGGGGACCTGGAACGGCAGGCAGTTGATCCAGCCTGAGGCCTATGAGGAAATGCATACGGTCCAGTATGAGAACGAGATCAGGGAAGCCCTGGCCAAAGGCCGGCAACCCCAACACGAATACTTCGGCTTGGGCTGGTTGCTGCGGGGCGCAACGGAAGAGGGCTGGTTCGGCTTCGGCAACGTGGCGTCGGAACGCAGCTTCGGCCACGCGGGAATCGACACCGTCATGGCGGTGGCCGATCCGGATGTGAATGCTGCTTTGGTGTTTTTGACGACGGCGTCGCCGGGCGACGCGGAAGCTACTGTGCGTTTGCGGAACACGGTGACCAATCTGGTGTTCTCCGCGGTTTACGGCACGGGAGGAGGAAGACAGTAACGATGGCGAACGCGATGTGGACTTACGAAGCGGCGCCTGACGGCGCCTTTGTTCTGCGACACGAGGCCGGTCTACTGCTCAAGAGCGCGGCCCCTTGTATTGAACAGCCGGACGGCGTATTGCAGCCCGATATGGACTGGCGTATAACCTTCGAGGGCGCGCCGCCCACCCGGGTGGTTCACGAACTGCCCGGCGTGTGCCGGATAACACTTGCGTTTGATCAGCCTGACGATGCGGCATGGATTTCCGTCGGTACATCCGTTACCAACACGGGGGCCGAGCCGCTGCCGATCAGAAATGTGGTTCCGTTGCACTGCCTCCAGGTGGAAAGCACGACCCCGCTGAACCGATGCTACCGCCATGGGAGCAACATGGCCGATTACACGACCTTGCATCCCTTTGGGGCCTCGCATGAGTCCCACTCGTGCGCCGCTTTCACCGATGCAGACGGGACGACGGCGCTGGCGTTGGGCTTCACTCCGCTTGACCAGGCGTTTTGCGACATCGAGTCGGTTACGGAAGCGCCGGACGTCATCCGGTCCCTGCGTGCAGTCTATCAGCGAGAGGACATTCCCTTGGCGCCAGGGCAGACTCTGGATGCAGGACGCCTGCTCATCGGTGCGGGTCCCAGCATGTCGCAGCTTCTGACGACTTACGCCGGGTTTGTTGCAAAGGACATGGAGCCGAGGTTGGGACCTGTCGAGACGGGTTGGTGCAGTTGGTACTATTATTACGGCCTGGAAACGGAACAAGACATCATCGCCAACGCCGAGGCGCTTGGGGCCTCGAGCTTCAAAGACCACATCCACGTAATTCAGATCGACGACGGATGGAACCGGCCTGCCCGGGGCGCGGACGGCGGTGCGCCGCCGCGGGTCTGGGGCGACTGGGACGCAGCGGGCGACAAGTTTCCCCACGGGATGCGCTATATCGCGGATCGCATCAAAGAGAAGGGCTTCATACCGGGCCTGTGGCTGGCGCCGTTCTCCGTGAACACAACGAGCCGGCTGCGCCAGGACCATCCAGCCTGGCTGGTCCAGGGGGACGACGGTCCGGCCGAGTATTGGGGGGTGAACGGGCTTGATCTGACCCATCCTGAAGCCCTTGCTTTTCTTGAAGAGACCTTCACGCGGGTCTTTGACGAATGGGGCTTCGGCTATGTGAAGATTGATTTCCTTCTACACGGGGCTCAGCGCGGCCGCCGCTACGATCCGACTGTGACAACAGTTCAAGCGTTCCGCCAGGGCCTGGCGGTGATACGCAAGGTTGCCAAAAACCGCTTTATTCTCAACTGCGGCTCGCCTCTGGGGCCGTCCATCGGCTTCTGCGACGGCATGCGCGTGGGCTATGACGTTTCGAGCCGATGGAATGTGCCGATGAATCCCGGTTCCTGGCCGGCGGGCAACTGCAACATCCGCGCTGCGCTTATCCATTCGTACTGGCATCAGTGGATGCACGGGATGTGGTGGCGAAACGATCCCGACTGCCTGGTCGTGCGCGACCACGGCTCTTCGCAGGAAAAGGTCATGTTCAAGGATCTGATGGGCGGCGCATCCGCGGCGGAATCGCCGTATGGCCTCAGTATGGAAGAAGCCGGGGCGTGGGTTCGCTTTGTATGGATGAGCGGGACCATGGCAATCATCAGCGAGAACATGAACGACCTGTCGCAGGAACGTCTCGCGCTGCTCGAGCGCGCCTTTCCCCTTAATCCACGGCCTGCCCATTGGCTGGACTG
>CAZBQH010000191.1:0-36439 GCA_964493915.1 uncultured Nitrospiraceae bacterium
GGGGGGCAGCGGGGGGGGGCGGCTCGCTGCACCCTGCCCCCCGCCTCGCTGTCGAGGTCGACATGGCCATCGCAGTCACCTACGCCCAACAGTGGGATCCTATGCCCCGCAACGTTGTGACCGTCTTCGATCGGCACGGCACAGAACTCTTCACCTATGCGAAGGTGCACACGAGCGACTTCAAACCTCTCGAGACTTCGATGACCCCAGGCGACGCGTTCTACGTAGGGACCCTGGACACCAAGGAAGGTCCGGTGGCCCTCGGCGCGATGATCTGTTTCGACCGGGAACAACCGGAAAGCGCGCGCATTCTCATGCTCGAGGGCGCCGAGATCCTTGTAACGCCCAATGCCTGCGGACTCGACGACCGCCGCATTCAGCAGTTCCGCATCCGCGCTTGGGAGAATGCGGTGGGCGTTGCAATGGCGAACTATCCGGCTCCCAACCAGAACGGACACTCCGTTGCTTTTGACGCCTCAGGCGATCTGCTCGTTGAGGCAGGAGAAGCCGAGGGTCTCTATATGGCTGTTTTTGACATGGACGAGATCCGTGCCCGGCGCAGCAAGACCATCCACGGCAACGCGTTCCGGCGGCCACATCGATACGGGAAGCTTGTTGAACCCGCCCAAGAGGCGGTGTGGCGCCGCACGGACGGGTACGGCAAGCCCTGGCAAATGCAGAAGCGTTAGACCGAAGCACGCAGCAACAGGCGCCGTCCCTAGGTAACGATCCTCGCGACACTGGGCTTTTGCCCGTTCCTCAACAGAGCGCAGATACAGGATTGACAGAGCTGATTTGTTACTTTTCGTTTTATTCAATTATTACACCTATTTATTGCTTCATGCTGCCCCCGTTTGATCTGTGCTGCTCATACCTGGATACTGTACTCATGCGTCCTGTTGCCGGGGACGGCGCGTGGACCCCGTATTCTCCCCGCACAAACTGCGGCAAACCACGGAGGAAACTCATGCAGACCCGTTTGGACGGCTACGTCACTGTGATCACTGGCGCGTCGTCGGGCATCGGCCAAGCCACTGTCCGCCGGTTCGCGCAGGCCGGGAGTAAAGTGGTCGCAGCCGCACGCAGAAGGAATAGACTGGACCAAGTTGTCGAGGCAGTGCGTAAAGAAGGGGGCGAAGCGCTGGCCGTGCCAACGGACGTGGCCCATTACAGCCAGGTGAAAGCGTTGGTTGAGCGTACACTTGATACATATGGCCAGATCGACGTAATGATTAACAACGCGGGCCACGCCCTCGAAAAACCGGTTGTGGACTCGACGGTCGAAGAACTGGACGCACAGATTGACTCGAATCTGCGCGGAGTTATGTACGGTTGCCGGGCAGTGCTTCCCCACATGATTTCCCGGCGCGAGGGTCAGATCATCAATATCGGGTCGGTCTGCTCCGTACGTTACTACCCGAACTACGCGGCATATGTTGCGGCTAAGTTTGGTGTATTGGGTTTCACGCATTCGCTTTATGAGGAGGTGCGTGAATACGGGATACGGATGAATGTCATCGCGCCAGGGGCTGTTAACACAGCATGGGGCGATATCGCGGGCGCCGATCTGCCGTGGGCGCGTGAGGACCGGCTCCAACCTGAAGATATCGCCGAGTTGGCCTTTTTTTGCGTGGTCCTGCCGCGTCGTGTGCGAGTGGAGAACATCGTCGTCTGGCCGATGTGTGAATCGACGACATGAGCGGATCGCTCCAACATGAACAGACCATTGTCGACATCGCTTGTGTAGGCGAGGGGCGCAGGCTGGTCAACCGGCTCCGTCGTATCTTGCCTGAGGACCATTACCGGATTGCAGCTGAACCGGGCCTCGAGCACGTTGTCGACCGCTTCGATTCGCAAGGCTGCGACTTGGTGATTGTCACCAGCCATGCGCTCCGGCCCCGAACCGACCTTGGCCTCGAACAGATCGAAATGATTGCAACGCGCAGCCCGGAAACATGCATGCTGTTCATCGGCGGACGAGATGACGCGCGGCTGGCACTTGCAGTCCAAGAGGCAGGCGTGCGGCACTGCGCTTTACAGCCCCTGAAGGATGAGGACCTGCGACGCCTTGTTCAGAAGGCCCTCGAGGAGCGAGCGGCCTCCGGAGCTGCACCTCGCGTAACTCGTGAGAGAACACGGCTTGCGGAACTCTATGGCCGGTCCGAGATCATGCAACAAGTGTACCGGCAGATCCGTCAGGCTGCTGCGACCGAGATCCCCGTCCTGCTCGAGGGCGAGACAGGCACCGGCAAGGATGTTGCGGCCGAAACGCTGCACAATCAGAGCGTCCGCAAGGACGGGCCCTTTGTAGCCGTTCACTTGGGGGCTTTGCCGGGAGAACTGGTCGCGGGGGAGTTGTTCGGTCACGAGCGCGGGGCGTTCACCGGCGCCATGGGACGCTATACGGGCAAGTTCGAGCAAGCTCACACGGGCACCATCTTCCTTGACGAAATCGGGACTGTCGACAAGAAGGTCCAGATCATCCTGCTGCGGGTCATCGAGCGAAAGAAACTCCAACGGCTCGGGGGGCGCCAGACTGTCTCATCCGATGCGCGCGTCGTTGCTGCTACAAACAAGGGCCTCGAGCAAGCGGTGCAGGAGGGAACATTCCGAGAGGATTTATATTACCGTTTAAATGTGTTTCGCATCACGATGCCGCCTTTGCGCGAGCGACAAGGGGACGTCACTCTGCTCATTGAGCATTTTCTGGAGCGGTATAACAGCCAGTTTGGCAAGGTCATTGCCGGGATTTCCCCATCTTGCGTGACGCTGCTCGAGGCTTATCCCTGGCCGGGCAACGTGCGCGAACTCAAGAATGTGATTCAGCGGGCCGTACTGGTATGTCAGGGCGACGTGATTCTGCCTGAACACCTGCCCCCGCGGCTCCGTAAGCGGCGTAAGGAACGCACCAAAGTGGTTATCGAGGTGGGCACCCCCTTGCACGAGGTCGAGCGCGAGATGATCATTCATGCTTTGGCCGCGGCCGGAAACAACCGCACACGGGCTGCGGGACTCCTCGGGATCAGCAGACGCGCTCTTTACAACAAGATAAGCCGCTACGGCCTCTAGAATGTGCATATTATACACAGGTAGAGCCGCTGCCTCTTTCGTCTTCAGTCGGTAATCTAGACGGTTATCGCGTAAGGCGTTACGAGATCAAGCCAGACTGTACTCTCCTTTGGCATGGTTTCAGTTGGTCCGCCTTTGCCGGGCATATTATGCACATTTCGAGAATATTCCGCGCGAGTTTTGTGCATATTATTCCCGATTCTTCTCAAATTGGGAAGCCTACCTTGGTCGACTTCCGCGGTCGTTCAGTCAAGTCGCATGCGCTCAAAGACTTACACATCTCGGCACGTATATTGCTTCGTATAAAGGCAAATTGGCCGGAGTCCCTCTTCAATCAAGTTATGATCAAACGCGCTAGTACGCCGGAAAAGGCGCCAAAAGTCGTTCTTTTGCTCGGTTCTGAACGTCATGACAGAGTCATCGAGGGACTTTTCCGCGCAGGTTATATTCCATTGATTCATGAAACGATCACCGACGCGCTGGACACAGTGCGTCACCAAACTCTGCAGGGAATACTCGTCGATACCGAGTACTTGCGTGTCGACGTGCTCGAGTTTGTTTTGAATGTGCGCGATATGGAGCGGGAACTGCCGATCGCGGTGGTGTCTAGCGACGGGATTGCTCCGTATAAGGATATTCTCCACAAGTTGGAGAACACGTACTTGATTGAAGCATCCCCCACTCCAGACTCGCTGCTGCGCAGATTTTCGGCCATTGTGGCTCGTGCTTGAGTGAAAACGTGCGCACATTCTGGTAGGTAGCCACACCCTGCAACCTCGGCGCGTTGAGCGAAGGAGAAGGACGTGGATCCGCATAGAATCGCCCAGACAGCGAAGCGTGCATCCGTTCCGATGGCCTCTGTCCCTAGTGCGAAGAAAGATGCGGCTCTCGAACTGATGGCGCAGAAGCTGCTCGATCGGAAGCAGGAGGTGCTGGCCGCGAACAAGGAAGACAGGGCCCGCGCGGAAAGCGAAGGTCTTCCGGATGCAGTTCGCAACCGCCTTTGTTTTGACGAGGCAAAAATTGAGGGGCGGATCGCGAGCTTATACAAGATCAAGGCGCTGCCCGACCCGGTGGGCCAGCCTTTCGACACAAAACGGACATCCATTGGCTTGGATGTCGCGCGCGTGCGTGTGCCCTTAGGCGTGATTCTGTTCATCTATGAGGCGCGCCCTCACGTGACGGTTAACGCGGGCGCCTTTTGCCTGAAGTCGGGGAATGCCTGCATCCTGCGCGGCGGATCGGAAGTGAGGCGGAGCAATAGCGTTCTTGGGGAACTGTGGCACGAATCGCTTACCGAGGCCGATCTCCCGCCGGAGGCTATTCAGGTCATATTCAACCCGCACGAGGAGATTGACGCTCTCCTCGGCGAAGACCAGTTGATCAACCTCGTCATTCCGCGCGGCGGAAAAGGGCTTATCCGCTCGGTATCCGAGAAATCGAGGATTCCGGTGGTCAAGCATTTTGAGGGCGTCTGCCACGTTTACCTCGATGCAAGCGCCGATATCGAAACGGGCATGCGCATTGCCATTGACTCGAAATGCTTGATGCCGGAGGTCTGCAACGCTATGGAGACCTTGCTGGTTCACCGTTCTTTGCTGCATCAGATGCCCTTTATCGCCGGCTGCTTCGCGGCGGATGGCGTCGAGGTTCGCGGGTGTGAGGCGACACGGAGGGTGTGCCCGTGGGTGGTTCCCGCGACCAGCGACGACTGGCGCACTGAGTATCTCGACAACATTGTGTCAATACGCGTGGTGGACGATGTGCAGCAGGCCATCGACCACATCAATGGCTACGGTTCGCACCACACTGACGCCATCGCGACCGACAGCGAAAGCGCAGCCCGGGCTTTCATCGAGCAAGTGGATTCGGGGGTGGTCCTGGTGAATGCATCGACGATGTTTTGCGACGGAGAATCGTTGGGAATGGGCGCAGAGATCGGCATCTCGACGGACAAGCTGCATGCGCGAGGCCCGATGGGTCTTGAAGAATTGACGAGCTATAAGTTTGTCATTCGCGGCGCAGGTCATGTCATGGGACCGGCCGAACTGACAACTATAGGAACAGGAGCAGAAGCCGACGCATGATCGACGCACTCGCGAGGATACATGCACGTTTCGCCAAAGGCCTGCGCGAAGTCTGCGCACAAGACGCATCGAGTCTGCGTATCGGCGCGGAACTGAAATTCCCGTTGGTGACGCCCGACGGCAGTGCGGCGCCTCTCGAGAAGACGCTCAGCCTGTGGCAATACCTGGGCAATCAGGGCTGGGAGCTCGTCCACGACGCATCCGCCGGACGCGCGGTAGGCGCCAAACACCCGGGTGAAGAGAACGACTCGGTGGCTTCGTGCGAAACAGGCTACTGCAAGATCGAGTTCTCTTTGTCGCACGTCGGCAATCTTTTCGAAATCCAGGATCAAATAGACAAACTGCGGGTTTTGCTCACGCCTTTTGCCGAACGGGAAGGCGTCCATTTTCTCGCCTATGGCATTCAACCGGTAAGCCGTCCGCGCCGGGCACTCCTCGAGAAGAAAGGACGCACGAGCGTTTGGGACAAGGTTTTCCCGTCGAACAAGATCGTGGCGCCTGAGGACGGCGACGACGTTCATCTATTCACGGTGAATGCGGCCAGCCATGTTCATATTAATGTACCCGACAGGGACGCGATCCGGGTCGTCAATGTCCTCAACGGTTTTGCAGGCCCTCAGATCGCCCTGACGGCTGACTCAAGCGTATGGAAGGGCGCGGTCGACGGACGATACCAGGCCGTCGCAGAAAAGTTTTGGGACTGGTGGGAGGCGTCGAAGGATCGCGCAGGCATCCCGAGGCGTCCTTTCAGAGATGCGCGCGACTACATCGAGACCGTGGCCCGCTTCAAGCCAGTCTACGTCAAGAGGGATGGCAGACCAGTTCTACTGCGCAATTACGAAACCTTTCTGGACTACTTCAGCGGCGACGAATGCGCCGCACAGGACCTGGACGGCCGTGATGTGGCGCTGCATCCCAGCCCTGACGATCTGACTATCCACAACTCCTTTTACTGGTACAACGCGCGCATATCACGACATTACACAGTCGAAAACCGTGTCTACGACCAACAGCCAAGCGACGCCTTGGCATGTCCGGCCGCGTTGACGCTCGGGCTGGCGTCTGCTGCTGAGGAGGCATGGGAAGAGCTCGCGGCACATCCTTGGAAAACCTTGCGCGAGGCGCGCGAGACCGCTTGTCGGCATGGTCTGTCGGGCAAGGACAACGGAACGCCGCTCAGGGAATTGACGGTCCGCATGTTGAACCTCGCAAACCTGGGACTGAAACGTCGCGGCAAAGACGAAGAAGAATTGCTTGAACCCTTGTATCGCCGCCTTGAAGCGCGGCGGTGTCCTGCACGCGATGCAGCGGACGCCGTCGCGAGAAACGGCGTAGCCTTCTTGGTTCAGGAACGCAGTTTCACGCGGCCGTAGGTTGAGCTGACAAAAGCTGAAGAGAGGAGACAGAAGTTGATGCAGAAAGATCATAAGATGCCTGGCATTCCTGCCTCGTTATACAGACCTCTGACTGAAGGCGACCTGAAGGCTATCGCTGAGGCCGCATTCTATGTGCTCGAGAAGGCAGGTATGGGCGTTTACTCCCCAACTGCGCGCGAGGCCTTGAAAAAGGCCGGCGCCGCGGTGGACGAGAGCACACGGGTGGCAAAACTGCCCCGTCCCATGGTGGAGGACGCCATTGCGTCCAATCCGTCGTCCGTCACGCTGTATTCGCGCGACGCCCGGTATGACGCCGTTCTTGAAAAGAATCGCGTACATTACGGGACGGGTGGAACGGCGATATATGTGCTGGACCCGCACACCGGCGAGCGGCGTCCCTCGACCGTCGAAGACGTAGCGCTGAACGCAAAGATGGTTGACGCGCTCGAGAATATCCACGTGTTTACAATCAACGTATTCCCGAACGAGATCGAAGCGCAGGACGACATCGACGTCAACCGGTTCTTCCATTCGTTCGATAATACGACGAAACACGTCATGGGCGGCATCTACAGCCTCGCTGGCTGCAAGGAAGCCGTGCGAATGGCCGAGATGATTGCAGGCAGTCCGGAAGCATTGCGCGAGCGGCCGTTCATTTCGTTTATCACGCTCGTGATCAGTCCTTTCAAGATCGACAACGATTACGGCGAGATAACTTGCTACCTCGCATCCGAGGGGCTGCCTGTCGTTGTGCCGACTGAGCCGATTTGCGGCACGACCTCGCCGATTACCTTGGCCGGCAATGTGTTGACGCACATCGCGGAGACGCTGGGAGGAATTACGCTGGTCCAGAGCGTCAAGAAAGGCGCGCCGGGAATCTGCGGCAGCGTCGGGTCGATCACCAATCTCCAGACGATGGACCACGTGGGCGGCGCTATCGAGCGCGCCATGATAAACGCCGCCGTCGCCCAGTTGGCTCAACACTTCGATCTGCCGCTGTACTCGACAGGCGGCACGACGGACGCCAAGAGCGTCAATGTGCAGGCAGCCTATGAAAGCGCTATGTCGAGTCTCTTGGTAGCCATGAGCGGGGCCAACTATATCCACGACATCGCGGGGCTTATGGAGGCCGACCTGACGGTTTCCTATGAGAAACTCGTCATTGACAACGAGATTCTCGGCATGTGCCAACGCGTTCTACGAGGCATCGAAGTGAACAGCGAGACGCTGGGGGCGGACTTGATTGTCGAGCAAGGCCCCGGCGGCATGTTCGCGGCGGAAGTGCATACCGTGCAACACATGGCCGAGGAGTTTTATATGCCGCAGCTCGCAAACAGAGAAAAGCGCGAGCGAATGGCCGAGGGCGAGGATGCCTATTCGCGCGCTGCCCGCGTTGTGAGCAACGTTATTGCGAATGAAACAGAGAGCCGCATCGAGGAGGACGTTCGCGCGCAGATACTCGATAGATTCCCAAATATCCGGGTTGAGGCGCCCGTTGCGTAATGGGGACGCCTTGCACGCAACAAATACTGCAGACTCTTAAGAAGGAGGGAAACGTACAATGGCAGGGGCCGCCGTAAAAGAGAATGTCTATTCCGGCGCCGTATCGAACGGCCACTACAGTCTCTATGAGGGAGGCCTTTCCGGCAAACACGACAATGTAAGGACCTATTGGGAAGACCAGCTCCGGGGCATACATATCCGTCCGTTTCTACAGGCGCTGGTCAAACGCAAGACACGAGCCGGGCAGCGGTTGCGCATTGTCGACTTGGGCGCAGGGGCCGGAGAGGGGCTTCGCCTTCTTACATCGATCAACGAAGCGGACATAGACTGGCACCTGAACCAGGCGAAAGTTCTTCCGATGGACATGATCGACGTCTACATCGGTTCCGACTTGTGCGAGGAGATGGTCGAGCAAGGCAACGCGAACTTCACCAATTACGGCAACGTCGAGTTTCGGCAAGGCGACTTCTCACGAGGCTTTCCCCTCGAGGACGAAGCGCCGTTCGACCTTTACTACTGCTCGTATGGGTCGTATTCTCACATCGATGAAGGGGCTCTCGAGCGGCTGCTGTCGGAGATCATAGCGCATGTATCTGATCGCGCCATTGTGGTAGGGGAATGGCTTGGCCGTCACTCAATCGAATGGCCCTGCTACTGGGGGGTATCAGACAATGAGATGCTGGACTATTCGATGAGTTGGATGTACGGAAAGGGGGCCTCGAACGAAGAGCCGGAGCATTTTCCCATGCGGTACTGGCTAGGCCACGAGGTGAGTCATCTGATAGGCCACGTGGCGCGCCGGACGGGCGCTGCTGTGCGCATCTTGGACCTTTACGACGTATCGTTGTTTGTGGGGCGCCACACCAACACCGGCGAGTACAACGAGTGGGTGCATCCAGTACGGTCGGTTGTGAACCAGCTTCATGAGGAGAATGTGCGCACGGACCTTGACCATCTTAAGGCGAGCGTGAAACCCGTCGCCGGCTTTGATGAAATCAACGATTACTACGAGGCCCTGCAGTTTGCGTGGAACGGACTCGTGGAATATACCCAGATGCGTCTTGAAAAACGGATGCCGCCGGTCAGGCTCAAGAACTGGCGGCGTTACCCCGCGGCAGTCCAACTATCCATGATGACCCTTGATCGCATTATCGACGCTTCGTATTGGCTGCAGATGGGCGATCCGCGCGCGAACATCATCGAACCTCAGCTTGGCTATGCGTTGCGCAACCTCGAGAGAGACTTCCAGCAGGGACTCGGCCGGGGCCATGGGCTGGTCGGCATCTTCGAAGTGCGGAAGAAATAGCATGATCGTTTTTGACGACGTAGCCAAAACCTACCCGAACGGCATCGAGGCGGTCCGCGAATTCAACCTCGAGATGGCCGAGGGGGAGACGGTCGTGCTCCTGGGAAGCAGCGGCAGCGGCAAAACCACCACCATGAAGATGGTCAATCGGCTGATTGAACCGACGAGCGGCGTAATCAAGGTTAATGGCATGAACGTTATGGATCAGGAGCCGACGGAACTGCGCCGCGGCATCGGCTACGCGATCCAGCACGTCGGCCTGTTTCCACATATGACCGTCGCCGAAAACATCGGGGTAGTTCCCCGATTGTTGCGCTGGGACTCCGAACGCATACAGAACCGCGTTGAGGAACTCCTCAATATGGTTGGGCTCGCCCCAGAGGAATTCTGCGACCGGTATCCCACCGAATTGAGCGGCGGTCAACGTCAGCGAATCGGCGTAGCGCGCGCACTTGCTGCGGACCCCCCCGTCGTGCTCATGGACGAGCCTTTCGGCGCCCTCGACCCCATTACCCGCGAGCAACTCCAGAACGAGTTTCTTGCCCTCGAATCCGAGATTATGAAGACGATTCTTTTTGTTACCCACGACATCTTCGAAGCGGTGAGAATGGCGGACCGGATCGCCTTGCTGGACGCGGGAGAACTACAGCAGCTGGCGACGCCGGCCGAATTGATCGAGCATCCCGGAAACGAATTCGTCGACCAGTTTCTTGGCCAGCACCGGTTTCAGCTTTCGCTCCTTACACGCACCATCGCGTCCTTCGCCGAGGCTGACGGCGAGGGGCCGCCTACGGAAGAAAGTGCTGCCAATGGGACCCGTTTGCACCCCCGCAATTCGTTGATAGAAGCCCTTGATTTGTTCAAAAGGACGCGCAGGCTCAAGCTGCCCGTTTACAGGAAGGAACGGTTTGTAGGAACGCTTGACAAAAAGCGTCTACTCTCAGTTATCACTGACGTTCTTGAGGAAACGGGAGATCAATGATGGGCAGCATCGCCACGTTCTTCGAGAAACTGGGTTTCGACATGCTGGTTCATACGTATGAACACATCTTCCTGGTTTTCTTTGCCATGCTGATAGCCATCGGCGTGGCGTTGCCATTGGGCATCTACCTGACCCGGTGCCCTTGGCCGCGGGTGGTCAACGCGGTCATGGGGACGGCAGGGGTGGTCCAGACCGTGCCCAGCCTGGCGCTGATTGCGTTTATCGTCCTGATCTTTGCCCTTGTTGCCCTGCCGACTATTGGGACCTTGCCTGCCCTAGTTGCGCTGGTCTCGTACGCCTTGCTGCCAATACTTCGCAACACCTACACCGGCATTCGTCAGGTCGATCCGGCGGTGATCGAAGTGGCGCGGGGCATGGGTATGAAACCGCGTCAAATCCTACTCTACGTCGAACTGCCGCTGTCGATCCCCGTTATCATGGCCGGCATCCGCATCTCGACGGTATGGACCATCGGTGTGGCTTGTCTGTGCTCGCTTGTGGGCGGCGGCGGCTTGGGCGACCTGATCATGCGGGGTCTGCGCAGCATCAGCCCCGACTATATGATCGCCGGCACCGTACCGGCCGCCCTGCTGGCTCTTCTGTTCGATTTTCTCTTGGCGCGTTTTGAGGGCTGGCTCACGCCGGCGGGGCTCAGACGGCGCACGCAGACAAACGCCTGACATCCCGAGAGATGCAAGGAGAACACGTTCCGTGACAACCAAAGCAAAGCTGACTACCGTTGGATCCGTCTTAGCGGCATTGGCAGTAGCCCTCTTTCTGTTGAGTCCCTTCCTGGGCGGTTCACGAGGAGGCTGGTCGTCAAGCGCACAAGGCCCGGCACTCGTCGCTGCATTTGATGCCGAGTTTCATACACGGCCTGATGGATATCGGGGTCTTTGCGAGCATTACGGCTTCGAGTTTCCAGAGGAGCCAATCCAGATGGACCCAGGCCTCATGTACCGGGCGGTGTCGGACGGGGCGGTCGACGTGATCGACGGCTTTGCCACCGACGGCCGGATCGTCGCCTACAACCTCGAAGTGCTCGAGGATGACCAGCATTTCTTCCCGCCCTATTACGCCGCGCCGTTGGTGCGTAAGGACACCCTTGACGCCCACCCTGAGATCGAGAAGGCCTTATCGGTCCTGGCCGGCCGCCTCGACGACGAGACCATGCAGAAACTTAACTACAGGGTGGATGAAGAAGGCGCCAAGGCGTCTCAAGCAGCTCGAACGTTTCTCCTCGATGCAGGACTGATCAGTGAAGACGAGCAACCCAGGGACGGGAGTGCAGGCGCGGTTTGCGTCGGCGGCAAGCAGTTCACCGAACAAGAGATTCTGGGCGAGATAATGGCTCAGTTGCTCGAGTTGCACACGAACCTAACCGTCAGGCGCAGTTTGAACTTGGGCGGAACGATGATCTGCTTTAACGCTCTTTGCTCAGGCGACCTCGACCTGTACGCTGAGTATACGGGAACCGGTTTGGTGAGCGTGCTCAAACGCAAGGCAATCCACGATCCCGATAAGACCTATGCCGTCGTCAAAGCAGCCTTTGCAGAAGAATACGACTTGATTTGGCTTGAACCTTTCGGGTTCAACAACACCTATACGTTGACCATGCGACAAGAGCAGGCGGAAGAGCTCGGCATCGAGTCGATCTCCGACCTGGCGCGCTATATTAAGCGCAACCAGCAAACTGCGAACGAACGGGAGAATAGATTGGATGAGTAAAATCCGAACAGAACACGTCTTTACGTCGGAGTCAGTTTCTGAAGGACATCCTGATAAAGTATGCGACTTGATATCAGACGCGATTCTGGACGCCTGTTTGAGGAAAGACCCTGCGAGCCATGTGGCCTGCGAGACCTTGACCACGACCAATCTTGTCGTAAACGCGGGTGAAATCACTTGTGCAGGGTGGGACGAGATCGACCCGGAAACTGTTGCGCGCCAAGTGGTAAAAGAAATCGGCTACGATGGCGAAGAACTCAAATTCTGCCACAAGACTTTCGAATACATTGGCCGCATCCACGAGCAGTCGCCCGACATCGCGCAGGGCGTTAATGAAGGCGAAGGCCTCTTCGCCGAACACGGCGCAGGAGACCAGGGCATGATGTTCGGCTATGCGTCGAACGCGACGCCTGAGCTGATGCCCGCCCCTATTCTTTACAGCCACCGTCTGCTCGATGAGCTGCAGAAAGTGCGTAAGAACGGCGTGATCCCGTACCTCCGGCCCGATTCAAAAGCGCAGGTTTCAGTAAAATACAGGGATGGCCATGCGGACATGATCACCACCGTGGTGATCTCGCACCAAACGGACGACGTGCCCCTGGAAAAGATCCGCGAGGATCTCATCGCCTTCTCGAAGGAAGTCCTTGGCCCGACCGGACTCCTTCGAGACGACACCGTTTTCTACATCAACCCGACGGGGAAATTCGTCATTGGCGGTCCCCATGGCGACGCCGGGGTAACAGGGCGTAAAATTATTGTAGACACGTACGGCGGCGTAGGCTCGCACGGCGGCGGCGCTTTTTCGGGCAAAGATCCGACGAAGGTCGACCGCTCAGCGGCTTATTATGCGCGCTATGCAGCCAAAAACATCGTCGCGGCAGGTCTTGCGGAGAGGTGCGAGATTCAGGTTGCCTATGCAATTGGCGTGGCCAAACCACTTAGCGTCAACGTGGACACCTACGGGACGGGAATTCGAGAGGACGTAGAGCTTCAACGGGTGCTCGAGTCGGGCGAGATCTTCGATTTCCGCCCGGCAGCCATCATCGAGAACCTCGGATTGCGCACACCCAACGGTTGGAGCTATAAAGAGACGGCCGCTTACGGCCATTTTGGCCGGCCCCATTTCCCTTGGGAGCAAACAGACAAGGCGGCCGACCTTAAGACGGTTTTAGGAGTCAGCTAAATGGCCCATACACTTGGATTCATCGGCGTCGGCTCGCCTATCGTCGACCTCCTGGGGCGTGTCGATGACGGTTTCCTCGAGACCATCCATGGGGCGAAGGGCGGCATGGAGCTCATCGACGCCGACGGCATGGCCGATCTCGTCGCGCGAACGGACGGCAAAACAGTCCGCGCTCCCGGGGGATCCGCCGCCAACACCACCTTTGCATTGGCGCGACTAGGCATGGCGTCCCGTTTCCTGGGAAAGGTAGCCAACGACGTCAATGGCAAGTGGTACATCGACATGTTCGAACGGCTCGGCGGGGACTGTTCGCATTTCCGCACATCGAGCGACCTTGCCACCGCCCAATGTATCAGCATGGTAACGCCCGATTCGGAACGCACGATGCGGACCTATCTCGGCGCCGCAATCCAGATGCTGCCCGAGGACGTCTCGGTAACCGATTTCACAGGTTGTTCCCATGCCCATATCGAGGGCTATTTGCTTTTCAACCGCGACCTGATGTTTACCGTGCTCAATGCGGCGAAACAGGCAAACTGCCAGGTCAGCCTCGATCTGGCCTCGTTCGAAGTGGTCGGGGCCAGCAAGGACATTCTCGAGGACCTGCTGCGCAACTACGTGGACGTCGTCTTTGCCAATGAACAAGAAGCAGCAGCGTTTTCCGGCACGGCGGATCCCGAGGCCGCCTGCGTACAATTGGGAACGCTCTGCAGCATTGCCGCCGTCAAACTTGCAGAGAAGGGCGCCTGGATCGTCCGCGGCAAAGAGAAGGTGCGCGTACTGGCCCTGCCCGGAATTCAAGCTGTTGACACAACCGGCGCCGGCGACTTGTGGGCGGCGGGTTTCCTTTACGGCCTGATTAACGGGCGGACCCTCGAGACGTGCGGCGAGTACGCTTCTCTCCTGGGCGGAGAGGTGGTGCAGTATATGGGGGCGGCCATCCCCGAGGAACGCTGGACCGTCCTGCGCAAGGCGCTTGTCGCACCTGCCTGACATCCGTCCAAGCCTGAAACGAAAACGCTTCCGCCGCTACTTCCTGAGAATGCAGGCGAAGCCGGCAAGGTCTATCTGCATGCCGTTTCCGAATAAGCAACCAACCGAGGCATTGCTGGTATATTAGAGGCGGGCGTAATGGCGGTCGCTGCACCCGTGTTGGGACTGAGCAGTTCGAAGCCGTCGCAGAGTAAGGCTGCGCCTGTTGGTAGGAGGAGATTTCCCATGCGCAATCTCGCGTGTCTTTCCCCCCGCGTTTTACTGATTACCCTGCTGATGGTGTTCTTGCCGTTGTGCGTTTGCGCAGTCCACGCCCAAGACACCCCGTCCCCAAGCGGGCTCGATATGGCTGGGACCGTCCCGTTGCAGGGCGAGGCGCTCGAGGACCAAGTGGTTTTTTTCTTCGGGGAACCTATCGAGCTCTCGGATGACGCGCGGGAGAAACCGTTCACCATTGAGCCGCAGTTAACCGGGACCTACCTGACCGGCCCCAACTATGTGGCGTTCAAGGCCCAGACGTCGTTTGCGCTAGTGAATCGTGCGCCCATCTATACCGTCACGTTGAGTGAAGGCATTAAGGGGAGGGAATCAGGCCGCACCCTGGACGCCGAGCAGCGCGTATGGATTTTTGCAGGCGTGAAGTTCCGGCCCGTGGACGTCCGTCAAGTTGTCCCGCCGGAGGCTGTGGCACAAATGCCGGCGTTTCTCCTTGCGCGGTTCACCATGCCGGTAGATGCGCAGGCCGTGAAGCCGTATATCGAGGTGTCAGCGGCGGGTAATCCTATCGAATTTGCAGCATCCTCTATCGGTCTCCAGGAGGCGCCCGAGCTCGTCCGCTTGGACGTTCCCAATTGTCCTGCCGGGAACGTACGAGTCGCGTTCAAGGAGGGCCTGCCGGACCGAAGCGGGCAGTATGAGCTGGCGAAAGCTGTGTC
Source organism: uncultured Nitrospiraceae bacterium (assembly GCA_964493915.1). Taxonomy (GTDB): domain Bacteria; phylum Hydrogenedentota; class Hydrogenedentia; order Hydrogenedentales; family SLHB01; genus CAZBQH01. The sequence goes on from CAZBQH010000191.1 coordinate 15,163, forward strand.
CTTCGATGTGACGGTACAAGAGACAGGCCCGAGTAAGGAGAGCACGTTAAGCGTCAATGTACAATGGGGTCCTTTCGAACCGGACGGGCAGGAGATCGTGTTGTCCTTCAGCAGTTCCGCTGAACCGCGAGCGATTCGGGAGCACTTATCGATCACGGACCGCGAATCGGGCGCGTCCATTCCCTACGAGATCCAAAGCACGGAATCAGACCGTTCCCAAACGGTTGCAGTGCACGTAGACACATCCAAGACGATTAACCTGCTCATCAGGCTCTCGAAAGGATTGACGGCGGCAGACGGGGCGCAACTGACCGCAGACTACACCGCTAATCTCTTCCACATGCCGCGGGCAGTGGACATCGAGTACACGGGCTGGCAAGAGCGCGGCAAAGATGGACTGGCGTTGGCCCTCAACTTCAACAAGCCGCTTAACGTGGGACAGCTTGGCAACCATGTCGTCATCGATCCGCCCATCGAAAACCTGCGCGTCGAGGCCCGCTATGCTCAAGGCTTCCTGGTCTATGGCGCTTGGGACTCGAAACGGACGTACCAGGTGCGCGTGACGTCAGGTCTCGTAGACGAGGAAGGCGTCGAACTCAGCCAGGATCTTGTGCGTCAGGTCAGGACCGAGGAGGTTCCTTCCTATATCGGGTTCGGATTTGAGGATAAGGTCTACTTCCCCCAGCGCACAGACGGCACGATCCCGATCGTGTCGCGCAATCTCGAAAAGGCGAGCATTACGCTTTACCGCATGTTCCCAAACAACATCGCAGTAGCCTTGTCCAGCGCGCGCGACGAGAACTTGTACAGCTTCAGCTCTCGCTGGGCTGAAGAAATGGCCCAAAAAGAGATCGCTTTAGTCCATACGCCGGACCGGCTTGCCCAGACGCCGCTCGCCGTTGACGACCTGTTCCCTGCAGACAAGCGCGGCGTTTTCTGTCTGGAGGCCAGGACAGAACGCGGCTCGGCACGGAAACTCGTGCTGTTCACAAACATAGGACTTGTCTCCCACTGGCAGAATGACGAGCTGGCCCTTTTTGCCCACGACCTGTTCACGCTGGCCCCGCTCGAGGTGGCCAAGGCAACCATCTACTCGAACAAAAACCAAGTGCTCGCCCAAGGCAACACGGACAACCTGGGGCTGATGCGGCTCGGGCCGTTTGACGCCGCCTTGGGCGAGCCGTCCGTGGTTGTGGTCGAGAAGGAGGGCGACTACACCTACATCGAGCTTGTGGCCGAACCTATGCCCCCGGTCGAGCTGCCCGACAATGCTCCCGGGTACAACAGAACGGCCTACGACGCCTTTCTCTATGCGGACCGCGACCTCTACCGGCCCGGCGAGACCGTTCATCTCCGGTGGATAGTTCGGAGAAACTACGGAGAGCCTGTGGCGAACGTCCCCCTGATAGTCACGGTGATCAAGCCGAATGGGCAGAAACTGCTATCGAAGCCGGTCAAACTGTCAGAACTGGGTGCAGGCGGTCTGGACCTGTCCACTGAGAAGGTCTACCCCACCGGTCAGTATACGGTCATGCTTAACGTGCCGGGAGGAGAAGAGTCGATCGGCTCGTACCAGTTCAGTCTCGAGGAGTTTGTTCCCAACCGCATCGAAACCGCCGTCTCGGTCGATGCGGCATATTTTGCCGCGGGTCAGGACTACACAATCCATGTCCATGCTAAACACCTATTCGGCGCGCCGGCAGCCAGTCGGCGCTGTGAAGCCGAGGTGCTTTTGATGGACGACGGAATTGGGTTGGAAGGATGGAAGAGCTACCGTTTTACAAACGACGCGGCGTTCCAGCCCCAAACCGTTCCCTTGGGCGATGCCCAGACTGACCAAGAAGGCCATGCCGCCTTCACGTTCCGCTACGACCCTTCACTGAAGGCCAACAAACCTTTGAAGGCGGTGGTCATCGGACGCGTGTTCGAGCTGGGAGGCCGTGCCGTTGCCGGAAAAGCAGAGCGGACGATCTTCCCTTCGGACGTTGCGCTGGGCATCAACGCGCGAGCCGACACCGCTGCGCAACGGATCGTGGTCGACCTTGCAGCCGTCCGTCCTGACGGGACGGCATCGGACCTCGCCGCTGTGAAAGCGACCCTCGAACGCCAGTCTTGGAACTACTATGTCCGGCGCTTCTACAGCCACAACGAACCCAACTGGACGCCCACGTTCGACGAGCTCGAAACGCAAGACGTGCCGCTGACTGAAGGCCGGGGAACGGCCACTTTTACAGTGCCGGGGTATGGGTACTTCCGCGTACGCGTCCATTGTGAACAGACCCCGCAGTATGCCTCCGCGTCGTTCTATTCCTACGGCCGGCACATCCAGATCGCAGAAACGGCGCAACCCAGTCTCATCAAGCTGACCCTGGACAAAGACAGCTATGCCGCCGGCGAAGAGGCCAGCCTCCGCATCGAGTCGCCCTTCGACGGCAAAGCGTTGGTCATTGTGCAAGGCGACAGCATTGAGTACGTGACCGCCGCGGATGTTGTCGGCGGCAAGACGACGGTCCCATTGCAGGTATTGGAAGGCTACTATCCGAATGTCTGGGCGGAAGTAACCGTCGTTCACGCGGTTCAGGAAAACAGAAAACAGATGCACCCCTTCTCGAGCTTTGCCATGACGCCAATTCGCGTCAAGGATGACGTGCGCAAGCTGGTGGCGACCTTCCCGGACCTGCCCGTCGAGGTGCGCCCGGAAACGCAGGCCGCATTCGAACTGCTGCTGACGGACGCAGCGGGCCGTCCTATTCAGGGGAAGCTCACCTTGGCGGCCGTAGACGAGGGCATCCACGCCTTGAGCGGCTACGAGAACCCCGACCCACATGGATGGCTAACGCGCTTGCGGCGGCCTGATTACCGCCGTGCCGAGTACTACGACAAGGTGGCCTACGACTTCGATCAACCGACCATCGGCGGCGGCATTGCGGCCGAGTTGCTTAAACGCCTTGGTGCAGAGCAGGAGACCTGGATTAAGACCGTTGCGTTGTGGTCGGACGTGGTCAACACCGGTCCCGACGGCCGGGCGACCGTGACTATGGACATCCCTGAGTTCTCAGGCACGCTGCGCCTGGTCGCAGCGGCGTGGTCCGACAAGGCCTTGGGGTCCGGGGCGGCGAAGGTCTTCGTTCGGCGCAAGTGCGGGCTCCGGACCAACATGCCGCGCTTCATGCTCCCAGGCGACACGGCCCAGTGCCGCGCCGTAGTCTTCAACAATATGGAGGAACCTGTGAAGGCCGCGGTCTCATGGACCGCTGGGGGCGCGCTGCACGAGATCTCCGGCAGCGCCCAGCTAGATGTGCCGGCCCACAGCGAGGCCGATGCACCCGTTGAACTTGTGGCGGGACCTGCCGCCGGGCAAGGAGAGATTCTCTGGAAAGCCGTATTCAGCGGCGCGGATGGGACCGTGCTCGAAACGATCGAGGAACGCGCGCCCCTTCCCGTGAACACGCCGGCAGCCTTCCGCTCAGAGACGGAGTTGATCGTGCTGAAGCCGGGGGACGTCCGCACATTCACGAATACGCGCTTCGAGGAGAACGAACGTTTTGAACTCTCGCTCACGGTGAGCGGCCAGCCCCAGCTTCAGCTCTATGAGTCCCTGAAGTACGTCATGGGCTACCCATATGGCTGCGTTGAACAGGCGACTTCGCGTCTGCTGCCTATGTATCTGTGCCGGCAGAGCCAAGACTTGACCGGCAAACTACTCGAACAGGGCCAATCGCCGGGGGCTTACATCCAAACGGGGATTGCCCGGCTTTTTGCCATGCAGACGCCCTCGGGCGGGCTTGCCGCGTGGCCCGGCGGCACCACGCCTTATTCATACGGGTCGATCTATGCCCTTCACTTCCTCACCCTTGTAAAGAACGACCGCGCGTTCCAAGTGCCGGAGTACAATTTCAAGGCGCTCCAGGATTATGTCCGAGGCGTCATGCAAGACACGACCGGACCACAGCGTGAGGATGTCTACTGGCCCTCGACTGACCACTCTCTAAACTACCAGCGCGCGTACGCCGTCTACGTGCTCGCCTTGGACGGCGATCTCGAGGCGATCCGCAACATCGAACGCTTTGACGGCGTGCCCGTGCCGAAAGCGGCGCGGATGATGCTCGCAGCAGCGCTTGCGCTCAATACGAAAGACCGCGAGCGCGTTCAGACCTACCTGGCCACGGCGCCGTGTGTGCCGTACGACGAGACTACTCAGGGGGGCGTTTTGAACTCGGCCATCCGCAACACGGCCGTCGAGTTGCTGATGCTGCTCCAAATCGAGGGCGCCCAGGCGGAACAAGCCGAAAAGGCGCGCATGTTGACGGACTGGCTCCGGAAGCAATCGCTGTGGCGCACTACCCAGGAAACGGCCTTCGTCATTGCGGCCTTGAGCAAGTATCTCGAGACGATCCAGTCCAACCTCGACGCTGCCGCGGCCACGATCGAGACGCCCGAAGGCCAGAAGACCCTGAAAGGGAACGAGACCCTTCACGTCGAGGGAAGCGGCCCGGGTCTGCGTTTCGCGGTGAACAACACAGGACAGGTCGATTTGTACGTCAACGTAGCGGCGCAAGGCATCCCCAGCCAGGTCGAGTTGAGCGAGGTGAGTGAAGGCATGAAACTCGTGCGTGTCATGCGGAGCGATATGGGCGCCGTCTATGAACCGCGCAGCTTCGACCAAGGCCGCAGCTATATCGTCGATATCGAGCTGCAATGCAACGCCAACGTCGAGAACGTCGTGCTGGTCGATCTGTTGCCCGCAGGTTTCGAGATCGAGAATCCCCGGATCGATACGACCGCTATGGCCGCATCGCAGCTGCCCGGCGCCGAGGATCCTGCGCATCTCGACATCCGCGACGACCGGGTGATTGCCGCCTTCAGCTATCTCCGTAAAGGCTCGCACCGTTTCTACTACGTGGTGCGCGCAATCACTCCTGGAACCTATCAGCGGCCGGGCGCCGGGGCGGAATGCATGTATGAGCCGCGGATCCGCGCCCGGACTGTCCCCGAGAACGTCGAGGTAAGGACCGTCCAGTAGACATGATGCCGGTTCGTGTCAAGAGATGGATGCGGCGCGGCACGCTTGCCGTTGCAGGTTGTATGCTGGCCGGCGCCGGGATCCTGGCAGCGGTTGTCGCCTGGCCCATGGATACGGCGCCGTACCTCCGGCTGGACGCCTCGACTGAGATGCTCGACCGGCACGGGCGAACTTTGTTCGTTTCACTGAACCGGTCCGATCAGTGGTGCATGGCGCGCAACCTGAACGCATTCAGCCCGCGCCTGATCGAGGCCACGGTCGCTGCCGAAGACCAGCGGTTCTGGTTGCATCCCGGGATCGATCCTATCGCGGTGGCGCGCGCGGTACGCCAGAACTACAAGAGCAGGGGCATCGCATCGGGTGCGTCGACCATCACCATGCAGATAGTGAAACGGGTTCAGGGCAACCGCCGTTCGCTAACCTCGAAGGCGGCGGAAGCGCTGGACGCGGTACGACTCACATCCCGCATAGACCGGAAATCTGTTCTTGAAACCTATCTCAACACAGCGCCCTACGGTCTGAACCTTATAGGTTGCGAGGCGGCGGCCCGGCGGTACTTCGGTAAGTCTGCGTCGGACGTTACTACGGCCGAGGCGGCTCTGCTCGCGGGCCTTCCAAAGGCCCCGGCGGATCTTATGCCCCTCAAGCACCCTGAGTGCGCGCTCAGACGGCGGAACTACGTTCTCGCCCGCATGTGTGACGAGGGTTTCCTCAGCCGCGAAGACTATGAAGACGCGAAAAGGCAACCCTTGAACGCCAGCTGGCACGATTTCCCCAATCATGCGCCGCACCTCGCCCACCGGCTGGCACAAAAAAAGGGGTCAAGAACGGAATGGCTCACCACGTTGGACCGCGACATCCAGCTTCGCGTGGAACGGCTCCTGGCACACACCGTAGCCGGGTACGCCAAAGAAGTGCGCAATGGCGCGGTCTTAGTTGTAGACGTACCCTCGGCCGCACTGCTCGCCCACGCAGGGTCGGTGGATTTCTTCTCCCCCTATGGCGGGCAGGTGGACATCACACGAGCACCCCGGTCGCCCGGGTCGGCGCTCAAACCGTTTACGTACGCCTTGGCCATCGAGTCGAACAAGCTCTATCCCAGCGAGGTGCTCTACGATTACACCCTTGATTACGGTCTATACAGCCCGGGCAACTACGACAACGCGTTCCACGGCTTGGTCACGGCGAGCCATGCCCTTCGCTCCTCGCTCAACGTGCCGGCCGTAACGGTACTCGAGCGACTGGGCTATAGCGAGATGCACCGGTTTCTGACCCAGTGCGGCCTGACGACACTGGTCCGGCCGGCAGAATACTACGGTCTGGGCCTCACCTTGGGCAACTGCGAGGTCCGCATGGAAGAGCTTGCGGCTGCTTACTGCATGCTCGCGGCGCTGGGCGAGCATCGTCCTCTGCGTTGTCTCGGGGCCAAGCCCGAGGAGAAGCCGCGCCGCTGTTTGTCCCGAGGGACTTGTCTGGCACTCTATGAGATGCTCGAGCAGCCTTTGCCTTCCGAATTTGGGGGCGCGCAGGTCGAAGCGCGTGCAGGCCGCCGGCGTGTCTGCTGGAAAACAGGCACATCGACCGGACAACACGACGCATGGGCAGTTGTGTTCAACACCCAGTACCTTGTGGTGGTCTGGCTGGGCAACAACGACGGTTCTCCCTCGCCCCTACTCGTAGGCGGCAAGACTGCACTGCCGTTAGCGGCGCGCATTTTCCGGGCCTTGCCGCAGCAGGGCAGTCCTTCGTGGCCGTCGCCAGGATCGGACCTGCGTGAAGTGGAGGTCTGCGCATCGAGCGGTTTGCCGGCTACCCCGTGGTGCCTGCGCACCACGCGCTGCCTGCTTCCCCGTAACGCATACCTTAACCGCCGGTGCGACGTCCATTACCCGCTGGATGAATCGGGGGCTGTGGGTGAACGATGGCCCGGCGATGCCCGGCGGTGGGACCTGGCCCGCATCGAAAACAGCCCCGCCAGCCGCGGCGCGTTGGTCCCAGGGCACGACGCACGCGTCCAGAACAGACCGGCTGTTACGGCCCTATCGCGCACCGCCTTGCGCATATGGGCGCCCGCCGACCAAGCTGAGTACGTCCTGACTCGAGAGAAAAACGGCGACCGCATCCGGCTCGAGTGTTCAGAAAACGCCGAGGGCGGAGTGCACTGGTATCTCGACGGGGAATACCTTGGACATAGCAGGCCCCGTCGGCCGCTCTACCTCGACCTGACGCCGGGGGAGCATCGTGCTGCTTGCATGAGCGAGGGCGGCGCAGTGGACACGGCCGTATTTCGCGTCCTGACGCCGCCCTGATCCACGGGCGCCCGGCGCTTCCCTTGAAACGCTCTGGACCATGGGAGTTCAGGGCAGACCGGCTGTACCACCCGCGCCCTCCACTGCCTGCAACCTGAGAAGGCGCAAAAGCTTCGTACCTTCAGGAAAGGGCCGATGTGCCGTCAAGGAGCATGTGAATCAAAGGGGAGTTGCCCGGTTATTTGACGGTTTCTCGGCGATACCGTAAACTTTGCGGCGGGATTCGAGAGGGGCGGTTCCACACGATCGGTACGTCGGGCTCGAGCGTCTGCGGGGACGAAAAGGATGTCTGGGCTTAAAGTAGCATACATAGCCCCTGAACTCGGCGCATTGACTTCTACCTTCATCTATAGGGAATGCGATGCTCTGCGTAACCGCGGCATCGAAATCCTGACCTTCTCGACAATCAGGCCGCGCGACGCTCAGGTTTCGGACGAGGCGCGCCGCGTCGTGGCAGAAACCGTCTACCTTTATGATGCGGGTCCCGTAGGCGCCATAAACGGTGCTCTCCGCTTCTTTTTGCGTTTTCCCATCCGATTCCTGTCGGCAACCGGGACGCTTCTGCGCGACATGGTCTGGTCCGAAGCCCCTTCGCTAACGCACCGCGCCAAAATGGTCTGGCACTTCCTGATTGGCTGCATACTTGCTCAACGCCTGTCGGAAGAACATGTAGATCACCTCCACGCCCACTTCGCGCACGTGCCCGCCGCTGTAGCCATGTACGCGGGACGTCTATCGGGCGTCCCGTTCAGTTTCACTGCCCATGCCAACGACATCTTTGAACGTCCGACAGCGCTGAAAGAGAAAACCGCCCGGTGCAGGTTTGCCGTGTGCGTCTCCGACTTTAACCGCAGGTATCTGGCCGGCCGCGGTTGCCGCGCCGACAGGCTGCTTGTCATTCACTGCGGCATTGACGTTGACCGGTATCCTTTTCGTGAGCGCATGAGCAATACGAAGCTTCCCCTGATCCTTTCGGTCGGACGTTTCGTCGAGAAGAAAGGCTTTCGCGTGCTCATCGAGGCCCTTGCATTGCTCAAAAGCTGGGAGACGCCTTTTCGGTGCCGGATTGCGGGCGACGGGCCGCTGTTTGAGAGCATCCTGCAGCAGGTCGGCGGGTTGGGCCTAAGCAAAGAGGTTGAGCTGCTCGGGGCGCGGCCTCAGGAGGATGTAAAGGAATTGATGGCCGCGGCGGATATGTTCGTCTTGCCCTGCGTGATCGCGCGGAGCGGCGATCGGGACGGCATCCCCGTAGCGCTCATGGAGGCGATGGCCTTGGGGGCGCCGGTTATCTCGACGCGGCTTTCCGGCATACCCGAGCTCGTCCACGACAACGAGAACGGCCTGCTCACGCAACCTGGCGATGCGCGTTCCTTGGCCGAGGCCATGCAGCGGCTCATTGCGGAACCGGAGACTGCCGCACGCTTTGCGCGAGCGGCCAGGGAAACCATCGTTAAGGAGTTTGACTTGAACCTGAACGCAGACCGTCTTATCGACGCCTTGCAGGGAGTTACGGCTGGATGACCGCCCGTTCCCAAGCTACGCCGGGACGCAAGTACGTCGTCATCATGCCCAGCCGTGACGAGGAGCGCTTCATTCAGAAGACCATCGAGACCGTCGCAACCCAGACCATCCTTCCAGCCGAGTGCGTAATCGTCAATGACGGGTCAACGGACCAGACGGGGGCTATCGCCGACGCCGCCGCGACACAGCATCCTTGGCTTCACGTGGTCCATCGGCCCGATCGCGGGGCCCGCGAGGTGGGCGGGGGCGTTGTCGAGGCGTTCTACGCCGGGTTCGAGACGCTTGAAACGCCGGACTACGACTACCTGTGCAAACTCGATGCTGACGTAACGCTGCCGCGGGATTACTTCGAAAACATCATGAAGCTCATGGAAGCGGATCCCAAACTCGGCTCGGCCAGCGGCAAGGTTTTCAACCCGACCCTCGGAATGGACAAACTCTTCGAAGAACGTATCATCGACGAACAGGTGTCTGGGGCTGCGAAGTTTTACCGGCGCAAGTGCTTCGAGGGCATCGGGGGCCTCGTGGCCGCCGTCATGTGGGACGGCATCGACTTTCATCGCGCCCGCATGTTTGGCTGGAAAACACGGAGCTTCCGGGACCCGAAGCTGCGCATCCTGCATCACCGGCTTATGGGATCATCCCATAAGAACATCCTTCACGGCAGGATGCGGTGGGGACGCGGTCAGTGGTTCATGGGTACCCATCCGCTCTACATCATTGCCAGCGGGGTGTTTCGCATGCGCGAGCGCCCGTTTGTTATCGGCGGTCTGTGCATCATCGCGGGCTTCTATGAAGGTATGATCAAACGTCAGCCCCGCTACGAGGACCTCCAGTTCCGAAGGCATCTTCGCGCATGGCAACTCAAACGGCTCGGGCTGAGTTTTCTGGCCCCGAAGCTGGACTAGACAGCAGCCATGGATGAGCCGGCAGGTGCTTCAGAGCTGAGTTTCGTTGTGATCGGCTATAACGAGGCCGATACGCTTGAGGCCTGTTTGCAGTCCGTACGAAACGCAGATCTGCATGGGATCAGCTATGAACTGATCTATGTCGACGGCGGTTCGAAAGACGGGAGCATTGCTCTTGCGCGCGAGGCGGGTGTGAGCTACATCCTCGGAGGGGAGAAACGGCGCCGGGCGGCCGAGAATCGCAACTTAGGCCTCGCACACGTTCGAGGCCGTTTCGTCCAGTTTCTCGACGGCGATATGGTGATGGAAAAACAATGGCCCGAGGCGGCGATAAACCTCCTCGAAACCCACAACGAGGTCGCGGCGGTGTGCGGCAATCTGAATGAGAGCGAGACGGGGATTCTCTTCCAGGTGTTTCAGATCGATTGGGCTCCCCGGGAAGGCTATATCCGCCATTGCGGCGGCGCCGCCATGTACCGGACGGACCTGCTTCGGGAGCTGGGCGGTTTTCCAGAACATGTGACGTATGGCGAGGAACCTTATCTGTGTTGGCGCATCCGGAATGAGCGCCATATGCGCATTTACCAAATCAATCGCACGATGGCGTTTCACAACCTCGGGTTCAAAGGGTTTGCCGACTACCTCGAGCGCAACGTCCGGTGCGGTGCGACCTACGCCGAGATTGCATGGAAATGCCGCAAATCCGCCGACCGGTTATGGCTCAAAGAAGCGGTGATGCACCTGGCATGGGCAGGAGCAATCGTTGCAGGAGGCGCCCTGCTTGTTCTGGGTCCCCAGCCCGCGCGCTTGGCTCTTGCTGCTTTGGCGCTGATTGTCTTTCTACGCAAATTCGTGCAGACGCTGCGGCTCGGCTATACGTCCGCGGTCGCGGCCGCTTACGCTCTTCACACCTACCTCGCAAAACTGCCCATCGCGTGGGGCGAGATTTGGTGGCTCTCCAAGAAACCGACTCACAAGACACGAGGAGAAGGCCCATGAGCGGCGCTTATGTTGTGCTGCATCCTGCAGAGAGGGCAGGCACGCTGGCGCCCTTGCTCTCTGCTCAGCTGAGCCATGGCTGCGAGCCGATTAACCACTACGCCGACCTCGGGTCGGCCCTCATGGGCGTGGTCTCACACGACAAGCTGCAGCAGGGCGTCATGCCGCGCTATCTCCAAAAGGAACGTCTGTGGGGCCTGCTCCTCGGCAAGCTGTACGCCAGAGAGGGGGAACCGGAAAACGATCTCGAACACATGGCCCGGCTATGGCGCGAGGAAAAGCTCCTGAAGGAACTCCCCCGTCTTAACGGCGCGTTCTTCCTTGTCCTATGGGACCCGGCAATGCAGACCCTGGTTGCTGCGAATGACCGCTTCGGCATGTACCCTATGTACTGGAGCCATCGCAACAACCGCTTCTGCCTCGCGAGCCGTATGTTGTGTTCTGTGCTAAGCGGCGCCCTTCCTGGCGACTGGGACCCCGAAGGGATCGCGCAATTGCTTTCGATAGACGACTACCTGGGAAGCACAACTCTTTTGAAAGGGGCCTCGGCGTATCCTCAGGCCACGATGCTGGTGGCGGCGAATGCAAGGCTCACATGGAACCGATATTGGAGTTATCGCTACCGCAGCGACAGCAGCACGGATATCCAAACGTACGCGGATGCGCTGGGAAGCCGCTTCGTCAGCGCGGTTCAAAGGCAGAGCGCCGGTACACACCGGGTCGGGGTTACGCTGAGCGGCGGATTAGACTCCCGCTGTCTTGTCGCAGCCGCCGCAAGAAGCGGGATCCCTCTGGATACCTTTACATGGGGCAAACCCGGCTGCTACGACCGGCTCTATGCGCTTCGAATCGCCAAAACCTTCGGCGCAAATCACCATGATTGCGACTACGCCCTCGATAATCTCGCAACGCGTTTCGAAGAGGGCGGGCGAATCACCGAAGGGCTCACCAATTACTTCGACTGCCACATGCTCGCTCACCGTGACGTCCTTGCAGATCACGCCGACGTCGTGCTGAATGGGTACGCGGGCGGTCTTCTTGTGGGCGGCTCTTATCTGCGACGCGCCTGGACGGGCCCTATGGCTACGCGCGACCTGGCTCAACTCCTTTTCGCCTGGAGGAACACGATGGTCCCTGAGGCGTCCCTCGGGATGGCTATGGCCACAGCCGATCAACTTGCCCGCGACGAGCTTCCCTCCGCACGTTTTGTCGAACTCCTTGCAACAAGCGAGGGTGCAGCCGCCGGCGACCGGGTGGATCGTTTCTTCCTCGAGAATCGCGAGCGCCGCGGCACCTCGATGGGAACGGTGATGATGCGTACCGCCGTCGAGTCGGTCGCGCCGTTTTTCGACTACGATTTCATCGACGTGCTGCTTGCTGTGCCAGCGGAATACCGCATCGAGCACCGCATCTACAAACTGATGATGGCCAAAGCGTTCCCAGAAGCGCTCCGGTTGCCCTGGCAGCGGACTCTCCTCCGCGCGGGTGCACCGGAATGGGCTGCAGTGGCGTCGAAAGGCCTGCTGAAAGCGAGCCGCATCGTCGAGCAACTGCTCGGATGGCCGCGCTTTGGGTCGCGCCAATCCCCGGTATCTTTTGCTAAATGGCTGCGCGGACCGCTGAAACCCTGGATGGCGTCGGTTGTTGAAGATACCCGTGGCGCCGAGGCGGTCAGACCGGAATTCTGCCGCGAGGTATGGGCACGTCATTTGAAGGGAGAAGATCACACGCGGGTGTTGGGCGCCATTGCGGCGATCCGCGGCTTCGCCATCGCGCTGGATAAAGCACGAAGCAGAAAGGTTCCCAAGGCCGCACAACCGGTTAAGATCGAGAGCGACAGCCAATCTCAAGCGGGGGCCAAACCACAAAAAGCCGGATGAGCCGCCACGCATTCACAAAAGACCTCGACACACTGCGCCGCAACTACGCCCAGCGTCTCGCTCTGTTTGGCGACACCGCCCAAGGCGTGCAATGGCGGGACCGCCGCAGCCAGGAACGGCGCATGGCGGTCTTGGCGGAAGTAGGCGATCTGCGCAAGGCCAAGATCCTCGATCTCGGCTGCGGAACCGGCCACTTATACGTATTCCTACGCGAGCATCTCGATTTGCAGGGCGAATACGTGGGCTATGACATTACGCCCGAGATGGTTGCCGCAGCCCAAAAGAAACTCCCAGACGTTCGCATCGAAAACCGGGACATCCTCGCCGAAGGCATCCCGGAAAACTTTGACTATGTCCTCATCAACGGGATCTTTAACAACCGGATCCGCGACAATTGGGAGTACATGACAAGTCTGTTGCGCGAGGCAGCCTATCATGCGCGTAAGGCCGTCGCGTTCAATTGCCTGTCGTCCTATGATCCAAGCCCTGACAGAAGCCTGTACTACGCGGCGCCGGAAGATGTGTTTCGCTTTTGCATCGAGGAATTGTCACCATGCGTCATTCTGCGCAATGACTACCAGGTCCGGTCTCGCTTTGCGGCGTTCGAGTTCACCGTCTACGTTTACCAGAAGGACCTCTACATAGAGACGTAGTGCGGCGCCTTCAGCTTTATGCAGGGCGGAACACGATTTGGGCGCTGCAGCGGCCATAGGATGAGCAATAAGCCCCACGCAGAACGCTCCTTTGTGCGTCCAAGATTCGTAGGAACAGTCTTTTCCCTTCAGAAGACTAGAGACAGGCGGCTCCAAAGTCATGAATGGCCCGCACTATCTCGGGGAAGGTCGTGCGCCACACCGTCGGCGGCACATTTTCGGATATTTGGATCTGCAGTCGGCCGCGGCGGCCCCCCTCCTCGAGGATCTGCATAGCGTGGCGGTAGACAGCCTCTGGCGCCATGATATGCACCGAAGAGGGGAAGTTCGGGGACACTCGCATTTCGGGCCAGAGCGCCATGGCGTCGGCCACGCCGGTGTCGTTGTCCGGCGGCGGAGACATCGAGTCCAGCCCGCGGACCCTCGACTCTCCGATGGCGGTCCACAGACTTTTCAGGTCGCCGTCCATATGCACGTAGATAGGAATGCTTTTGCCGGTTTCGTCGAGCATTCCGGCCAATTCGTTGTAAGCGGAGACGCAGTAGGTGCGGAAATAGGTTTCACCAATCATAGGCGCTGTGATGTTGTCCGGAAAGTCGATATATGGCAGGTCTTCTTCGCGTGCCACGTCACGAACGACCTCGAAAATACGCCGCTGGACGTCTGTCATCAACCCGATTACCTCGGCCATCACGTCTGGGTATTCTGCCATATGCCAAGCCAAATCCTCGATGCTCACCCACTGAACCCAGAGTTGTTGATAGGGCGTCCGCAGCACATACACGTGCGGGATGCCGTCGTCGCCCAGATCATGCAGAACGTCGTAGTAGGCGCTCACGTCCCTGCTGATGCAGATGTCGCGTAGGTAGGCCATCAGAACCTGGTAATCATCCGGTTCCCTGACAAAATGGCGCGCGGCGGCTGTCGTGTTATAGGTGAATTCGTAAAGCCGCTCGGAATAGAGCGTCCCTTTGGGCGTGACAAGGGTGTAGCGGATGCCCTTCTTGCCGTCGCGCACAATATCCTCCGTCTCGAAGCGGCAATTGGGCGTATCGGCACGGTGCACATTGACCCACTGCAGAATCCCCATCTCGTCGCGGCCGATAGCACTCCAAATGTCGCCATCCAGAGCGGTAAGACCGCTGTATTGGACAAAAGGCACGCGATCGTGCGCGACGCCGTCCACGACGGCTCGCATGCGTTGCCTCATCGTCATGGATTTCATCACAGTTCCCTTTTTCCGACGGTCCTTTTAGGCTTCGTCCTCACCAAGGTCTGCGAGCAGACCTTTCATCGCCGGATGCAACCGTTTGTATTGACCATAACGATCGCGGTACTTCTCGTGCCGATCGAGACGGGGCTCGAAGACCCGTTCCCGTTTTACAGTGGCGGCCACGGCTTCCTGGACGTTGTTGAAAACGCCTGTCGCGGTTCCAGCGAGGATAGCTGCACCCAGGATCCCGCATTCCGTGACAACAGGCCGCACAAAAGGCACGCCGAAGATGTCCGCCTTAATCTGCAGCCATGCGTCGGATTTCGCGCCGCCTCCGGTCGCTATGAACTCAGACGTGTCAATTCCGAGGGCCTTCAGTGCGTTGATGCTCTCAACGAAGTAAAACGTAGTGCCTTCCATGACGGCTTTGAGCACCTCGCCGCGCGTCGTACTCGTCTTAAGGCCGGCGATTACGCCGGCGCTGTCGGCAATGAAACTCGGCGTACCTGTCACTTCGAAATGGGGCAGCACCAGGAGCTTTGTCGGTTCATCGGGCATTTCCGCCGCGAGCAGGTCGTAAAGATCGGTACTTTGCGCAAGCTGTTTGTCGGCCTGCGCAAAGGTGTCGCGGAACCATCGGACCAACACGCCGCTCTGATTGTAGATGAAAGACACGTAGAGGCCCGGCAAGACATGGTGTTCCACACTCAGGCCGTTGCGCAGCATCTCGAGCGCCCCGGGGATCCGATCGTAGGTAGGCGTGATACACTCGATGGTGCCGATCCCGCATACGGCCTTGCCTGCTTCGTAAATGCCCGCCCCGAGGGAGTTGCAGCATTGGTCGTGACCGCCAACAATCAGAGCCACGCCTTTCTGCAAACCCAACTCCGTCGCGACAGAGTCGCTGACCGTGCCCGCAATGGTCCCAGACGCGACAGGTGCGGGAAGTTTCTCGCGGTCGATGCCCGCCCAGGACAAAAGCGTCTCCGACCAGTCTTCTTTGTGGATGTCGAAGAGGAGGGTGCGGTTGGCGTGGGAGAAACTCGTCAGAGGCTCGCAGCCAAGCATGAAGCCTATGAAATCGCCCCAAAGCAGATACTTCCATGCCTTGCCATACTGTTCCGGCTCGTTGTCGCGCAGCCACAGCAGCTTGGGCAACGAGTACTGCGGCCCAAGGACGTTCGGGTTGACGGCGTAAAAGCGCTCCTGCCCTATCTCCTTGGACAAGGCTTCGACGTAGTTCGTGCCGCGGGTATCCAGCGTCGGGAAGATGGCGTTCCCGAGCACTTGACGGTCAGCGGAGACCGGCGTCATGGACTCGCCCATCGTACTAACCGACATCGCCGTAATCGGGTCTGCTTTCGTCTCCGCCGCCACGGCCGCAATAGTTTCCTTGACCATGTCGAGAACGAGCCGGCTGTCCAATTCGCACCAGTTGGGCCGTGGATGAAGCAGAGGGTATTCACGATAGGCGTCGGCAAGCCAGCGGCCCTCAACCGAGAGGGCCGCCGCCTTGCAGCCTGTTGTCCCCACGTCAAGTCCGAGCAAACTCATACGGCTGTGACTTCGTACCCGAGGTACTTGTCGAAGGCTTCATAGACCGGCTCGAGCACATGGCCGGGCGTGACTGCCACGTGATGCCTGTGTCCCTGATAGCCGATGGTCTGGAGCACGTCCTGCAGGTCTTCGATCTCGGCTACGCCCGCGCAACCGAAGAAATCATCCGCGATGGGCTCGCCGGTGAACCGGCCTTCGCCCAGGTAAAACTTCAGCAGCCCGTCCTCGGTGATCAGGTTGCCGAAACTGAAGTTCTGGGCCTTGATGCGGCCTACGTTGCAGCCCCAGGAGCAACCGGGACCCAACGCGTTGGCCAGAATGGCGTGGTCTATGATCTTTCCTTTGGCCGTCATCATGCTCTGCGGCGCCGACCCGCAATGGAAAAGGATGCACTTGTCTTCTTCATCGCCGTAGTTGTTGTTCCAGTCCAGGACGGTGGCGACGTCGCCCGATGCGCTGTGCAGAGCGTACATGGCGACAGCGCTCCCGACGTCTACTTCGCAGGCGGCGACCACGCCGCGGTCATTCAGCTCGCTGAGCAACACGCAACAGGAGATGCCGAACTGTTTTTGCAGCTCGATCCAGCACCGTACCGCTATCGCGTCCAGGCGGCCCTCTTCGACGATCTCATCCAGAACAACGCCAAGACGCACGATGTTCTCGAAAGCCTTCTCGGGAACACCGTTCCAGGTTGTGTAGTTGCGCAGGCGTTCGGCCTTGGCCTTGGCTGAGCTGCTGTTGATGTCAAGCGCCTTCATCCGGGCAAAGACATCCGACAGATCAAGGGTTTCCATGGTGATACCGTTGCGCTGAAGGGCGAGTTCGTCGATACGGACTGTCTTGAAAGCGGTTGTGCGAGCCCCGATGGCCCCGACGCGCATGTCGCGCATGTTTTTGACCACGCGGCACATACGGTCGAAGTAGTCAATGTTCTCCGCAAACTTGGGGCTCTTGGGCGCGACCGTATGCGGTTTGAGGGCCGTGAACGGCAACCCATACTGGCAAAACACATCCATAACCGAGAACTTGCCGCAGAAGGCGTCGCGCCGTTGTGCAGGGGCCATCTTGTCCAGTTCGTCCGGGTAAGCCTGGATAAGAATAGGTACGCCGGCGTCTTTCAGCGCGGTCACGGCGCCAGTCTCATCACCAAAATTTGGCAGCGAGAGGATAACGCCGTCGTACTTTCCCTGATTCTGCCGTAGGAACTCCGCATAAAGCGCGCCTTCCTCGGGCGTCTCGACGGCGCCATAACGGGTCGCGCCGGCGTCAAGCATAATGGTCTCGTGCCCAAGTCGCTTAAGCACCTGCGCCATTTCCTCTCGTGCCGAAGCCTGAAGCGAGGCAGGGAAGAAACCCCGGTTGCCAAAGAACAGGGCAAATCTACTCTTGCTGGAATCCATCTTGCATCTCCTTACGCATTCGAGCCCGCAATGGCAGGCTGCCTTTTACTTACGCCCCAGCGGGGTTGACGACTTCCGCGGAACCCTCGAGCTCGAGGTCCTCCCGGATGCATGCGACCGTTGCCTTGTACACAGCCTCCAAGGCTTTCTCGACGGACTCGTCTACCAGCGCCTCATAGGGCTGCCGGATCGCCGTGGCGACGTTGATCTTCGCTACACCGTGCTTGATCGCCTCGAGGATATGCTCCTTACGTATGCCCGTCCCGCCATGGAGCACGATCGGGATCCCCGTCGCCTCCCGGATTGCGTCCAGACGTTCGAGGCTGAGGCGGGCCTCGATCTTTTTCTGCGCGCGTTTGGCGGCTGTAATCGCCCCGTGAATGCTCCCTATCGCGACCGACAACCAGTCTACGCCGGTCTCAGCTACGAAGCGTCGCGCCTCCTCTGGGTCAGTAAACCCTTTGCCTGAGGCGAACAGCTCCTCATAAGGCGGCAAAGGCCCTGCCTCATGACCCAGAATCGCTCCGAGTTCGGCTTCGACAGGGACATCGTGGACGTGGGCCATGCCGACGACGCGCCGAGTCGCGGCGATGTTTTCATCGAGGGGCAAACGCGACCCGTCGACCATAATCGAGTCGTAGCCCATCTCGACCGCCTCAGAGAGGTCGGCCATATAGTCCACCTGCAAGTGATCCTCGTCAATGACAGGCACGTGATCAACGTGGAGCCGGGTAAACCGCTCGTCTTTGGCGGTCTGGTAAGTGTCATAGATATCCCGCAGGCTGCCCGCCTTGAACTTGATCCATTCGAGACGCGCCACGGCGACAAGCCCAAAACAGGAGGTGTCCTGCAGCGCTCTCACCACGGGCGCCATCATAGGCAGATAAGGGATGTTAAACGCCGGAATTGCTGTCTTATGCTCCCATGCATTGCGCATGATCGCAGCCATACCGTCCCGCTCAGTCGGATTCCGCTCCATTTCTTCTCCTGGCTTCGGATTGAAGTTCTCGCGAAGGCTCCCGCGAGACGCCCTATGCAAGGATGCTAGCACGAACGACAGCGCGGTGTCTATTGGCAGACGGCCAAGACCCGGACACCGGGTATGGGTTTCGAAAACCGCAGCCGGGATCGAGGAAATGACGGGGTAGCCTGTTTCCCGGCACGGTTGATATGCTATGCTGTGCGAAACATGATGGAGGTTGAATGATGGATAGAATTCACACTGGGCAGGCGTGGCTTGATGCGCTTTTCCCGCAAGGAATACCAACTCACACTTCTACTCTGGTGACCGGCCCCGGGGGGTCAGGAAAGCCTTTGGTAGGCAACTTGATTGCAGCAGCGTGGCTTCGTGAAGGAGGCAGCGTGGTGTTTATGTCGCTGCAATATCCTACCCATGAGTTCATTGTTGCCGGGCTGAAAAACGTGGCCGGGCTGGACTTGAGCGATTACAAGGACCGAGTCGTCTTCATCGAACTGGACGCGACTCGGAACGATGTGGCATTGACCGATACCCATTATCTCAAGGCCAACGTCGTTATACCGGACAACTGGGACGCCGCCATTGAGCAATCCTCTTCCCTGGTTCCCAATGAGGGACCGGGCGTCCTGTTTTTCGCTTCAGCGCTGAATCTGCTCTTGTTCTCCCCAACCTATGGAGAGGCTGTACTCGAGCGGATGAAGAAGACCATCAAGCAGGACAAACGCTACACTTATCTTTTCACGGTAAGCACCACGGCTAAAGGAAAAGAGATCGCCCAATTGGAAGAGGTCGCGGATAATGTTCTCGAGTCCCGAAGCGTGGACGACCCATTCAGGCTGTTCTTGCACATTAGAAGGATGAAAGACACGGCATTTGAAACCGGCGAGGTTCAGGTCCCCTTCCCTTCTGAGTTGCTGGACGAAGTAAAAGAGGTTGCTGACCACAGTCGGCTGCTGGTGATTCCCCAAGTTCGTAAGCTGTGAGAACGGCGCTTTGAGTCGTCCGACGAGAGCCTGGCTCAGATCTGAATCTGAAGGACGGCGAATGTTCAGAACGCAAGACAACTCGGTCTGATCGATGTAGGCCTTTGTTTAGCTGGGGCGCTCTTGAGACAGCAAGCGGTATGGTCTTGACAAAACAATTTCTATCGTGTAATGTAATGTTTAAAAAGAACAGGCGTGCGGACTATTTCGAATAACTGCCGCCCGCCGAGAAACGGTTCTCCGGGCTCATAGGACGCGCGCCACGGCCCGGCGGACCCCTCTAGGTTCACTTCTATGCAAAGTCTTTTCAAACGGTTAGCAGGCCAGGTTCAAGGAGATCAATCCATGATGGACAGTACATCGCGGCGTTCATTCTTACAAAAAACAGCGGTTGGGGCGGGTCTTGCCGGATTTGTCCACATGGCTGCCGCTGACGAAGAGCCCATTCAAGGGTTTGACGACACGGAAACCACGCTGCAAAAAGGCAAGAAGTGGGAACCCGTGTCGGACAGGAAGATCCGCATGGGCATCGTCGGCTACGGCGTGTCCCAGTTCGGCGCCGCCTTCGGTTTGCAGAACCATCCTAACGTCGAGGTGGTTGCCGTTAGCGACCTGATCCCAGAGCGTTGTCAAGGCCTCGCCAAGGCGTGCCGGTGCGAGAAAACGTACCCTTCGCTCGAGGAACTGGTAAAGGACGACGCAATCGAGGCCGTTTTTGTCGCGACGGATGCGCCCAGCCATGCCCGCCACTGCATCGACGTACTCAACCATGGTAAACACGTGGCAACGGCTGTACCGGCGGTCTTTGGCAGCCTCGAAGAGGCCGAGCGTCTCTATGACACGGTAAAGAGCTCCGGCCTGAACTACATGATGTTCGAGACGTCGACGTTCCACAATGAGTGCTACGCCATGCGGGAGATTTACAACGCAGGCGAGTTTGGCACAATGGTTTACTCCGAAGGCGAGTACTTTCACTACATGGACACGCCCATCGACTCGTTCAAGGGATGGCGGATCGGGTTACCGCCCCAATGGTACCCTACCCACTCAAACGCCTACTACACTTGCGTAACGGGGGGAAGCTTCACGGAAGTGTCATGCATGGGCATGCCAAGCATCATTTCGCATCTCGAGCCCGCCAACAACGTCTATAAGAATCCCTTCGGCACCGAGATCGCTTTGATGCGCACGAGCGAAGGCGGGATGGCGCGCATGGCCGTGAGCTGGGATACGCCGGGCTTGGGCGGCGAAAAAGGCCGCGTGCGCGGTCAAAAGGGTTCGATGACGGGTATGACCTACGACGGTATCGGGGATATCTCGAAACTCGTTCTTGAGAAGCCGCCCCTTCCGCCGGGCATTGAAGCGGGCGGTCATGGCGGGTCCCACGGTTACCTTGGCGACGAATTCGTAACATCGATTCTGCAGGAAAGGAAACCGCTCGTAAACATCGCGTGGGCATTGAACATGACGGTGGCTGGGGTAGTAGCTCACCAATCCGCTTTACGAGACGGCGAACTCATGAAAATACCTCAGTATACCTTCTGATCCGGGACCTGCCGGATTGCAGTGCAAACGTTCATAGCGCGGGCCGCCGACCTACCTATCCGGATACAGGTCGAGGGCTTGCGCTCTCCGGAAAGGACTTTCAACGATCGCGCTTGATCCGCTGCGCGGCAATCCCTACACTTTCGCGGTCATGTTTTCCCCTTATTTCAGGATATGCCTCGCAGCCTTTCTGATCGATTCATCCGTGATGGCCGCCATGACGGCGACGCCCTTCTTTGTTTACAACGAACTCGGACGCGGGGCGGCGGCGTCGGGAGCGTTTGGCGCGGCGCAGATGGCCGCCTAC
>CAZBQH010000192.1:0-6483 GCA_964493915.1 uncultured Nitrospiraceae bacterium
GATGCATTGTTGCGGGTCCATTCCGGGTATCATCCCTCACATCATTGACGCAGGCGTAGATTGCTTGAATCCCGTTCAATGGACTGCTGCTGGCATGGACCTGAAAGTCCTCAAAGAGAAATACGGCGATCGCCTGGTCTTTTGGGGCGGCGCCATCTCGACGCAACGCACCTTTCCCTTCGGCACGCCCGAGGATGTGGAACGCGAGGCTCGAGAGGTGCTCGACGTCATGGCCCCAGGCGGCGGCTATGTTGTGAACCCAATTCACAACATCCTACCCGAGGTCCCCGTCGAGAACATCGTCACCCTCTATCGCGTTGCCCGGAGTTGGCGCTATAACTGAAGCATGCTGTGGAATCCGTGCTTCACGGTGCTTCTCAAGGAAACGTGTGCAAGCTGTGCATCGCCCCGGTTCGCCCCATGCCGAGACACCGCGTGCGTGCATTGAAGGCCCTGAATCCTGGGCGGGCGCAGCACATTCCCCTCACTCGACGTAGCCGAGCGCGCGGAGATGCTCCTCCTGCTCTTTCGTAAGAGGAACAGCTTGTCCGGCATCGCCGTGGAAGTCGTCATACCAAACGCTTACCGTTATTCCAGACGCTGCCGGGAACACCTCGGAACCCGAGGCCTTCGCTTCTTCAGACGCAGGCGCCAGTTCGCCCTGCCATGAAGCCGTCTCGATGGTTCTGTTCCCCAAGCGCAGGAGGAAAGGCTGCCCGCACTGGAGATGGAGCGTCACTTGCTCCTGTGGATCGCCTGGTTCGACCACCAACTCGTCTTCGTCTCCCGGTGGAAGCCCGAGCATGCCCTGAACCGCACGGCCGCCGTCGCCGCGCACGACGTGGTCGTGCATGTCTCCGTTAACCAGGACGTGGCCGGCGATCCCCCCAGAGGCAGTGCAGAAGAAGCTGATTCCTATGGGCTCTTTTGCATCGGCAGACTGCACGGCCTTCAGATGCCACCCGCCGCGCGGGACGCGGTGAAATTGGTCAAGGGCCGGCCTCAAACTGGCCAGGACAGGCGGCGCTTCATCGTACAGGTTTTTTGTTTCCTGGGGGTCCTGGGCGACATGGAATAGTTCGTATTCGCCGTCCTTCACGTCTACCACCAGTTTCCAGTCGGCTGTGCGGACGCTCTCCCAATGATTGCGCGTGATGTTGATCCATTCGCGGGGCCACGCCTCCTCGTTGATCAGGCCGAGCAGGCTGCGGCCGTCCTTGCTGCCGGGCGCCGCGCATCCCGCGACGTCGAGAATGGTCGGTAGCAGGTCCGAGAGGGACACGACTTGGCGGATCCGGCGGCCGGCATGAGCGCCGTGGGGAAACTTGATCAGCAGCGGGACGTGGCAGTTCTGCTCGTAGAGGTCGTCATGGATGTAAAGACCGTGCTCGCCGAAGGCCTCGCCATGGTCGGCGGTGATGATGATCAGCGCCTCGTCATAGATTCCCCGCTCCTTGAGACTGTCCATGAACTCGCGCAGGATATCGTCCACAGCACGGATGCCGTCATCGTACAGCGCCATGATGTAGTCGTGCTCGATCTGGTCGGGCGGCGCTATCCCCCCTGCGTTGACAGCCACCAGAAAGGCACTCGCCAGCAGGTTCTCGTGTCCCTCGCGCTCGAGGGAGGGCGGGGGGTCAAAAGCCTTCGAGAAGTGCAGGTACTTTGCATGAGCCGGGAAATAGGGCAGGGGCGTGATGTCGGGGAACTTGCTGTGAATGTCGTAGTTGTGAAAAAAGAGAAAGAATGGGCCTATCCGCGGCTGATCAAGCCAGGCATTGACACGGTCGCGGGTGACGTAGATGTTGCGGAATGTCTCCGGCGTCGAGTACACGTCGAAACCCTTCGCGAACCCGCGTGCGGGCGACAGCAACGGTCCATGGCCCGTGAAGCCGGCGGTTGCGTAACCTGCCCCAGCCAAGACCTCCGGCAGCGTCACAACCGTTTCGTCGAGATTGGTCGTCGGGGTCACTTTGTGGTGCTTGGGGTGCAAACCTGTCAGCATCGTCATGTGAGCCGGCAGCGTAACGGGCTCTTCCGACACAGCATTCTCGAAAAGGACGGCTTCCTCGGCAAAAGCGTCAAAGAACGGCGTGGTCTCGCGGTTATAGCCGTAACAAGAGAGATGATCGGCGCGCAGCGTATCGTTCGAGATGAGGATCACCGGCGCGCGGGCGTCCCCGCCGGCCTCGCCCCGTACTACCGGGCTTCCCCAGTAGGCACGGACGCCCGTTTTGTCCACCGCCGTTGCCGCGAACTGGATGGTTGCATCCTCGCCGGCATAGGCGCTCAAATCGGCATACACGGGCGTCCAACACCCGGTCTCGCCGCCTTGCTTACCGTCTACGGTCTGATTGACGAGGTGAACCGTCTCGCCCGACGGCCGTAACAGCCTTGCAACGAATCGGACATCCGCAGACGCGGAAGGATCAGCCGATTCGCTGAGCACGCCAAGCCAGACCTCAAGCCGCGCCTCTTCCGGAACGGTAAGGACCCAGTTCGGTCCGGACTCTTCGTAGGCCAGACGCGTCTCTGTATCAAGAGTGATGCGGCTCGGACCTTCGGGGACCTGGTATACGAAAGCCAGCGATTCGAGGACCGTGTTAGCGGGTTCTGGGGAAGGCACAAACAGCAGCGCCCGGATATGACCAGACCAGCCGTGAGTCTGCGGCGGCGCAAGCGCGAAGGTGTAGGTGCGCATGGCGTTGTCTGAAACAACCATGCCGTGATTCCAGGGCAGAGCCTCCGGATCGCTTTGCGCATCCGTGAGAAACTTGTAACCGCAGATGTCGCCGCGGTCCCGTTTCATACGCACCTCGAGTGCGTTGTAGTTTCGGGACGGGATATCCAATGGAATGCGGATCATCGACGGACCTGGTCCTGCCGGCAGATGGAGCGCGCCTTCTTCGAGCCTGTATGTGTCGCGTGCCGCACCGTCGACATACGCTTGCGACAGGTCGACCCGATATGGCGGCCGCGCCTCTTTCGCGGCAGGTATGAAAGATTCGAGTGAAGGCCGCACCGCAACGGCAGCCGGCTGCGAACCCGCTGCCAAGCAGCCCCAGCCCAAGAGGACAGCCGCACATACGCTCATGTTGAACATCTTGAACGACGCCATGCCCTAGACTCCTTGGAGTTGTCCGCCAAACACTTACCTTCTAAAGCCGCGTCCGCACCTTCTCCCACGACGGGGTGATGAGAAAGCTATCGTCCATGTTCGCCAACATGGACTCGAGTTTGCTCAACGTGACTGCGAACGTAAGTACGTCGCGCTCGACCCATGGGCGGGCCGATACGTCAAACATGCCAAGTACGGCTCTGGGCTCGTCGCTGTAGAATTGCTGGTAAACGTGATAGATGATCGACGCACAACCAGCCCCCATGGGGGCAATAACGCCCTCTGTCCCCGATACGTCAAAGTTGGCAAGCGTGAAGAGTCCCGAAAGCACGTCCGCGCCCGCAAAAAAGACCACGACCTCCGGGTCATCCCCTCCATCGAGCATATCCCACCGTTTCGCCACGAGATACCGGGAAGGCGCCTCGAAATCCGGCATATCCGCCATCAGATCTTTTACGAGTTCAGGCGTTTTCTTGTAGCGTTCTCCCTCGAGTTTCCCCGGAATGCCGCAGGACAGAAAGTACTCGAAATCGGGCATAAGCACTTGCGAAAAACCGAGGTAACGTTTGCCGCCGGGACATCCAATGCCGTCTCCGCCAAATTGCAACGGCGCTCCCTTTCGGACCATACGCAACTGGTCAATGAAACACCGCCACCCTTTTGGCGTCTCCGCTGCCGGCGCACGACCGGCCTCGTCCGTATAGTAGAACGCGATCGGCAGTTCAGCTTCCGCAAAATACCTGCGCCATTTTTCTTCAAAGGTGTCGCGAAGAACTAAGTTCATCGATGTTTCCTTGAGGTTCCCACGATATGGCTTTCTCGCGCCCGATTGCGTGATTATAGCATGTGGATGGACGGGCCCTTGTCTCGGTTTATTGGGGTGGGGTTGGACAACCTCGATGTCTGCGCCCTATGATCCGCGAACGTGGCGCCAGAAAGCCGCGTGATAGGGCGCAGCAGAACCTCAAGTCTGGAGATCATAACATGAGCGATCACGGGAACGGCAAGCCGCTCAGCGGCAAAGTGGCGATGATAACCGGGGGTTCGAGCGGCATCGGTCTGGCCACAGCACAACGCCTGCTGCGCGAAGGGGCAAAGGCGTCCATCGCGGCTACCAATGAGCAACGCCTCGACAAAGCAGAAGCCGGCCTGAGCCACGACCATGGCCCCGAAAACGTCCACTCCGTCGTTTGCGACGTGACAGACCCGGCCTCGGTCGAGGCGGCGTTTCAAGCCGTGGTCGCCCATTGGGGACGGCTCGACATTCTCGTCAACAACGCCGGCCTTTCCCTGAGCCGGCCTCTGACTGAAACAACCATCGAGGAGTACGACCGGCAGAACGCCGTCATGCCCCGCGGCAGTTTCCTTTGCGCGCAGCAGGCGGCGAGGATTATGCAGCAACAAGGCCAGGGCGGCGATATCGTTTACATCGCGAGCAAGAACGGCCTCTACGCCGGACCCAAGAACGTTGCCTACGGCGCCGCCAAGGCGGCGCAGATCCACCAGGCGCGTCTAGTTGCCGTAGATTTGGCCCCCTACGGCATCAGGGTGAACGTGGTTAATCCCGATGCCGTCGTCCGGGGCTCGGGCCAGTTCGCAGGTCCATGGGGCGAGCAGCGCGCACAAGCCTACGGCGTCGAGTTAAAGGATCTCGGCAAATACTACGCCCAACGGTCTCTCCTGAAGCAAGAAGTTTTGCCAGAGGACATCGCGGCGGCGGTCTACGTGCTGGTCGGCCCCGACCTGCGGAAATCAACCGGACTCATCATAAATGTCGACAGCGGTTTTGCCCCCGGCTTCGTGCGCTGACTGACCCTGGACGGGGAATACCGAGGCGGCGACTGCCGGGCGCCCATGCCGCGCATGCCGATGGGCCGCGTGGTTTCGCAAGAGTTCAGTAAGGCTCGGTTCTAGGCCCTTCACACCAAGGTGAAAGATCGGCGTTGACGTAGAGACGTTGGCATGGCATACTGTGAACAGAGGATAGTGTTCGAACACTTAGGAAGGAAACCTGTTCACCGCTATGAGCCCGTCTCTCTCGTCTACGCTTGCAGCTCGCATCCTGGCCGATTGCATTCAGAACGGCCAAGTGCGCCCCGGCGATCGCCTGCCCACCGTTCGGGATCTCCAGCAGCGCTATGGAGCGTCTAAAGCCACGATCGCTCATTCTCTGGGCATACTCGAGGCCCAAGGGTGGGTTGTAAAGCGTCATGGAAAAGGCTGTTACGTGCGTAACCCAAGCGCCGCGCGGCCTGAACGCGGGGCCCGCACGCTGGGTCTCGTCATGCCTAACGCGGCGCAGGCTGGCTTGGCCGAACAGCGCATTATCTCGCCTGCAGAGATGATGATGCACATCTACCAGGGTGTCGAGCGGGCATGCAGGGCGAACGGTTTCCATGTACTGATGGCTGCATCAAACTGGGACTATGAGTCCGAACACAGCGAGGTACGCCGCATGATGGAGGCGGGCTGCGAGGGCGTTGTCCTCTACCCAGTAGTTCGAATGCACATGCAGCTTCACGACGATTATCTTCGCACAGATTTCCAGGGATTTCCGGTTGTTCTGATTGATATCGCCTATCCCGAGCAGGAACGCGCTCAGGTGATTTTCGACAACCAACGCGCGGGCTACGAGATGACCCGTCGGCTGATTGACGAAGGACACAAGCGCATCGTTTTTATGGAAGCCCGGGCAAAGAATGGGCCGCTGTTTCACCGATCCAACCATGACCGGCTCCAAGGCTACCTGGCCGCTATGAGAAATGCAGGGCTCACACCGCGCCCCGAGGACCGCTGGGAGGTAAGTTGGCCTATTACTAACCCGCAACTCGAAGTGCGTCAACATCTTACCATTTGGAAACAGCAAGCCGACAGGGCGACGGCCGTTGTCGCTTATGAGGACGGCTATGCCATTTTCATCACGATGATTGCAGCCGAACTCGGCATCCGCATCCCCGAGCAGTTACGTGTCGTAGGGTTCGATAACCTTGGTGCGGCCCAGAGTGTCCGTCCCTCCATCCCGACGACCAGCCCGGACTTCTCCTTAGCGGGCGAGATGGCAGCAGAGCTTGTCTTTCGGCACGTTCGGGGGGAAATCAGGACGCCCCTGACCTATATGCTCCCTGTGCCGATTCTGTGGCGGCGAGAGGCGGTCTTGGCGCCCGGCTAGCTTCGTCCAGGGCCGGAGTGAAACCCTATTGACAACAGGTGATCGTTTTGCTATGCTCACAGAGTTCGGACACAGGAATTGTCCGAACAGGTACTGAGTTGGGGCAATCCACGTGTAAGTGAACTGCAGGAGGACATCATCATGAAAAGGTCTCGAAAAGGTTTTACACTGATTGAGCTGCTGGTCGTGATCGCCA
>CAZBQH010000193.1:0-9887 GCA_964493915.1 uncultured Nitrospiraceae bacterium
TCCGCCGAGGCGGTGAGCCGCGCGCTGGTTTGCGCCTTGGGCCTTCGCGAGGATCCCGTCAGCATGTATGCTCTCGGCCGTAGCTTTCTTAGTCAGAAAGATATCGAACAAGCCTTGGCGTGCTTCGGGAAAGCCGTCGAGGCTGATCCGTCTTTCCTGGAAGCAAGAAACGCACTGTCCGTCGCGTCAGCCCGGAACGGTGATGTTGGAGCGGCCCTCGACATGGCCTGCACGTTGACCAAAGAGGTCCCGGATTACGGGCCGCCCTGGTATAACGCCGCCTGGTGGTATGCTGTGGAAATGGAGGATCCTGAACGGGCCGCTCCGTTTTACAGCCAAGCCCGCCTTCTTGGTCTGCCTGCGTCGAAGAAGGTGGAAGCCGCCCTTGAAAGAATTCAGGAGAAATCAGTTGGGGCGGAGGAGGGGGAACAGCCAGCCGCCGACGCAGATGAGCAGCGCAGCGCCGCTGGCGAATAGCCCCGTCGTGAGCATTCGCGGCTCATAGTTGAACACGACTGTGTGCCGTCCCTCGGACACCGTCACGCCCCGCAACAGACCGTCTACGGGATAGACCTTGGCCTCGGCTCCGTCCACTGTCGCTTTCCATCCGGGGTACCAGGTGTCACTGAGCACCAGGACTGCTTCTGTACGCGCATGGGCCGAGATCGTTACGCTTGCGTTTGTCTCATTGACGATTTCCGCGGGTTCCCAGTCTTGTTCGGCGGCAGCAAGCGCACGTTTCTCTGGATCGGCAGGAGTGGTGTTGGCGTCTATGGGTTCTGGATGGCCGTTCTCATTCCTCGTTGCGGCGTAAGAAAGCCAAGCTCGGGGTTTGGCTTTCGTGTCGCGGGCAAGGACAAACCCCTCTGGAAACACATGTGCAATCGTGAGGTCTGCGCGAATCTCAGCGTAAGGGCCGGCCAATTCGTCGCGTCCCAAGATCAAGCCGCTCACGGTTCCATTCCGGGAACGCCGGGGGCGCCAAAGTGCGTCTTCAAGATACGTGCGGGCGCGCTCGAGGTAGATACCAGAAGGCGCATAGGCTTGGGCAATGCTGTTGCCCGCCAGAGGCCAACCCTGCAGCCGTGAAGTCCCTCCCAAACGTCCGCCGGCCTCGTCAAGGGCCTCGACGAATTGCGTACGCGGGAAGACGTGCTCGCGATTGGCGAATGGGATACCTGCGTGCAACGCCAACAGCAATTCGGCGCAGCCCAAAACGGACATCGTGTAGCCCATCAAGGTCCCCGACGGTTTGAGCAGCGTGACGATCATGAGCGCGAGCAGTGCCGCCGCGAAGAAGCAGGTCAGACCTATCTGCAAGCCCAGGGACGGCGCGTCCGGCCGTGGGACATGGGGGCGCGCCGCAAGGGCGGCCGCCGCCAGCAACACCAGCACCGGCCCTAGAATCAGCAGGCGCTTAATCGTGGCTTTGCAGCCGGCAGGATCAAGAACGAGCCACTCTTCCGCCGCCGCTGCCGCCAGCCATGAGAGAACAAGGCCGTTTGCGGCGAGCCAATGCTCGGGGCCGAGCAGCGCGAGAAACGGCGCGCGATCGCCCAGCCAGCCGGTTAGATAGGCCGCAGCCGTCATGAGGGCCGCGGCGATGAGCATCGACTCGACGCGATGCCGGCGCAACGGGGGCGTGTAGCGGCGCAGTGCAAACCAGAGAGGGAGCAGAAGCACGGGAATGAGGCCGGCGTGCAACATGCCGATTAGGTTGAACCCCGCAACGCTGGCGTCGCGCACGACCACGCTGGGGCCGGAGAGCACGAGCCATGGGAAGAAGAACACGCCCAAGTCTGAGATAAGCAACCGGCCGCCGGTTTCACTGTTGCTGTTGCGAGACGCTTGCCCAACAAACTCGATAAAAGGCAGGATTTGCACGGCGGCTAAAGCAACGCCGACGAGGATACTTACGACAAGAACGCCCCCGGCAGCAAGTAGCGCTTTCCATCCGCGCCGGTCATACAGCATCCGGAGAAGGAGATAGACGAGGAGGAAAATACTGGAAACGGCCGCCGTTTCGGGAGATCCGCCGAAGAGCATTAGCGCAAGCACCAACGATCCCAAAGGCCAGTAACGGAGCTGGCCCAACGCAAGCCGCTCGCCGAAGATGAGCAATAGAGGCAGCCAGGGCAAGGCGTCGCTGAGGGGCCAGCCGAGCCAGAGAAGGAGGGCTGCGCTGAGCTCAAAGGATGCGCCGATGAAGAGGGCAAGAGGCAACGCGAAGCCGAAACGGCGGGCCGCATAGAATGCACAAAGGCCGGCCAGCACCAGCTTGAGAAAGGCCGCCAGTTGGAGACCGGCGAAGGGAGGCATGAAGTAGAACGGTATGGTGAAGGGTGATAGGCAGCGGCTTCGCCACAGGGCGTAAAAGGGCATGCCGCAGCCTTCCAGGGGATACCATAGGAGCGAATCGTCGCGTTGCGTCGAGTCGCCGATGAACTTAAGCCACGGGTAGTAGCGCGCCGACTGCAGATACGCGTAGGGGTGGGACGGCGACTGCAGGCCTTCAGGCTGCGCCTCCTGCCATGGCCGCGACAGGAGAATCCGGTCGGCAGCGACTGGCGCGGCGCCTTTGATCAATGCGGGATACAGAACCAGCGCGGCTATGAGGCCAAGAAGGATCAAGCAGATAAGCGTTTCGACAATGTTTCTGGAAAAGGGCCGCAACCTGCACTCCCATCAGATTTAAAGGGCAGAAGCCCTTGCATGCTACTTGCGCGGCGGGGTATGAATGCTTAGTCCATAGTAATCCTCAGCGGCCTCGTGCATGGCTTCCGCAATGGTGGGATGGGTGTGGATAGTATGCACGATCTCTTCAACAGTGGCCTCCATTGACATCGCCAGCGCCCCCGTCGCAATCAGTTCCCCCGCTTCGGCCCCCATGATGTGGACGCCGACCACCTCGTCTGTTGCTTGGTCCCCTACGATCTTTATCATGCCGTCCGTAGCATTCATAGTGTACGCCCGGCCGCTCGCCTTAAGACTGAACCGGCCGACATGGACATCGATCCCTTGTTCGCGGGCCTTACGTTCCGTGAGCCCCACGCTTGCCACTTCAGGCGAGGTGAAGTTGCAGGCGGGCACGACGCGGTAGTCCATCCTGCGCTTCTCCTTGCCCGTGGCATTCGTCGCGGCCACAAGCCCTTCAGCAGACGCACCGTGGGCGAGCATCGTCTTGCCGACCACGTCGCCGATAGCGTAGATGCCGGGGGCCCCAGTGGCCATGTATTCATCGACGCGAATGCGCCTGAGTTCGTCTACCTCGATGCCCAAGCCTGGATTGCGCGTTACGATGTCGGAGTTGTACTTTCTGCCGACAGCCACAAGGACAAGGTCGGCTTCGACCGAACCGGGCTTCTCGCCTTCGAGTTCTACATGGGCCTTGCCCTTGTCTACATCGAGTTTAGACACCGTGGTGCCGGTTCGCACGTCTATGCCGGCCTTCGCGAAGAGCCGAGCCAACTGCGCGGTGAGCTCTTCATCCTCGAAGGGCAGCACATGAGGAAGCATCTCGACAAGATAAACCTTTGCGCCGAAAGCATTCCAGATGTGGGCAAACTCAGCGCCGACGGCGCCTGCTCCGATCACCAGGACGCTCTCCGGCGTATAGGTCAAATCGAGGGCTTCCGTGCTTGTGATAACCGTTTTGCCGTCCGTCGGCAAGGTCTGGACCTGACCCGGTTCGCTTCCAGTGGCCACAATGATGGATTTGGCGGCGATCTCTTCGCCATTCACCACAATCCGACCCGGGCTCGGGATCGTCGCCTCGCCGTTGACAAGCTCGATTCCTTGCGCCTTGAAGAGTGTTCGAACGCCCCCTGTGTTCTTGCGGACCACAATGTCCTTGCGCTTAATCAATGCCTTCATGTCAACGGCCACCGAGCTAGCCTCGAGTCCAAAATCCGCGGCATGCTGCATCTTCTTGTACAGTTCTGCCGTGTAGATCAGGGTCTTTGTAGGAATGCAGCCCCAATTCAGACAGACGCCGCCCAATTCCGCGCGCTCGACTACCAGGGTCCTTGCGCCGTATTGAGCTGCTCGTATCGCCGCAACATATCCGCCGGGGCCTGCGCCAATGACCGCAACATCGCACTCCAACATCAGACTCTCCCAACCCGCCCCGCCTTAAGAACAACGCTCTCGGCTAAAAATCTGCCTTCTCGAGAATCTCTTTCAGCGAGCTCATGAACTGGGCCGCGACCGCCCCGTCGATCACCCGATGGTCGCTTGACAACGTCAGTTTCAT
Source organism: uncultured Nitrospiraceae bacterium (assembly GCA_964493915.1). Taxonomy (GTDB): domain Bacteria; phylum Hydrogenedentota; class Hydrogenedentia; order Hydrogenedentales; family SLHB01; genus CAZBQH01. The sequence continues at coordinate 4,253 of CAZBQH010000193.1, forward strand.
GATAGGCCGTATGTGAATCCCGCCGTCGATGACAACCGCCCTGTCTTTGATTTGGCCTACGGCAAGAATTGCGCTGTTGGGCTGGTTGATGATGGCGGTAAAATGGTCAATCCCGAAAGCGCCGAGGTTGGATATGGTAAAAGTGCTTCCCGCGTAGTCCGCGGGCGTCAATTTGCCGCTCCGGGCTTTTTCAGCGAGGTCCTTGCTCTCGGAGCTAATCGCTTGGAGCGACTTGGTTTGCGCCTGCTTGACGACCGGTACGATGAGTCCGGAGGGCAAGGCAACGGCTATGCCCAAGTTGATGTCCCCAACCTCCTCGACGGCGTCCCCGGCCCAACGCGCATTCACTTGAGGATGCATCCCAATCGCCAGGGCTGTCGCACGCACGATCAGATCGTTAAAGGATACCTTGAAAGGAACGCCGGCACGGAACGCCTTCGCGGCGGCCATATCGACCTCGATGGTCATGTAATAGTGGGGCGCCGAAAACTTGCTCTCGGCCATCCGCTGGGCGATGATTCGGCGCATGGGTGTTAAAGGCACGCGGCGCGCCTCGCCCGGCGCCAAAAGGGGGCGCCCAGAGGGTGGTTGTTCCGGAGCAGCCGGGGCAGGCCTTGCCTCGCCGCGCAGGACATCCTCTTTGGTGACTTTGCCCCCGACGCCGGTTCCCGCGACGGCGGTCACATCCACGCCCTTGGCCTCCGCAAGGCGGCGGGCCGTTGGCGTGGCGCGAACAGAGGGTCTGGATTCGGCGTAGGCAACCACGTCCGCTTCAATGACCCGCCCTCCCGGGCCGCTTCCCGCCACAACACCCGGATCCACCCCGAGCGTCCCGGCTTTTTTGCGGGCCCGGGGCGATACGGCCTTCCGCCCGCCTTCTTCGCCCGGAGCGCGGGACTCCGCCCCCGCCGCCGTTTCACGTGCGTCTTCAACCGTCGGTTGCTCGCCGGCCGCTTGTTCAACGGGGCCTCCTTCCGCAGTTTCGTAGGCGGCAAGGTCGGGCAGAGATTCCTGAGCGTCTCCGACCAGGGCTACCACGGAAAGCACGGGTACGAATACATCCGGCTCGACGAGGATCTTGCGCAGGACACCGTCGGCCGTCGACTCGCATTCGATTTCGGCCTTGTCTGTCTGGATGCTGAAAAGCGGCTCGCCCTGTTTGACTGAGTCGCCCTCTCTCTTGAACCATTCGACAATCGCCGCCTCTTCGACCGACTGACCCAACTGCGGAATCTTGATCTCTTCCATGACAGTCCCTATTTGCAGTTTTGCACGTTTGCCGGCAATGGAGCCCACCCGCGGGGCCCAGATTCGCTGCCAACCGCCCTGACCTCCACGCATCCTGCGTCACGACACGCTTGGATGCGCTTCAAAGGATCTTACTGATTCTCTCGCATCCCTGCAAACGCAGCCTCTTGCCGGGCGGTCGAGATGTGGAAGAGGGACAGAAACAGGGGCTGCATGAGGTGCAGGCGTTCGTCGGAACCCTTGTGCATCGGATCGAGGTGGCTTCAGGCCCGCGATCTGGTTCGCTTTGAAGCGCCTGCGATTCTCGAGAAACACAAGCAGGCGTCTTGCATGAGATGCAAAGGACGATTGAAAACCTGACCAGTCGGCGGCCTGCCCGAGCAGGACGGATAGTCTTCGGGAGCGGCATCTTGCCGTTGATTAGGTAAGTTGAAAACCGTTCCAGCAATATCTCAGCCGCGTCCTGCCGGAAATCAGAGGCTGCAACCCTCTCCCACGAGCCCCCATCTTGGTTCGTCGCTAGAATCCGTGCTCGAAGGGTATGACGGCTTCGCCACAGCCTATTAAGACCACCCCTGGACGAACTGCTTGTGCGCGTCAATCCCAACTCCTTATGCCTTAAGGACTTCTGGTTCTGCTTTCGTCGTGAACTGAGAAGTGAAAGGGACTCCAGCCTGTTCATTTGCACTCCGGGGCGCAAAGGCATCTGCGGGGTTTTCGTCCATGCCAAGGTCGTCTGTAGGTACTGTTTTCCGGTTCCGGTCCTCTCTTAGGATGTCAATTCACCTCAGGGTTGCGATAGGAGGACGTTGCCGGGCAGGTTTCCAGCGGACAGATGGAGCCGTTTCATCGAGATGCGAGACCAACGCGTGGGCAGCGGAAGTTTGACTCGGGCCGGGTTTGTCGACTATACTGTTGCGGGTTTAGGCGTCATACATCAAAATTCTGCTTATTCCAGTTTGAGTTGAGTGTCATGACAAGGAGAGGAGCGTGAAACAAACATTTCAACCGTCTAATATTAAGAGAAAGCGGGATCATGGTTTTCTCTCACGGATGGCGACGGTGGGCGGGCGCGAAGTAATCCGCCGGCGCCGCCGCAAGGGACGCAAACGCCTGACGGCGTAATCTGGAGGTGATGAGCCTGATTTGCCGGGCCTTCATAGCTTTCCACGTGAGGAGCGGCTTACCCGCCGAAGCGATTACCTATCCATCTACCGGGACGGGGAGAAGCGGGTGGGGCAGACATTTATCCTCTATGTGGTCCGGCGCGAAGGGCAAGGACGAAGGGTTGGATTTGCCGTGTCCAGTAAAGTGGGCAAGGCCGTGGTACGCAACCGAATCAAGCGATTTCTCCGGGAGGTCTATCGTGCTTACCGCCCCCATTTGGCGGACAATCTCCAGATGGTCCTCGTAGCGCGGCCCGCCGCCGCAACGCTCGATTTTCGCGGTGTTCAGGAGGCGGTGTACAAGCTTTTCCGTAACGGAGACATGTTGAGTGAGTAAGGTTTTGATTCTGTTCATCCGCTGTTACCAACGGTGCATATCCCCTTTTTTAGGGGCGAATTGCCGGTTTATGCCGACATGCTCCGAATATGCCGTGGAAGCGCTGAAACGGCACGGCGTATTAAAAGGGGGGACGTTAACCCTATGGCGTATTCTCCGCTGCCAACCTTTCTGCAAAGGCGGCTACGACCCCGTCCCATAGCTGCCCCGCCGGGATTCAGGCTTATCCGCTTCCTTGGGAGCAACACCCAAGTTGTGGGATGACAACAACCAAGACAAACAGATGATGCGCAATCAGTTTATTGCCATCATCCTGATGACTGTTCTTGTTTTCGCTTGGTTCACGTTTTTCGTGCCCAAGCGACCCCCCGTAGAGCAGCCCGCTTCTCAAACCGGACAGGAGGCCTCCGAGGCGCCGCAGGCGGAGGAAGAGGAAGTTGCCGCTCCTTCTCCTGTCGCCGCGCGTCCGGCAGGTGTCGGCGAAGGCGAGTTTTCTTTGCCTCCCCGCGCCGTGCAAGAGGACCCCGCTCAGGATGAGGCGACGCTCGAGAACGAGCAGCTGAAGCTGGTCTTTACGCGGATCGGCGCACGTCTCAAAAGGGCTTACGTCAAGCTCGAACGCGGCGCCATGATCCAGCTCGTGCCCGAGCCTCACGAAATCACGCAAGACACGCAAACCGTGTATCCGCTGGGCCTTCGCTTTACGGGTGAAAGCATTCAGGACGAGCTGGACTGGCTGCGCTACGATGTGACGCACGACGAGGCGCAAGAAAGCCTGACCTTTACATTGCGGTTGCCCGCATTCGAGGTGCGCAAGAGGTTCCGTCTAAGTAAGGCTCCCTATGTCGTTGATGTCGAGGTGGCCGTTACGGGCCTTGGAGACAGGCCTGTGGTGTTGGGGATGGATGAGACGCCGGCCTATATGCTCAACTGGGGTCCGAACGTGTCTTCGGCCGACCTTGCCAAGGGCGTCAAACAGACCTTGGTGATGCGCGTCGACGGACGGAACGAGTCGGTCAAGACCTCCGACTTCGCAGGCGACGGCGAGAAGGCGGTCTGGGATTTCGTGCCTGATGCGAACTGGGTCGCGGTAAAGAGCGCCTATTTCGTCGTGGCGTTGCGTCCTGAAAACTTCGAATCGGCTCGTGCATGGGCGGTTGGGCAGGACAGCCGTTTCCGTTTTGGATTGGCCGTACCTCGTTTCGAGGTTTTGCCTGAGCAGACAGATCAGCGAGCGTTCCGACTCTACATTGGACCGAGTAAGCTCGATACGCTCGAGGCCGCTTGGCCTACTTTGGCCACGGTGCAGCGGTTCTTCAGCCATTTTGATTTGATGGACTGGTTCGCGAAACTGCTGCTTAGAATCCTCAATTTCTTCTACCTGATTGTCCCTAATTACGGCGTAGCCATCATCTTGCTGACGGTGTTGGTGCGCATGGCCATGTTTCCTCTGACACTGAAGAGCATGAGGAACATGAAGCGAATGCAGCTCCTCGCACCTGAGATCGAGCAGCTTAAGGCTAAGTACGGCGAGGATCAGCAAGAGATGACCAAGCGGATGATGGAGCTCTACCGCGAACGGGGCATCAACCCTGTCAGCGGCTGTTTGCCCCTCATTCTGCAGATGCCGGTGTTCATTGCTCTTTACCGCATGCTTTGGAGCGCCTATGAACTGCGCGGGGCCCCGTTTGTGCTGATCAAGTGGGGCGATTACCGGTGGATCAGCGATCTTTCGGAGCCAGACCACTTCCTGCACCTGCCGTGGATGGAGGTGGTACCTATAGTCGGCTCTGCCTTGGTTTACCTCAATCTGCTGCCCATCCTGATGGGTCTCTCCATGGTTGTAAGCCAGAAGGTAATGCCTACTTCAGGTCCGGCCCAAACATCCCAGCAAAAGATGCTGATGACCATCATGCCCGTGTTTTTTGCTGTGATATGCTACAACATGGCGGCAGGACTTAGCCTGTACATCCTCACGAGCACGGTGCTCGGCATTTTCCAGCAGTTCCTCACTCCCGTCGCCCAAGGAAAAGTCGAGGCACCACAGAAAAAAAAGCCGTCAAAGAAACCGCAACATTTTTATACAGCAGCTAAAGCTCGTCAAAGAGAACGCGCTAAGGAGGCAAAACGCGCGAAGATGAAGACCAAATCAAGACAAGTTGCGCCACATCCCAACAACGCGCGAGACCCGGCCTCCCTTCGCTCGTTGCTGCAAAAGATACTCCGGAAGGAATAGCGATACTCGCCTTGGCGAGAGGAGGCATGAGACGATGAGATCGGTCGAAGTAACCGCTAAGACGCGTGAAGAGGCCATAGAGAACGCGCTGCAACAACTTGGGGCTGAACGCCACGAAGTCGACGTTGAGATTCTTGATGAGGGAAGCCGCGGCCTGTTCGGCTTTGGCGCACGGGATGTTAAAGTGCGCGTCAGTGCCGAACACCTGCCTGATTTGCATGAAGAAAAGGCGCCTGTAGAAAGCAGCGTCGAGGAAGAAACGCGGGAGAAAGGAACCAGACCAGGTAGAAAAGCCAAACCGATCGGCCGGCGCAGCGAAACGTCTGCAGGCGGTCGCGGTGAGAAGGTCGGTCGGCGTCAAGCATCTGCCCCGGCAGCCGAAAAGGAGCAAACTCCTGCCTCACAACAAGAGGATCTGCCTGAGGCGGCGCCTAAGACAAGGACCGAGCCCAAGCATCGAGAACGGAGCGATGCTCCCCAAAAGGCGCCCTGCGACGTTGATCTCGAGGGCCGCGGAAACGAGGCCGCCGCGCTGCTGGGCGAGGTGATCAACCGTATGGGAATGGAAGGCGCTGTCGGTTGCGATGCTACGGAAGACGGGAACATCCGTCTCTCTGTGCAGTCTCCGGATTCCGCCATCTTAATCGG